>CAMFLK010000191.1 GCA_945957135.1 uncultured Rhodospirillales bacterium
GAAGATGGCCCGCTTCCAGGACCTCTTGCGCCGGGTGGACGAGGCGCTGGCCGACGCCCGCCGCCTGACCGCCGGCCGCGCCCACGCCCTGGCCGACCGGCTGGGCCGCGAGATGGACGCCTTCGTGCTGTTCATGGACCTGCTGCGCGCCGCCCTGGCCGAGGCGGTACGCGCCGCCGGGCGCGGCGAACCGAGCCCCGCCCAGCGCGCCCTGCTCGGCGCGCGCCCCCTTGATGCCTGGGTTGACGTGTGGCACGCGCTGACGCGGTTGCAGCAGGAGACAGTTGGGCTGAACATGGACCGGCGCCAGGCCATGGTGTCCGGGCTGCTGATGCTTGCCCAGGCCTGATACGACGCACTGAAAAAGAGTCATGAAACCGAAGTATTATCTCACCACGCCCATCTATTACGTGAACGGCGCGCCGCATCTCGGCCACGCCTACACCACCATCGCCTGCGACGTGCTGGCGCGGTGGAAGCGGCTGGACGGGTTCGACGTGATGTTCCTGACGGGCACCGACGATCACGGCCAGAAGGTGGAGAAGGCCGCCGCCGAGGCGGGCATGGACCCGCAGGCCTTCACCGACCGGATCAGCGCGGTGTTCCAGGACCTGGCGGGCCGGATGGGCATCTCCAACACCGATTTCATCCGCACCACCCAGGCGCGGCACAAGGCCGCCTGTTCCGAGCTGTGGCGGCGGCTGCGCGCGGCGGACGAAATCTATCTCGGCAGCTATGCCGGCTGGTACGCGGTGCGCGACGAGGCGTTCTACGACGAGGACGAGCTCACCTCGCGCCCGGACGGCACCCGCATCGCCCCCAGCGGGGCGGTGGCGGAATGGGTGACGGAGCCGAGCTATTTCTTCCGCCTGTCGCAATGGCAGGACAAGCTGCTGAAATTCTACGAGGAAAACCCCGACTTCATCGCGCCGGCCACCCGCCGCAACGAGGTGATCAGCTTCGTGCGCGGCGGATTGCGCGACCTCTCGGTGAGCCGCACCAGCTTCCGCTGGGGCATTCCCGTGCCGGACGACCCCGCCCATGTGATGTATGTCTGGCTCGACGCGCTGACCAACTACCTCACCGCCACCGGCTTCCCCGACCCCGAGGCGCCCATGGCCGGGTTCTGGCCGGCCGACCTGCACGTGGTGGGCAAGGACATCCTGCGCTTCCACGCCGTCTATTGGCCCGCCTTCCTGATGGCCGCGGGCATCGCCCCGCCCAAGCGGGTGTTCGCCCATGGCTGGTGGGTGGCCGGCGGCGAGAAGATGAGCAAGTCGGTCGGCAACGTGATCGACGTGGACGAGCTGGTGCGCAGCTTCGGGCTCGATGCCGTGCGCTTCTTCGTCATGCGCGAGGTGCCCTTCGGCAACGATGGCGATTTCCACCGCAAGGCGTTGATCCAGCGCATCAATACCGAGCTGGCCAACGATCTCGGCAATCTCTGCCAGCGTTCGCTGTCGCTGATCGCGCGCAACTGCGAGGGCCGCCTGCCGGCCCGCGGCGCCGGCGCCAGCGAGGACGACGTGGCCATGCTCGCCGCGGCCGAGGCGCTGCCGGGCCTGCTGCGCGGGCATTTCGACCGCCAGGCGTTCAGCGACGCGCTGGAGGAGGTGTGGCGGGTGATCCGCGCCGCCAACGCCTATATCGACCGCCAGGCCCCCTGGGCGCTGCGCAAGACCGACCCCGCGCGCATGGAGATGGTGCTGCGGGTGCTCGCCGACGTGCTGCGCGGGGTCGCCACCGTGCTGCAACCCTTCATGCCCGACGCGATGGCCCGCATGCTCGACCAGCTCGGCGTGCCCGACTATGCCCGCGCCGTCGCCGACCTCGCCAACCCGCTGCCGGACGGCACGCCCCTGCCGGCGCCGCAGGGCGTGTTCCCGCGCTACACCGAAGAAGTCGTCTAATTCGCTGATGTTGATCGATTCGCACTGCCATCTGGACTACTTCCAGCCGGACGAGGTCGCCGTGCTGCTGGCCCATTGCGCGGAAGCCGGGGTGGGCGAGGTGGTCACCATCGGCACGCGGCTGACCCAGTCCGCCACCGTGCGGGCCATCGCGGACGCGCATTCCAACGTGTGGTGCACCGTGGGGGTGCATCCGCACAACGCCGCGGAAGCCCCTGTTCCCACACCCGAAGCCATCGCCGCGGAGGCCGCGCATCCGCGGGTGATCGGCATCGGCGAGTCCGGGCTCGACTATTTCTACGACAAGGCGCCGCGCGACGTGCAGCAGGCGAGCTTCCGCGCCCATATCCGCGCCGCCCGGCTGGCCGGCATGCCCTTGGCCATCCATGCCCGCAACGCCGACGAGGATATCGCGCGGATTCTGAAGGAAGAGCGGGAAGGGGGGGGCGATTTCGCCTTCCTGCTGCACTGCTTCAGTTCCAGCCGGGCGCTGGCCGAGGCGGCGCTGGATATGGGCGGTTACGTCAGCTTCTCCGGCATCCTCACCTTCCCGAAATCCGCGGAAATCCGGGAGATCGCGCGCGATGTGCCGCGCGAGCGGCTGCTGGTGGAGACCGACAGCCCCTATCTCGCCCCGGTGCCCTATCGCGGCAAGCGCAACGAGCCGGCCTGGGTGGCCCACACCGCCCGCGTGCTCGCCGAGGTGCACGGTATGCGTGCCGAGGACATGGCGGACCTCACGACCTCCAATTTCCGCCGGCTGTTCCCCCGCGCGGCTTCGTGAGCCTGCGCGTCACCCTGCTCGGCACCGGCGCGTCCGCCGGCGTGCCGATGATCGGCGGTGCCGACGGGCGCGGCGACTGGGGCGTGTGCGCGCCGGAGGAACCGCGCAACCGCCGCAGCCGCACGAGCATCGTGGTGGAGGGGCAGGGGGGGCGGCTGCTGGTCGATACCGCGCCCGACCTGCGCACCCAGCTGCTGGACTGCGGCATCGGCGCGGTGGAGGCCATCCTCTACACCCACGCCCATGCCGACCACATCACCGGCCTGGATGACGTACGCATCCTCAACCGGCTGATCGACCGGCCGCTCGACGCCTGGGGCACCAGGCCGACCATCGAGGAGCTGGTGCAGCGTTTCCCCTACGCCTTCCGCCCCTGGAAGCCGCCCGGCTTCTACCGCCCGGTGCTGGTCGCGCGCGAGCTGGCGGCCGGCGACACAATCACGGCCGCCGGCATGGACGTCACCTGCTTCGACCAGGACCACGGCTTCACCCGCACGCTGGGCCTGCGCATCGGCGCCTTCGGCTACAGCACCGACGTGGTGGAGTTGGACGAGGCCGCCTTCGCCGCGCTCGAAGGGGTGCAGGTCTGGGTGGTCGGCTGCTTCCAGCGCGCCAAGCATCAGACCCACGCCCCGCTGCCGCGCGTGCTGGAATGGGTGGCGCGCCTGCGCCCCGCCCGCACGGTGCTGACCCATATGGGCACGGACATGGACTGGGCCTGGCTGACCGCCAACCTGCCGCCGGGCGTGGAGCCAGGGCATGATGGCATGGTGATCGACGTGCCAAGCTGAATTGGGCTCCGGGGGGAAATTCAAATGGAACATCGCATCGCACGCATCAGCGTGCATCTCGTCTCCGTGCCCGTCGCCGGCGGGCTGGCGGACGCCACGCGCAAGGTGGAGACGATCGGCTACTGCGTGGTGCGCGTGGAGACCGACCAGGGGCTGGAAGGCGTCGGCCTCACCTATCACGAGGTCGGCGGCGAGGCGACCAAGGCTTTGATCCTGCGCAATATCGCGCCGCGCCTGACCGGCCGCGATCCGTTGCAGACCGAGGTGATCTGGCAGGAGCTGTTCCACTACCTGCGCGGCGTGGGGCGCAAGGGCCTCACCTTCTGCGCCCTGAGCGCCGTGGACATCGCGCTGTGGGACCTCAAGGGCAAGATCCTCGGTCTGCCCGTGCACCGGCTGCTCGGCGGCGCCCGCGATCGCGTGCCGGTCTATGCCAGCGGCGGCTGGACCTCCTACGACGACGACGCGCTGGTGGCGGAAATGCGCGCCATGGCCGCCCAGGGCTACCGCATGGTGAAGTTCAAGGTGGGCGTGGAGGGCGGCACCAACCCGCGGCGCGACGCCATCCGCGTGCGCAAGGTGCGCGACGCCCTGGGCCCGGAGATCGGCCTGCTGCTGGATGCCAACAATTGCTGGGATTCCGCCACGGCCGTGCAGTTCGCCAACACCGTGCGGGACTGCGACATCATGGTGATGGAGGAGCCGGTCTTCGCCGACGACATCCCTGGCCTCGCCCGCTTCCGCCGCGGCACGGACATTCCGCTGGCCACCGGCGAGCACGAATACACCCGCTTCGGCGCCCGCGACCTGGTGCTGGCCGAGGCCGCCGACGTGGTGCAGATGGATGGCGCGCGCGCCGGCGGCTACACGGAAATGCTGAAGATCGCCGCGATCACTCAGGCCTGGAACCTGCGCTTCGCCCCGCACGCCATGGAAAACGTGCATCTCCATCTGGTCTGCGCCGTGCCCAATGCGGTGTTCCTGGAGCGGCTGTGGCTGTTCGAGCCCTTGACCGCCCAGGTGCTGAAGAACCCGCCGCGCCCCATCGATGGCTTCATGCAGGCCACCGCCGCGCCGGGTCTCGACCTCGTGCCGGACATGGACTTCATCCGGGAACACGAAGAAGCTGAGTAACCTTACATCCCCACGCCGCGCAGGAAGGAAAGGGAAGGGGCGAAGAAATACGCTCCGCCCTTCATCGTCACGAACGACCCGAAGGACAGCGTCTTCGGCTGCGCGCCCGAAGTCCAGCCATCGAGATAGACATGGGCGCGCGCGGCCGCGTCCGCCGTCTGCCCGATCACCGGATCGACGCCGTTGTTGCCCGTCAGGAAATCCTTGTTGTCCGCCCAGCTCTGCTGGGTGAATTCGAATTGGGCCTCGATGCTGGCCATATAGGCCATGAACAGCAGGCCGCTATTCGCTTCCGGCTCCTGATGGCTATCCACATCGGCGAAATCGCTGTTGTCGGCCTTCATCGGCCGTTTCGGGCCATAGGTGATGCCGCGCCGTGCCATGATCGGGTTGCGGTCGCCGCTATCGTCCGGCAGGCCGAATTGCCGCTTCACGTCGCCGCGCGGGTTGGTCTTGCGGATATGGGCGTGGAACGGGCATTTCGCGCCGGCCGCATCGCCGTCGTAGTTGAAATCGTTGGGCGGCGCGATGCCCATGCTGGAATCGTTCAGAGTCAACGGCGTGCCGTCCTCGAACCGGCCGACCACCATGGCGCCGGCGCGATCAAGCTCGTCCTCATCGGCGCCGGGGCCATACAGCGCGCGGCCCAGTGCGTTCTCCGCCGCGTTGAAGCCGCGCACGTTCTGCTCCAGCTTGCGGAACACGAAATAGCTGCCGGCCGACAGCCCCGAGCTGCCATGCGGATCGGCCACGATGAACTGCGAGGGGCGGAACGCCGCGTTCCACACATTGTGCAACTCGTTGGCCAGATCCTCGGCCAGGAACAGCGGCTGGCTGCGCCCATCGACATAGCCGAAATGCTCCACGCCCTCCGGCCCCAGCGCCGGGTTGAAGGTGCGGGTCTGCTGCAAGCCGCGCTCCACCACCAGGATGCGCGCGCCGGTGCCGTTGAGCCAGCCTTCCATCGCCTCGAGATCGCCGGTGACGGCGTCGTCATTGGCGTCGGCGACCAGGAACATCGCGTCCGGCACCGCGTCGCGCCAGCCGGTTTCCTGCCACTGCCCGCGCGGCGGGTCGTTCAGCACCGCCTCGCGCGCCGCCATGCCCGCGGTGAAGGCCGCCCCGGCCGGCGGGGCGAGGCCCAGCGCCTTGTAGCCGCCGGCGGTGAGGAACAGGCAGCGCACCGGCCCGCCATCGAGATGCGGCGGGTTGCGCTTGTTGGTCAGCAGCTGGTGGTAGGCGCTGGTGCAGTGCAGGGCCAGCGTGCGCACCACCCCGGCCACGTCCTCCGGCGCCATGCCGGCAAAGCTGAGGAAGATATGGCCGGAATGCTGGCGGCCATGGCCTTTCAGGATATTGGCCTGCAAATCCTGCAGAAAATGCCGCAAATCCGGGTCGTTGGCGGCGCTTTTCCAACTGATCGGGGTTTGCAGGATGGTGTCGAGGTCGGCCATTCCGGTCTCCTTCGGTGCGACGGGCGGGCGGACGGCGCGGCAAGAAAGCTTCGGCTGCGAGGGTTCAGCCTAGGCGGATATTTCGCCAAAAGCACGAAACATCACGGAATCTTTCACGCCGGGTTCATCTGCACCGTCTGGATGATGCGCACCGCCACCTTGCCGCCGGCGCCGAGCCCCACGGAAACCCCGTAATAGGGCGCCCAGGCCAGGCAATCCATCAGCAGATTGCCGAGCATGCCCGAGGCGTTCATCGTCGCCGCGTTCATCAGGAAATTCACGCTCACATTGTGATCGACCATGAACATCAGCCCGACATCGCCCGCGGCGATGGCCAGCTCGCCGCCGATATGGACGTAGATCCAGGACGAGTATTTGAAGTCGTTGCTCACCAGCGCCGGCTTGTCCTGGGTCGGCCCCATGATGAACTGGGTGATGCTGCCGCCGGGCAGCACGACGAGATCGGAGCTCGGCCGCGCCCCCTTGGGCATCACCTTGACGATGCGGTTGACCAGCCCCTGGAGCTTCGAGATTTCGCCGATGCCCATGCCGACCTCGCCATAGCCGCCGCGGATTTCGTATTTGGCGCGGCTGGCCATGTGCAGCACATCCATCTCCATGTAGCCGCCGCCGGCATCGATGGCCTCGCCGAAGGAGATGCCGGTATCGGTATCGTCCGGAATGCGCCAGCCGGAGGGCCGGAACAGCCGGTTCTCGATCTTGCGGCCGAGATCGCTGAGCCAGTTGGAGACGTTGGCGTCGAGCACGAGTTCGGTGAGCATGGCGGGACATCCTGTCGCGTTGCGTTGGCGCGAGCCTTCGCCATGCGGGCGGCGGGATGGAAGAAACAGCGGCGTGATGCCGCGTCACATGCTTGTTCCATGGGCGCGTTCCACGGCCATTTCCGCATCTCTAAAAATTCCATAATATATCTTCTGCGACTTTTAGACGTCAGTCATCGCGACCCGCACCTTCCCAATCCCCGCGCCCACCGCCCATACTCCCCGGCAAAACAATCGCCTCGAGGGAAACGCCATGAACCGCATCGCCCGCCTCGCGCGCCGTGCCGTGTGTCTTGCCGGCTTCGCGGCGCTGTTCGCGCCCGGCGCCGCCCGCGCGCAGGTCACGTTGAATTTCTGGGACATGATCTGGGGGCCGCCGGAATACATCGACACGGCGCGCAAGCTGGTGGACCAGTTCAATCGCGAGAACCCGAAAATCCAGGTGAGATACCGCTCCGTCCCCTGGTCGAACTGGTACCAGACCTTCGTCACCGCCATCGGGTCCGGCACCGCGCCGGACATTTCCACCGGCGCCGGCTACCAGGCCGTGCAGCTCTACGAAATGGGTGCCATCCGCCCGATGGACGATGTGATCGCCGAGATGAAGGCCAGCGGCGACCTGGACGACTTCCTGCCCGGCACCGTGGAGCGGCTGCGCTTCGACAACAAATACATGGCCCTGCCCTGGGCCGTGGACATCCGCGTGTGGCTGTACCGCAAGGACCTGCTGGCCGCCGCCAACATCGCCCCGCCCACCGACTGGGCCGGCCTGCGCGCCGCCGCCAAGGCGCTCACCCAGGGCGATCGCGCCGGGCTGGTCGGCTCCGGCGACACCGGCGGCAGCCACTACGTCTATAGCCTGATCCTCAACAACGGCGGCGGCCTGTTCACCGACAAGCGCGCGGTGGCGCTGAACACGCCGCGCAACGTGGAGGCGCTCACCTTCCTCGCCGACATGGTCAAGGACGGCTCGGTCAGCCCGGCCAGCGCCGGCTATGATTCCGACAGCCGCCGCCGCGCCTTCCTCACCGGCCAGGCCGCCTTCATCCTCGACGGCCCCGGCCTGCCGGACAGCGCGCCTGCCGGCCAGCGCGAGCAGATCGGCCTGCTCGCCCCCCTCGCCGGCCCGCATGGCGACAAGGGCACGATCATGTGGGTCAACAACCTCATGATCTACCAGCAGACCAAATACCCGGAGGAGACCAAGGCCTTCCTGAAATGGTGGTCGCACAACCAGAAATCGCTGTGGACCGAGGGCCACACCCGCCCGATGCCCGCCCGCATCTCCTTCGGCCGCGACCCGTATTTCGCCAACGACCCCATCCGCCGCGCGGTGATGGAGAGCTACATCCCCATCGGCAAGACCACCGGCACCTTCGCCCCGGGCATCTTCGGCCAGCTCAACGCCATCGAGGGCGACGGGGTGATCCAGTCGCTGGTGCAGGAAATCCTGCAGGGCAAGCCGCTGGCCCCGGCCATGGCGCGGGCGGAGAGCGGCATCAACGCCATCATGAAGTGACAAGCCGCCGGCCCGACCTGCTGCCCCTGCT
>CAMFLK010000192.1 GCA_945957135.1 uncultured Rhodospirillales bacterium
ACCGCGCGAAGCGCACCCATCACCGCCGTCCTCGCCGGAAAAACTGGCTGGCCGAACTCATCGACCAGGCCTGCGAGGGCCAGGCCCCTGTCATGCCCGAGGCGGAAGCCCCGGCGGAGCGTGCGATGCCGTTCCCCGAAATGGCCCCCTCCCGCCCCGCGCCCATCCTCATCTGGAAGCGGCCTCAGCCCCGCCCGCGCCGGATCGTCCGCGCGCGCTGGTGGGAAGACCCTGGCTGGGCCTGACCCCGAAAACCCTATATTTTCCAAAACCTTGGGTGATTCCCGAGGCGATGCCGCATGTACAAGCCAAACGAGCAGAAGTTTTTTGGTTCTTTTTTTCAAAAAAGAACCGCTTCCTTCCTTTCTTCAAGCCAGATCTACGTGCTTTCCGGCGCGCTCGTTTCGTCCTGTGGCACGCGTCCGTGCACGAGGTCGTGGATGAAGCCGAGTTTGCCGATCACGGCGGGGCTCAGCACGAACGGGTAGAGGTCGGGTTGGCCCATGCAGCGGTTGAGGCTGTTGACGGCGAGGGCGACGGGCAGCCAGTGGTCGATCAGGGTTTCGATCGGTTCGTGGGCGGTGGGTTCGGCGGGGGTGGCGGCGAGGTCTTCGGCCGGGCGGACGTGCAGGCCGACCGAGGCGGCCATTTCGAGCGTGTCCGTGATGTGCAGATAGTGGGCCCAGGTTTCGGCGAAATCCTCCCAGGGATGGGCGGAGGCGTAGGCGCTGACGAAGTTGTCCTGCCAGTCCGCGGGGGCGCCGTTGGCGTAGTGGGCTTTCAGGGCCGTGCCGTAATCGGCGCGGTCGTCGCCGAACACGGCACGACAGGCGGTGAGACGGCCGGCATCCTGCACCAGCACCTGCCAGAAATAATGGCCGACCTCGTGGCGGAAATGGCCGAGCAGGGTGCGGTACGGTTCGCCCATCTCCTTGCGGATGCGTTCGCGCTCCGCGTCGTCGGCTTCGGTGAGGTTGAGGGTGATCAGGCCGTTGTCGTGTCCGGTGGTCACGGGGCCGTCGGCGTCGCTGAGGAAGTCGAAGGCGAGGCCGGCGGCGGGGTCGTCCTCGCGGTTGGCGGGGCGCAGGCCGAGGGCGAGCAGCGAGTAGAACAGCCGGTGCTTGGCCAGTTCGGCGAGGCGCCAGCGGCGCAGATTCTCGGGCACCGTGGGGTCGGCGATGGTGCGGTTGTGGCGGCAGGCGAGGCAGTAATCCCCGGTCTCCTCGGGGCCGACCAGCCAGTTGCACAGGCCGTGGGCGGCGTTGGCGCAGGTTCGGTATGTCCGGCCGGGATCGGCGGCGGCGGCCAGGGCGCCGTTCTCGCCGGCGACCACCGACAGGGTTTGCGGGCCGGGCAGGTAGCCCAGCGCGCTGTCGCATTTCTCGCAGCGGTCGTTCTCGAAGAACAGGATCTGCTCGCAGGTCTGGCAGGTGAACAGGCGCATCAGGCGATCTTTCCCGGTTCGGGCTGGGCGGGGTTGCGGCGCCAGATTTCCTCGGCCAGCGCGGTGGCGAAGGCGAGCCAGCCGGCCAGGGGGGTCATCATCGCGGCGGCGGCGGGGTCGGCGCGGCGGGCGAGGCCGACGGCGGCGGCGGCCCAGCCGAACATGGTGGCGGTCAGCGCGAAGCCGGCGTCGAGCCGGTGGCGCGTGAAGACCAGATGCGGCCACGCCGCGATGCCGCCGAGCAGGGCGCCCCACAGCCCCAGCGCAGTGTTGCGGGCGAAGGTCGGGCGGCCCGGGCTGGGCCGGGCGGTCATCAGCCGGTAGCCGGCGATGCCCAGCAGCACGTCCAGCGTGGCCCAGGCCGCGCCGAACACCGGGGAGGGCGGGGTGAAGGGCGGCTTGTCCAGGCTGTCGTACCAGCGGCGGGACGGACCGTCCGCGTCCAGGCTGGCCTGCGCGCCGATCAGCGCCGCGGCCGCCACGGCGGCGCCCGCGAGCAGGGCGGCGTGTTCCTTTCGCATCGGGAGTTCCTTGCTTGTCCGGTGCCAGGAACCCGCGAGGGCGGGGATCGTTCCTCCCGCAGACCTGGGAAGGACGAGCCCGATGGAACCCACAAGGCTGGCCACGGACGAGACGGTGCGGCTGATCGCCTCCGACAAGGTGGAGGGCACCGCGGTGTTCGACACGGAGGCCACGCATATCGGCGAGGTGCGCAGCGTGATGATCGACAAGATCACCGGCCAGGTGGCCTATGTGGTGATCGGTTTCGGCGGCTTCCTGGGCATCGGCGCGGATCACTACCCGATCCCGTGGAAGAAGCTGCGTTACAGCGAGGAGCTGGGCGGCTATGTGGTGGAGATCGCCCGCGACCGGCTGGAGGCGGCACCGCACTATGCGGGCGACGCGCCACCCTGGGCCGAGGGCGGCTTCGGCCAGTCGATCCACGATTACTACAACGTGCCCTACTATATGTAGGGCGAACCGCTGCGCGAGCGCGGCGCCCTGCTCCGCGCGACAAGAAACGTCACACAATGCCCGCGCGTCTTTTCTATCGCGCCCCGCGCACACTTCCGCGTGAAGGGTGGAGAATTCTTCACCCGACTGTCGTAGCCCTGTCCTGTCGTGGCTTGTAAGGTGCCGCCCCGCCGCGACAGGAGGACTGGCCGAATGTTTCATCTCCGCGCGCCGCTGATGGCGGCGTGTCTGCTCGCGCTCGCATTCCCGGCCGCTGCCCGCACGCTGATGGTGGGGCCGGACCAGGCCTATCCCGCCCCCTCCGCCGCCGCGGCCGCGGCGCGGGACGGCGACGTGGTGCGCATCGCCAAGGGCGAGTATTTCGACTGCGCGATCTGGCGCGCCAACAACCTGACCATCGAGGGCGCGGGGCCCGAGGCCACGGTGATCACCGACAAGACCTGCCAGGGCAAGGGGCTGTTCGTCATCACCGGCAACGACGTGACGGTGCGCAACATGACCCTGGCCCGCGCCCGGGTGCCGGACAACAACGGGGCCGGCATCCGCCACGAGGGCGGCGGGCTGACGGTGGAAGGGGTGCGCTTCATCAACGACCAGGCCGGCATTCTCGGCGGGCGCAAGGGCAGCACCACCATCGTCCGCGACAGCGTGTTCATCAACAACGGCAACTGCATCGGCGCCTGCGCCCATGCGATCTACAGCGGTGAGCTGGGGCTGCTGCGGGTGGAGCGCAGCCGCTTCCTGGGCACCAAGCAGGGCCACCACATCAAGTCGCGTTCCTTCCGCACCGAGGTGATCGAGTGCGACATCCAGGACGGGCCGGAGGGCACGGCGAGCTACCTGATCGACATTTCCAACGGCGGCGCGCTGGTGGTGCGCGGCAGCACGCTGGTGAAGGGGCCGAACGCCGAGAACCGCTCCGCCGCCATCGTCATCGGGGCCGAGGGGGTGACCCATCCGACGGAGGAAATCACCGTCGAGAACAACAGCTTCCGCAACGACGGCGACTACGCCACGGTGTTCGTGCGCAACGTCACGGCCACCGAGGCGCGGCTGGTCAACAACCGGATCAGCGGCAAGGTGAAGCCGCTGCAGGGCGACGGTAGCGTGCGATGAGGCGCCGCGCCGCCGCGCTCGCGGCCCTGGCTCTGCTGGCCGCGCCGGGGGCGCGGGCGCAAGCGCCCAAACCCCCGCCCAAGCCGCTACCGATGGTCACGCCCGGCAACACCGAGGGCAAGGACGCGAGCTACACGCTGCTGCCCGGCAAGACGCCGGGCGGCACGCCGAACGACTACCGGGTGCAGCTGCGCATCGGCGATGGCGGCACGCTGCTCTACACGCCGGGCACCTACACCCAGGCCGTGCATATCGGCGCCGATTTCGGCTTCACCCAGGCCACCCTGCGCGCCGCCACCCCCGCCTGGCCGCCCAACGTGGTGCTGGACGGCAGCACGCGCGACATGGCCTGGGGCAAGGCGCTGTTCCACGTCTCCGGCGGCCGGGCCAACACCGCCGCCGGGTTCACCACCACCGGCACGGTGGATGGGGTGCTGTTCCGCAACGCCGGCAACAAGCAGGCGGGCAGCTCCGGCACCGCCGGCGCCTATGCCGACAAGGGCGCCACGCTCCATGTCCGCAATTCGGCGTTCGAGAACAACACCAACGGAATCAGCGCGCAGGAGGGTGCGGAGCTGGTGGACGTGCGCGACAGCACCTTCTCGCTGGTCGAGGGCAACGGCGCGACCGACGGCAAGAGCCACGACGCCTACGTGTCGGCCAGGCGCAACATCTTCACGCGCATCATCGTCGGCGGGCATTCGACCGGCAACGACATCAAGATCCGCGCGCCCTACGGCCGCATCGACCAGAGCTTCCTGGTGGCCGCCAACGGGCGCTGGCTGGACGCGCCCTGGGGCGGGGACATGGCGGTGACCAATTCCGTGCTGGTGACCATGCCCGGTGCGGAGTCCGACAACATGTTCGCCTATGCCGAGGAGGGCAGCAACCATATCGACCCCGCCATTCCCGCCAGCGGGCGCATCACCTACGCCAACGACCTGATCGTCATCACCCGGCCGGGCACCGCCATCATGATCAACGATGGGGAAATGAATTTCGTGAATTGTCGCTTCCTGTTCGTGCAGACGGAAAGCGCGCCGCCCACGCTCAAGGTGCTCGGCACCAAGGGCAAGGTCGGCAAGGTGACCGGGCTGCCGTATCCGCTGGACGCCCAGGGCCACATGATGATTCCCGCCTCCGCCATCATCCGCGACCGGGCGGCGGTGCCGCCGACGCCGCGCAATCCCCACGACCTGCCGGACGTGCTACGAAAGCTGCTGCCCGGCCCGGTGATCCAGATGCCGTGACTCCGGGGCCGTGAGCTCCGCCACCCGTTCAGGTTCCGCCATGCAAGCCGTGCCGACCATCTCCATCGTGGTGCCCGCCTATAACGAGCAGGAGGGCCTGGCCGAGCTGCACGCGCGCGTCGCGGCGGTGATGAACGCCACCGGCGAGAGCTGGGAGCTGCTGCTGGTCAACGACGGCAGCACGGATGCCACGCTGGCCTGCATGGAGGCGCTGCGCGCGGCCGACCCGCACGTGGCGCTGGTGAACCTGTCGCGCAATTTCGGCAAGGAGATCGCCACCACCGCCGGGCTGGACCATGCCGCGGGCGCGGCGGTGATCGTGATCGACGCCGACCTCCAGGACCCGCCGGAGCTGATCCCCCAGATGATCGCGCTGTGGCGCCAGGGGTTCGACACGGTCTATGCCCAGCGCCGCCGCCGCGAGGGCGAGACCTGGATGAAGAAGACCACCGCGCGGCTGTTCTACCGGCTGATGGAAGGCGTCAGCCGCGTGCGCGTGCCGCGCGACACCGGCGATTTCCGGCTGATGAGCCGCCGCGTGGTGGAGGCGCTGCGCCTGCTGCGCGAGCAGCACCGGTTCATGAAGGGGCTGTTCGCCTGGGTGGGCTACCCCAGCACGCCGATCGTGTACGACCGCGCGCCGCGCTTCGCCGGCACCACCAAGTGGAACTACTGGAAGCTGTGGAACCTGGCGCTGGAGGGCATCACCAGCTTCACGGTGATGCCGCTGAAGCTCGCCACCTATCTGGGCCTCGCCTTCGCCGTGGTGGCCGCGATCTACATGTGCGTGATCGTGGTCAAGACGCTGCTGTGGGGCAATCCGGTGGCCGGCTATCCCAGCCTGATGGCGGTGGTGCTGTTCCTGGGCGGTGCGCAGCTGATGACGCTGGGGGTGATCGGCGAATATCTCGGCCGGGTGTTCAACGAGACCAAGGGGCGGCCCCTCTACCTGGTGGAACGGCACTGCCCGAGCACCGCCGAGGACGCGGCGCCCGTGCGGCTGCTGGCCAACGGATGAGCGCGACCGCGCGGATGGGCGAAGGGCGGGCCATATCGGCGACGGAGCCGGCGGTGCTGACCGGGCTCGCGCTGTACCTGCTGCTGCTGGCGGCGATGGCCTGCGTCACCTGGTTCGTGCTCGATCCGCTGAAGGACGCGCTCGCCACGGTGGTGCTGGCCGACGGGCACAGCGCCGATTGGCGCGCCCTGCTGCGCACGGCGTTGCAGATGGTCGCCCCCTGGCAGGTGGCGCTGGTGGCGGCGATCCCGGTGCTCGGCGTGGCGGTGGTCGGCGCCGAGTGGATCGGCGGCGCCTATTCCACCCTGCTGCGCGCCCAGTCCTGGCCGCTGATGGTGGGGTTCGCGGCGACGCTGGCCTGGCTCGGCCATTCCTATCTCGGCCGTGGCGACCTGCTCGCCGGCGACATCATCGCCCACATGTCCATGCTGATCACCCGCACCAACGCCTTCCTGGCGGGGGCGGACCCCAGCTGGTCCAATTTCAAGCAGCTTGGCCTGCCGCTGCAGGAATTCTACGCGCCGACCACCTTCTGGCCGGTCACCTGGCTGGCCGCGCTGCTCGGCGACGTGACGCTGGCGCTGCGGCTGTTCCTGTTCGCCGCGCATCTGCTGTCCGGCGTGGCGCTGTACGCGCTGGGGCGGGAGATGCGGCTGTCGCGGCTCGGCGCGGTGGTGGCGGCGCTCGCCTATGCCGGCGCCTTCGCCCATCTGCACCTGCTGCTGTATCGCGGCGCCCTGCCGCAGGCGCTGTCGGCGGCGCTGCTGCCGGCGGCCATGCTGTTCCTGCTGCGGGTGGTGCGGCGGCCGGCCTTGGGTCTGGATTGGGCCGGGCTGGTGGCGAGCGCGGCGCTGCTGCTGATGAACTACACGCCCCTCGCCATCGTCGGCGCGGTGTACATGGCGGTGCTCGGGCTGGGGATGATGGATCGGGGCACGCGCAAGCTGCCGCTGCTGGCCGGGCTCGCGGCGGCGGCGGTGCTGGCGGGGCTGCTGGCGGCATGTGTGCTGATCCCCGCCGCGATGGCGCCGAACGAGGTGCTGCCGATCGCGATGACGGAGCTGCTGCGCCTGGCCTGGCCGTTTCCGGGCTATTTCGACCAGCTGCTGGTCTGGCGCGCCTGGCGCACGAATTTCCCCGGGGCGGCGGCCTATCTGGGCATCGTGGCGGTGGTGTTCGCGCTCGGGGCCGTGGTGCGCGCCTGCCTGCCGGCGGGGGCGGCGACGCGGCGGATCGTGCTGCTGCTCGGCGCCTGCCTGCTGCTGTCGCTGGTGCTGCGCGGGCCGCATGTGCGCGACGTGATGTTCAACGTGCTGTTCGTGGCGCTGCTCGCCGGCTTCGGCGTGGACGGCGCGCTGGCCGGGCGGCTGCGCGGGAAGCTGCCGGTGCTGGTGCTGGCGCTGTTCCTGCTCGATCTCGGCTCCACCGCCGTCCAGCCGGTGGGGCGGACGGACAAAGTCTGGCTCGACGAGGCCGGCCGCTTCCTCGCCGCCCAGACCCCGCCCAGCCGCACCATCGACGCCACGGTGGAGGGCCGGCGGCTGGTGGCGCCGGACGGGCCGTCGCAGCTCGCCTGGCACCCGATCGAGTTCCCCGCGGCGGGGCATGTCGAGATGGCCACACCGGCCTGGGTGTATGGCGACCTCGCCAGCCGGCTGGCGGTGGCCGACCTCAACGCGCATGCCCGGCTGGAGCCGGCGACCAACACGCTGATGTGCCTGATGCGGGTGGGGCGCATCGTCGGGCTGGATCGCGCCGGGATGGGGCTTCCCGCCTGGGTGGCCGGCACGCGCGCGGAGGGGCCGCTGGGCGCCGTGCTGGTGCCGGACTGTCCCTACAGCGTGGTGTTCAGCCGCGCCCTGGTGCCCTCGCCCCTGGCCCCGATGGACCCGCGCATCGACTATCGCCTGGGATACGTGGCCAGCCTGCTGCCGCAATTCCGCGTCGCCGTCGGCCGGCTGCTGGAGGTGATGGGCATCGACCCCGCCACCGGGGCGGCGCGCGTTCTGCCGATCCGCGACCTGCCGGCGCCGGTCGGCACCGAGGGGGCGGCGACGGCGGGGGTGAAGGTGAGCGCCTATGCCGTGACCGCGAGCCGCGTGGCGATCGAACTGCTCGCCCCCGAAGCGGGCTTCGTGCGGCTGAGCCATGCCTGGCATCCGCGGCTTGTCGTCAGCCGCAACGGCGCCCCGGTGCCGGTGTGGCGGGACGTGACGGGGGTGATCGTGGCGCCCGTGGTGGAAGGGGAAAACCGGATCGAGATCGTGCCGGGGCCGGAGCCGAGCCAGGTGCTGGGCAACCGCGTCTCGCTGGCCGCGCTGCCGGCCTTCGCGCTGCTGGTCGGCGCGTGCCTGCTGCGCCGGCGGAGGCGGCCGGCGTGAAGCTGTTCGGGGTCGAGGCGCTCCGCGGCCTCGCCGCCCTGCTGGTGGTCTTGTCGCACGCCACCGGCCTGCTGGTGGGGCCGAAGGATTTCGCCGCGCCCCCGCTGGGCGGCGTGTTCACCTTCGGCTTCGCGGGCGTGGATTTCTTCTTCGTGCTCAGCGGCTTCATCATCCAGCATGTGCA
>CAMFLK010000193.1 GCA_945957135.1 uncultured Rhodospirillales bacterium
GCCGCAGCAGCCGGGCGGCCTGGGGGCATTCGTCCAGGAACTGCCTGGCCCGCGCTTCCTCCAGCCAGTTCTCGAACTGGCAGGTCGCCAGGGACATCGGCGGCATGAAGCGCACCAGCCAGGCCGGGCCGGTGCGATGGCCGCGCGCCCGCATCAGCCGCATCATCTCCGCCTGAAGCGCGCGCGACGGGCCGACCCGGCTGCCACGCGCCGCCGGGATGGAATCGGCGCGCGGCGGGGGCAGACGGCCCTCGCCCCACAACACCATCAGCGCGTCGAGCCGGCGGAACACAGTGACGCAGCGGCGCTGGAGCAGCTGGAACAGCGGCTGCAAGCCCGGGAAGGCCTGGCCGCACAGGAAGATCAGCCGCGCACCCAGCGACTCGAACGCCATGGCGAGCCGCGCGGCCAGCGGGGATGAGGCGGGCAGCGCGGGGTGGAAGCGGGTGAAGAGGAAGGGATGAACGTACATACGGAACGTATAGAGTCCACCACGACCGCATGCAAACAGAAAATTATCTATATCGAGATTTGTTCCGACATCAGGCGCCCGAACCGGCCTGTCTCGCCCATTCCCTCCGCAGATACAGCGCGAAGATCACCACCAGCGCCGCCGCGAGGCCGAACCAGGTGATGGCATAGGAAAGGTGGTTGTTGGGTGGGCGGGGCAAGGCGCGGGCCGGGTCCGGCACCGCCGGCGGCCCCATCGCCACCAGCACGAAGGGCGCCACCTGCCCCACGCCCAGCGCGGCGCCGATGGCGGCCGGGTCCAGCGTGTAGAATTGCCGCTTCGCCAGGTCATCCCGCGCCGCGAACAGGCCGGGCCGGTCGCCGGGCCTTGCGTAGCCCTCCACGCGCACCGTGCCGGCGGGCAGCGGCGCGGGGGTTTGCACCCAGCCGAGATCGACCAGCAGCGGCAGCCCGGCCGCGCGGTCCAGCACCGCGAGAAGCTGGCCGCCCAAGGCCGGTCCCGTGGGCGTGTCGCGGACCTCCGCGCCATACAAGCCGGTCAGCCCGGGGCGGAACACGCCGGTCGCCACCAGCTTGGCGAAGGCCGGAGGGTCGCCCTCGCCCAGCGGAACCGCCGGCGCGCGCTCGGCGTGGTCGATGGCCGCGAGCAGGCCGGTCTTCCAGGCCAGCCGCTCCATTTGCCAGATGCCCAGCCCGACCAGCACCAGCAGCATCACGACAGTGGAAATCGCCGGCACCAGCAGCCGGTTCATACCAACGGTCATGAAGAATGACCCTTGGTATGAGTCGTTGTTTGGCGCGCCGCCGCCCACCAACCCGGCGCGCGATACCGCCGCCGCTCAGCGATGGAAGAGTCATCGCTTCGCGCCGCCGGTATCACAACCCCATCTCGCTCGCGCGGTTGCGATATTGCAGGGCGACGAACGCCGCCTTCAGCGGCCGCATCATCAGGATGGCCAGCGGCACGGTGACGATCGGCCACAGCACCGCATGTACCCAGAGCGGCGGCTCGAAACGGAACTCCACCCAGAAGGCCAGGCCGACGACGATGCTGGCGAGCACGAAGATGATCAGCACCGCCGGCCCGTCGCCGCTGTCATGCGCGTGCAGGTCGAGGCCGCAGACCGGACAGGACGGCCGCACCGTCAGCAGGCCGGTGAACAGCCTGCCCTGGCCGCAGCGCGGACACCGGCAGCGCAGCCCGGCCCGCCACCACGCCACCTCCGCCATGGGGGCGCTCACCACGCCAGCATCTGGCGGTCAGTCGCCGGCGAAATTGCTGCCCAGCACGTAGATGCAGACGAACAGGAACAGCCACACCACGTCCACGAAGTGCCAGTACCAGGCCGCCGCCTCGAAGCCGAAATGGCGCTGGGGCGAGAACTGCCCGCCCAGGGCGCGGAACAGGCAGACCAGCAGGAAGCAGGTGCCGACGATGACGTGGAAGCCGTGGAAGCCGGTGGCGAGGAAGAAGGTGGAGGGGTAGATGCCGCCGCCCATGAAGGCGAACGGCGCCTCGGAATATTCCAGCGCCTGGAACATGGTGAAGGACAGGCCCAGCAGCACGGTCAGCAGCAGCCCGGTCACCAGCCCCTTCCGGTCGCCATGGATCAGGCAGTAATGCGCCCAGGTCACGGTGGTGCCCGACAGCAGCAGGATCATCGTGTTGAGCAGCGGCAGGTGGAACGGGTCGAAGGTGTGGATGCCCTCGGGCGGCCAGATCGCCTTGGCCTGGTTCAGCACATGCTCGGGAAACAGCGAGAAGTGGAAATAGGCCCAGAAGAAGCCGACGAAGAACATCACCTCGCTGGCGATGAACAACATCATGCCGTAGCGCAGGCCGAGCCGCACGACGGGCGTGTGGACCCCCGCGGCCCGGCTCTCGCGCAGCACGTCCCGCCACCACATGAACATCGTCGCCAGCACCACGGCGAGGCCGAGCACCAGGACGAGGTAGTTGTGGTAATGCGCCGCGAGCACGATGCCCAGCACTGTCAGCCCGCCGCCCAGGGCGCCGGTCAGCGGCCACGGGCTGGGGTCCACCAGATGATAGGGCTGCTTGAGGCCGCTGCTCATGGGCATGGTGGCGCCGTGGGATTCGCTGCTCATGGGGTATCCAATCGAAAAACGTGGCGCATCATCGCCGAATCAACACTCGTTTCAAGCGCGCATGTTGCGTCGCGCAACATCATCGCACCAGCGGGCCGACATGGGGGCCGGCCTTGGCCAGCTTGCCGCTGCGCTCGGCGTCGTCGAGCGAGCGGAAGAAGGTATAGGACAGGGTCAGCGTCGTGATGTCGCTGGTGTTGGGGTCGGTGGCGATCGCCGGGTCCACCCAGAAGCTCAGCGGAAACTGCATCTCCTGCCCCGGCGTCAGCGTCTGCTCGTTGAAGCAGAAGCAGGCGGTCTTGTGGAAATACTTGGCCGCCTTGTCCGGCGTCACCGTGTAGGTCGCCACCCCGGTCACCGGCTCGGATGCGAGGTTGCGGGCGGCATAATAGGCCACCTGCTCGTCGCCCACATGCAGCGTGACCTTCGCCTGCACCGGCTCGAACCGCCAGGGCAGGCCGGGATTGGTGTCGGCGTTGAAGCGCACGGTGACGATCCGCGCCCCCTCGCCCGGGCTCGCCGCCGGGCCGATGCGCGGCGTGCCGCCATAGCCGGTCGCCTGGCAGAACATGCGGTAGAGCGGCACGGAGGCGAAGGCGAGCCCCACCATCGCCACGATCACCGCAGCGAGGCCGCCGGCCAACAGCCCGTTGCGCTGCCTCTTCATCACAGATGTCCGTGCTGGGCCATCTTGACCATGGCGATGGCGTAGAACAGCGCCGCCACGCCCACCAGCACCACCAGCATCGCCCAGTTCCGCGCGCGGCGGCGGCGCTGCAGGGCCTCGCTTTCGGCCAGACTCAAATGGGGTGGCTTGGTGGTCATGGCTCAGCGCAGGAACCCGTCCACGGTCAGCATCGTCAGGATCAGGAACAGATAGGCCAGGGAGTATTTGAACGCCGCGCGCGCCGGCCGGTCGCCCGTCTGGCTCACCCCCGCCGCGTCCTGCCGGTCGGTCAGCACGCGCCAGGCGCAGGCCAGGAAACCCAGCCCGAGCGCCAGCGCCGACACGCCATAGACCGGCCCGGCCAGCCCGAGCAGCCAGGGCAGCAGCGAGGCCGCGACCAGCACCACGGTATAGACGCCGATCTGCCGCCGCGTGCTCCGCGCCCCCGCCACCACCGGCAGCATCGGCACGCCCGCCCGCGCGTAGTCGCCATGCGCCCACAGCGAGAGCGACCAGAAATGCGGCGGCGTCCAGAAGAACACGATGGTGAACATCAGCACCGGCAGCAGGGCGATGTCCCCGCTCACCGCCGCCCAGCCGATGATCGGCGGAAACGCGCCGGCGGCACCGCCGATGACGATGTTCTGCGGCGTGCGCCGCTTCAGCCACATCGTGTAGATGCCGACATAGAACAGGATGGACAGCGCCAGCAGGGCGGCGGCGGTGGCGTTGGTCGCCAGCCCCATCAGGATCACCGCGGCGACGGCCAGCATGATGCCGAAGCCCAGCGCCTCGCCCGCCTCGATCCGCCCCGCGGGGATGGGGCGGCGGGCGGTGCGGCGCATCACCGCGTCGATATCGCGGTCGTACCACATGTTGATGGCCCCCGCGGCGCCCGCGCCCACCGCGATGGCCAGGATGGCCGCGAAGGCGAGCACGGGGTTGAGATGGCCCGGTGCCAGCAGCAGGCCGATCAGCCCGCTGAACACCACCAGCGTCATCACCCGCGGCTTGAGCAGGGCAAACCAGTCGGCGACCGTCGCTTCCCCCACAAGCCCGATCGCGCCATCCCGCGCGGAAACCGCCTCGCTCACCCCGGCACTCCCCTTCCCACGCTCAGCGGATGCGCGGCAGTTCCTCGAAGGTGTGGAAGGGCGGCGGAGAGGAGACCGTCCATTCCAGCGTGGTGGCGCCCTCGCCCCAGTAGTTGTCGGCGAGCTTCTCCTTCGAGGTGAAGGTCTTGTAGCAGATATACAGGAACAGGATCACCGAGGCGCCGGAAATGTAGGAGCCGAGCGAGGCCACCATGTTCCAGCCGGCGAAGGCGTCCGGGTAGTCCACGTAGCGGCGCGGCATGCCCTGCAGCCCGAGGAAGTGCATCGGGAAGAAGGTGAGGTTCACGCCCACGAAGGTGACCCAGAAATGGATCTTGCCCAGCCTCTCCGGATACTGGTGGCCGCTCATCTTGCCGATCCAGTAGTAGAACCCGGCGAACATCGAGAACACCGCGCCCAGCGACAGCACGTAGTGGAAATGCGCCACCACGTAGTAGCTGTTGTGCAGCACCTGATCGAGCCCGGCATTGGACAGCACCACGCCGGTGACGCCACCCACCGTGAACAGGAAGATGAAGCCGATCGCCCAGACCATCGGCGTGGTCATCTCGATCGACCCGCCCCACATCGTGGCGATCCAGGAGAAGATCTTGATGCCCGTGGGCACGGCGATGATCATCGTCGCCGCCATGAAGTAGGCGCGGGTATCGACGTCCATGCCCGAGACGAACATGTGGTGCGCCCACACCACGAAGCCCACCACGCCGATCGCCACCATGGCGTAGGCCATGCCGAGATAGCCGAAGATCGGCTTGCGGCTGAAGGTGGAGATGATGTGGCTGATGATGCCGAAGCCCGGCAGGATCATGATGTACACTTCGGGGTGGCCGAAGAACCAGAACAGGTGCTGGAACAGCACGGGGTCGCCGCCGCCCTGCGGCTCGAAGAACGCCGTGCCGAAATTGCGGTCGGTGATCAGCATGGTGATCGCACCCGCCAGCACCGGCACCGCCAGCAGCAGCAGGAAGGCGGTCACCAGCATCGACCACACGAACAGCGGCATCTTGTGCAGCGTCATGCCCGGGGCGCGCATGTTGAAGATGGTGGTGATGAAGTTGATGGCGCCCAGCAGCGAGGAAATGCCCGCGAGGTGCAGCGCGAACAGCACGAAATCCATCTGCGGGCCGGCCTGGAACTGGCTGTTCGACAGCGGCGGATACAGCGTCCAGCCCGAACCGGCGCCGTCGCCGGTCAGCAGCCCGGCCATGATCAGGCAGTAGGCCGGCACCAGCAGCCAGAAGCTGATGTTGTTCAGCCGCGGGAAGGCCATGTCGGGCGCGCCGATCATCAGCGGCACGAACCAGTTGCCGAAGCCGCCGATCAGCGCGGGCATGACGGCGAAGAAGATCATCAGCAGGCCGTGCGCCGTGACCACCGCGTTCCATTGCTGGCCGGAATGGAACATCTGCATGCCCGGATGCGCCAGTTCCATGCGCATCAGGATCGACAGGATGCCGCCGGTGATCGCGCCGCAGATGGCGAAGATCAGGTAGAGCGTGCCGATGTCCTTGTGGTTGGTGCTGAACAGCCAGCGCTTCACGAAGCCGGGCTTGTGGTCGTGATGCCCGTGGGCGTCCCCGTGGGCGTCGTGATGGTCGTGGGCGGTGGCGCTCATCTCAGCTCTCCTGCTGGCACCGACGGGGGCACTTGCGCGGATCCGGGCCGGATCTGCGCGACAGTGATCGGCGCGCCAGCGGCCGGCGCGGGCTCGCCGCCGTTCTCGGCGTATTTGGTCTTGGCCTGGGTGGCCCATGCGGTGAATTCGGCTTCGGTCACGGCGCGGATGGCGATGGGCATGGCGCTGTGGTTGGTGCCGCAGATCTGGTTGCACTCGCCGTAATAGACGCCCGGCTTGTCGATGCGCAGCCAGGTCTCGATGGTGCGGCCGGGAATGGCGTAGCGCTGCACCCCCACGCTGGGGATGAAGAAGCTGTGGATCACGTCGGCGCTGGTGGTCAGGATGCGGATGTCCTTGCCCACCGGCACCACCATCTGCTCATCCACGTCCAGCAGCCGCAGCTGGCCGGGCTTGAGGTCGCTGTCCGGGATCACGTTGCTGCTGAAGTTGAAGTTGCCGTTGTCGGGGTAGCCGTATTCCCAGTACCACTGATGGCCGGTGACCTTCACGGTCAGCGCCCCGTCGTGGGTGCGGTCCTGGAAATAGACCAGGCGGAAGCTCGGGATGGCGATCACCACCAGGATCAGCACGGGGATCACCGTCCATGCCACTTCCAGCACCGTGTTGTGGCTGGTCTGGCTGGGCACCGGGTTCCGCTTCGCGTTGAAGCGATACATCACCACGCCGAGCAGGGCCGCGACGAAGATGGTGATGACGGTGATGATGCCCAGCACCAGGTCGTGCAGCGTGTCGATGCGCGCGGCGATCGGGCCGGCGGCGGGCTGCATGCCCAGCGCCCAGTTGTGCGGCTGATCGGCCAGCGCCGCCCCGGCCGCCATGACCGTGCCGAGGAAGGTTGTGATCAATGCGGGAGAGCGCCGCAGGAGATGCTGCATCGGCCGATCCATTCCACTGAGGCGGCGGGTGAACGGCACCCGCCGTACGCCGCGAGCTAACCGCAACGCAACATGTGGGTACTGCGCCGGCCCGCGCAGATCAAGGCCCGTTCGCACGCCCGCGCCGCGCTTTCTTGCGCGACGATCGAGGTGGGGGGATCAGTTGGGGAGATGGGCCAGGGTGAACAGGCCGAAGGGCGGCACCGGCCGCAGCGCCACGTGCTTGAGATCCTCGGGGCCGAACAGCGCCGCCGGGGCGAAATCCGGGTGCCAGCCCAGCGCGCGCGACGCCGGCGCCAGGGCGCGCTCCACCCACCAGCGCGGGCCGGCCTCGGCGGCGAAATGGTTGACGAACAGGATGTGCCCGCCCGGCCGCACCACGCGGCGCAGTTCCGCCATCAGCCGGCGCGGATGCGGCACCACCGAGGCGACGAACATGGCCACCGCCGCATCGAACGCGCCATCGGCGAAATTCGTCGCCTCCGCGTCCATTTCCAGCAGCGCGTCCACATGGGCGAGGCCGGCGGCGCGGGTGCGCGCCCGGTCCAGCATCTCCGCCGACAGGTCGATGCCGGTGATGCGCTTGTCCGCCGTGTAGTGCGGCAAGGCGAGGCCGGTGCCGACTCCGACCTCGAGCACCCGGGTGACCGGCAGGCGGTTGACCTCCGCCACGGCGCGGCGGCGCCCCCAGGCGGAAACACCCCCGAACACCGCGTCGTAAACCCCGGCCCACCGCCGATAGGCCGCGCGCACGGCATCCGCGTCGAGCGCGGAGTGGACGGCGGAGCGTTGGGTCTGGGAGGCATGACTCATGAAGTTGGCATCCTTCCGCTCCGGGCCATCGCGCGATAGCCGTTCATGGAGCTGCAAGGCGGCTGTAACACGTCCACCCTCGCAAGGGGAGGGGCCGGGCCCGCATACCCCCTCCCCTTGAACCGATCAGTCGGACGCGGACAGATCGACCGCTGCCGCGCGGCCATTCTGCTGCTGTTCGATCTCGAACCCGACCTTCTGCCCCTCGTTCAGCGTGCGCATGCCCGCCTTCTGAACGGCGCTGATATGCACGAAAATGTCCTTCCCCCCGCTGTCCGGGGCGATGAACCCATACCCCTTGGTGGGGTTGAACCACTTGACAGTACCCTTCGGCATCGACGCTGCGCCTTCCCTGCTTCGCGGCGCCCGATTGCGGAACGGCTGGTCGTGGATGCACGTACTAAGGCTGTGATCGGCACGGTCCGTCGGGTCGCCTGAATGAATACAATCGCACGTTACTACGCGCGACCCCATCAAACGGCAGGAAGTTCCCTTGTTCTCCCGGGCATTTTTCTTGCCGTTGCTGCGACGATACGCGGCTGCATCGGGCGCCGCAACGGGAACCTTCAGGCCGCCGCCTCATCGCGCCGGTCGCGCACCTTCACATAGGCGATCTGGGCGTGCTCGGTGCAGTAGGGCTTGCCCGGGGTCGCCTCAGCGT
>CAMFLK010000194.1 GCA_945957135.1 uncultured Rhodospirillales bacterium
GCCGCGCACCGCCTGCTCAGGTGCGGCGAAGACCGGCACGCCGGCCTGGGCGAGCAGGCGGCGATGCGGCGCCCCGGTGGTCTCGCCCATCACGCAGGCCAGCAGCGGCACGCGCAGCGTGGCGCCGGCCGCGGCCAGGGCGGCGATCGCGGTCTCGTCCTCCGCCCCGGTGGGGGAATGCACCACCAGCACGCCCCCCACCTCGCGCGCGCCGGCGAGCAGCGCGGCGGCCTCGGCCAGGCGCGGCCCGCCCTGCGGCCCGACATAGACGATGTCGCCGATCGCCGGCTGGCCGGTCCGCCCGGCGAGCGAATTCGGCACGGCCATGCGCATCACCTCGCGCGTCTCCGGCGCCAGCCGCGCGAGCTGGAGATGCTCGCGCAGCGCCGCGTCGGCGGCGAGCTGGGCGGGGCCGATGGCGTTGGTGACGATGGCCAGCCCCTCGCCCCGGCTGGGCCGCGCGCGGGTGAGGGTCTCGGCCGCGGCCAGCAGGTCCTCCAGGCTGTCCACGCACAGCACGCCGCTGCGGTTCAGCGCCGCGACGAAGGTGGCCTCGGCATCGCCGGAGGGGTCCATCAGCAGGCCGCCGGCGCGGATCGCCACCACCGGGCGCAGCCGGGCGGCGGCGCGCGCGGCGGAGAGGAACAGCCGCGCGTCGCGGATGCCGCGGATGTCCAGCAGGATCGCGCCGGTGCCCTGGTCGCGCGACAGCCAGTCCAGCACCAGGCTGAAGCCGATATCCTCGTTGCCCCCGGTGCCGACGATATGGCTGAACCCCACCCCGTTCGGCTCCGCCCAGTCCAGCACCGCGCGGCACAGGGCGGCGGATTGCGACACCAGCGCGAGCCGGCCGGCGCGCGGGCGCAGATGGCCGCAGGTGGCGTTCAGCCCGATGCCCGGCACGGAAATGCCGAACGAGCCGGGGCCGAGCACCCGCAGCCCGTTCGCCTGCGCCGCGGCGCGCAGCCCGGCCGCCATGCCCGTCGCGATCGCCGCCCGCGTGCCGCGCTCGGCCAGCGCGCGGAAGGTGGCTGGGATGTCGCAAGGCCCGGCGATCACCGCGAGGTCGGGGGCCACCGGCAGGGCCGCGATGCTGTCATAGGCGAGCACACCGGCCAGCGCCGCCACCCCAGGGGCCACCGGCAGCACCGCGCCGTTGAAGCCACCGCCCATCAGGTTGCCGAGCACCTGCCCGCCCTGCGCGGTGTCGGCGCCGATCACCGCCACGGCGCGCGGGCGGAACAGCGCCTCCGGCCGGAAGCGGCCGGCGATGCCGTGGGGCAGAAGGTTGATCATGTCGCCGCGTGCGTGGAACCGATCACATCCTCTCCGATTTGCGCCGCGGCGCATAGCGGGCCGCAGCCTCGTCCTGTATTCGGTTGAACCGGCAACGGGCGGAGATGGCGATGGGCAGCGACGATCCCCGGTGGGACCCCGAAATGAAGGCGGCGCGGGCGCGGATGGACGCCGAGGCCGCCAGGCACCCGCCGGTGGTGCCCGAACCGCCGCTCGACAGGCATCGCAAGGTGAACGACGCGCTCAGCATGATCTGGGCGACCGACATCCCGCCGATGGCCTTCAGCGCCGATCGCTGGGTGTACGCGCGCGGCCGGCGGGTGCTGTGCCGCATGCACCGGCCGGACGCGCGGGAGAACCTGCCCGTGCTGATCTGGTTCCATGGCGGCGGCTGGGTGTGGGCCTCGGTCGATACGCATGACAAGCTGGTGCGCGAATATGCCGGGGGCGCCGGCATCGCGGCGATTTCCGTCGATTACACCCTCTCGCCCGAGGTGCGCTTTCCCGTGGCGCTGGAGGAATGCGCGGCGGTGGTGCGCGCGGTGGCGGCGGAGGCGGGGGAATGGGGCATCGACCCCGCCCGCATCGTCATCGGCGGGGATTCGGCGGGCGGCAACCTGGCGCTGGCCACGGCGCTCGCCTTGCGCGGGGACGGGCCGAAGCTCGCCGGCGTGCTGGCGCCCTACCCCGTCACCAGCCCGGATTTCGCCTCGCCCAGCTATGTGGAGTTCGCCGAGGGCTACGGCCTGACCCGCGCGGCGATGATGGCCTATTGGAACCTGTACCTGCGCGACGAGTCCGACCGGCGCAACCCGCTCGCCGCGCCGCTGCTCGGCGACCTCACAGGCTTCCCGCCCACGCTGATCCAGCTCGCGGAGCTGGACGTGCTGCGCTCGGAGGGCGAGGCGATGGCGGCCCGGCTGAAGGCGGCCGGGGCGGACATCACGCTGGAAGCCTATCCCGGCGTGGCCCACGGCTTCATGCGCTTCACCTCCGGGGTCGCCAAATCCCGCGCGGCCGTCGCCTCGGCGGCCGCCTGGCTGAAGCGGGTGACCGCGTGAGCATTCCCGCCTGATGTCCACGCCGCGCCGCCTGCTCGCGCGCCTGCGGGAGCTGATGGCGCGCGGCGCCGCGCCGCTGCCGGAGCTGGTGCGGCTGGTGGCGGCCGAATTCGTCTGCGAGGTGTGCTCGATCTACGTCATGCGGCCCGGCGACCTGCTGGAGCTGGCGGCGACCGAGGGGCTGCTGCTCTCCGCCGTGGGCCAGACCCGGCTGCGGGTGGGCGAGGGCATCGTCGGCCTCGCCGCCGCCACCCACGCGCCGCTCAACCTGCCGGACGCGCAGAACCACCCGGCCTTCGCCTACCGGCCGGAGACCGGGGAGGAGAAATACGCCTCCATGCTCGCCGTGCCGGTGCGCCGGGCCGGGCGCACGCTGGGCGTGCTGGCGGTGCAGAACCGCGCGCCGCGCCGCTACGACGCGGACGAGGTGGAGGTGCTGGAGACCGTCGCCATGCTGCTGGCGGAAATCCTTTCCGTGGCCGGCAGCGTGGTGGCCGATCCCGAGGGTCTGGCCGCCACCCTGCCGCGCCGCTTCGGCGGCACCCATCTCGCCGACGGGCTGGCGATCGGCCCAGCGGTGGTGACCGGCCCGGCGCGCGGCCCGCTGCGGCTGCTCGCCGAGGACCCGGCCGCCGAGCAGGCGCGGCTGGAGGCCGCCGTCGCCTCCATGCAGCGCGGCATCGACACTCTGATCGCCGGCGGGTTGCCGCAGGGCGAGGGGGCGGACAGCGCCGCCTCGCGCGAAATCCTCGACGCCTACCGCATGGTCGCCGCCGGCACCGGCTGGCTGCAACGGGTGGCGGACGCGATCCGCGGCGGGCTGTCGGCCGAGGCCGCGGTGCACCGGGTGGCCGGCGACCTGCGCGAACGCATGCGCCGCGTCACCGACCCCTATCTGCGCGAGCGCCTCGCCGATCTGGAGGACATGGTCGGCCGCCTGCTCGACGCGCTGGACGGCGCCGCCGCCCGCCCGCCGGTGCCGCCCGGCGGCATCCTGCTCACCCGCCGCCTCGGCCCGGCGGAGCTGCTGGACTGGCACGGGCGGGGCATCGCCGGCGCGGTGATCGAGGAAGGCAGTGCCGCGAGCCACGCCACCATCCTGGCCCGCGCGCTCGGCATCCCCGTGCTGGGTGGGGCGCGCGGCGTGGTGGAGGCCGCCTCGCCCGACGACCTCGTGGTGCTCGATGCCGACGAGGACCAGGTGATCCTGCGCCCCGAGCAGGAGGTGCTGCAGGTCTATGCCCGCGACCTCGCGGTGCGCAACGAACGCCGCGCGGGTTGGGCCCAGCTGCGCGACCGGCCCGCCGCGACGCGCGACGGCACGCGGGTGCGGCTGATGCTGAATATCGGGCTGGCGATGGAGCTGGGCCAGCTCGAGGCCACGGGGGCGGAGGGGATCGGCCTGTTCCGCACGGAGATCGCCATGCTCGCCCATGGCGGCATGCTCGATGTCGCGGAGCAGGCCGCGATCTACGCAAGGGTGCTGGATGCCGCCGGCGACCGGCCGGTGCTGTTCCGCACGCTCGATCTGGGGGGCGACAAGCTGCTGCCCGGCGGCGCGGTGCCGGAGGAGGAGAACCCGGCGATGGGCTGGCGCAGCCTGCGCATCGGGCTGGACCGGCCGGCGCTGATGCGGCGGCAGCTGCGCGCGCTGCTGCTGGCGGCCGGCGGGCGCGACCTGTCGGTGATGTTCCCGATGGTGGCGACGGTGGCGGAATTCCGCGCCGCCACGGCGCTGCTGCGGGCGGAGGCGGCGAAGATGCGCCCCGCGCCGGGCCGGCTCGCGGTGGGCACGATGCTCGAAATCCCCGCGCTGATGTGGCAGCTGCCGGCGCTGCTGGCGGAGGCGGATTTCATCTCCGTCGGCACCAACGACCTGTTGCAGTTCCTGTTCGCCGCCGATCGCGGCACGCCGGCGCTGGCCGGGCGCTACGACCTGCTCTCGCCGCCCGTGCTGGCGCTGCTCGCCGACCTCGCCGCCCAATGCGCGGCTTCAGGCGTGCCGCTGTCGGTCTGCGGCGAACACGCCTCCCGCCCGCTCGACGCGCTGGCGATGATCGGGCTGGGCATCACCTCCCTCTCCATGCCGGCCAGCTTCGTGCTGCCGATGAAGGCGATGCTGGGTGGGCTCGATCTCGGCCTGCTGCGCGCCTTCCTGGCCCAGCTGCGCGCCACCGCCGGCGGCTCGCCCAGCCTGCGCGAGCCGCTGGCGGCGTGGGCGCGGGAGCACGACGTGGCGATCTGAACGCGCCGGGAACCCGGGGCGGTTGGCAATGTTGCTTCTTCAAGCTACAACCCGGGCGCCCTCCGCTGTGCCCCTCGCCCAGGATTTCGGCCGGAGCGGGCTGACTTAGGGATTGCGCAACCGGGGCGAAAGACGCGGGACGAGACCAGCGTGCTGCAGGATCGCAGATCGAATCTGGTGGAGGGCCAGGCGATGATGTCCACCTCCGCCGACCAGCCTTCCGCCCCCACCTCGCGGGTGGGCGCGGAACTGCGCGCGGCGCGCGACCGCATCGGCTGGGGCCTGCCGGACGTGGCGGCCGGGCTGCGCATCCGCCTGCCCTATCTGGAGGCCATCGAGGCCGGCCGGCTGTCGGACCTGCCGGGCAACGCCTATGCGCTCGGCTTCGTGCGCAGCTACGCCCAGGCGCTCGGGCTCGATCCCGACGAGATCGCCCGCCGCTTCCGCGCCGAGGCCGCCGAGGTCAACCGCCGCACGGAGCTGGACTTTCCCGCCCCCGTGCCGGAACGCGGCATGCCCGCCGGGGCGATGATCCTGCTGGGCGTGCTGCTGACCGTGGGCGCCTATGTGGCGTGGTACCGCAGCTCCGACCGCCAGCCCAACGCGGAACCCGTGCGCGCGGTGCCGGAACGCCTGGCCCCGCTGGCCGAGACCGCCCCGCCCCCCGCCACCCCGGCGCCGGCGCCCGCCACCGAGGCACCCGCCCCGCACGCCTCGCCCACGGTGGCCGCCGCCGCCATGCCGAGCCCCGGCCAGCTCGCCCAGCCCGCGCCCCCGGCGGCGGGCGTGGTGCCGGCCGCCGCCGTCCCCCCCGCCCTGCCGGATGGCACGCGGCTGGTGCTGCGCGCCAAGGCCGATGCCTGGATGCAGGTGCGCGACAAGCAAGGTCAGGTGCTGCTCAACCGCATCCTGCGCGCCGGCGAGACCTGGCCGGTGCCCCCGGCCAAGGCGCTGCTGTTGACCACCGGCAATGCCGGCGGCACCGAAATCCTGCTCGACGGCAACGCCATCCCCTCGATCGGCGCCGATGGCGCCGTGCGCCGCGACCTGCCGCTGGACCCCGACACGGCACGCGACGGCAAGCTGGCGCCGCAACCCGTCGCGGTGCGCCCGCCCGCCCCCAAACCCGCACCCCCACCCGCGCCGCCCGCCGGGGTGGGTGAACCGCATCAGCTCTAGCGGCCGCGGTTTGCGCGACGCGGCGCAAATCGCCATGTTCAGCGGCCTGCCACATCGGAGCCATCCACCATGAGCAGCTATCGCCCGTATCAGCACATCGAGCGCCGGAAGTCCCGGCAGATCCATGTCGGGCGCGTGCCGGTGGGCGGGGACGCGCCCATCTCCGTGCAGACCATGACGAACACCCTCACCACCGACGTGGACGCCACCGTGGCGCAGATCCGCCGGGCGGAAGCGGCGGGGGTGGATATCGTGCGCGTCTCCTGCCCGGACGAGGCCAGCGCCAAGGCTCTGAAGGACATCGTGCGCCAGGTGGACGTGCCGATCGTCGCGGACATCCATTTCCACTACCGCCGCGCCATCGAGGCGGCGCAGAGCGGGGCGGCCTGCCTGCGCATCAACCCGGGCAATATCGGCAGCGCCGAACGGGTGCGCGAGGTGGTGCAGGCGGCGCGCGACCACGGCTGCTCCATGCGCATCGGCGTGAACGCCGGCAGCCTGGAGAAGCACCTGCTGGAGAAATACGGCGAACCCAACCCGGAGGCGCTGGTGGAAAGCGCCCTGGAACACGCCAAAATCCTCCAGGACCACGACTTCCACGAATTCAAGATCAGCGTGAAGGCCAGCGACGTGTTCCTCGCCGTCGCCGCCTACACCCAGCTCGCCGAAGTGTGCGACCACCCGCTGCATATCGGCATCACCGAGGCGGGCGGGCGGCGCACCGGCACGGTGAAGAGCGCCATCGGCCTGGGCAACCTGCTATGGGCCGGCATCGGCGACACGCTGCGCGTCTCCCTCTCCGCCGAACCGGAGGAGGAGGTGCATGTCGGCTGGGAATTGCTGAAATCGCTCGGCATCCGCCATCGCGGCGTGAAGATCATCTCCTGCCCCAGCTGCGCGCGCCAGGGCTTCAACGTGATCCAGACCGTGCAGACGCTGGAGGAACGGCTCGCCCATATCGAAACGCCGCTGACCCTGTCGATCATCGGCTGCGTGGTGAACGGGCCGGGCGAGGCGCTGATGACCGATATCGGCGTCACCGGCGGCGGCGCCGGCCGGCACATGGTCTATGCCGCCGGCAAGTCCGACCACACGATCATGGCCAATGAAATGATCGAGCACATCGTGGAACTGGTGGAGAAGCGCGCGACGCTGATCCAGGCGGAGCTCGACGCGGCGCGCGCCGCGCCCAAGCAGGCCGCTGAATAAGCCATGGCCAACGAGACGGCGCTGCAACCGGTCCGGGGCACACGGGACCTGATCGGCGAGGAGGCGCGACGCCACTTCCACGTGATCGACACCGCCCGCCGCGTCGCCGCCACCTACGGGTTCGACGAATGGTCCACCCCGGTGATCGAGGACACGCGGGTCTTCGCCCGCGGCCTGGGCGACACGTCCGACGTGGTGATGAAAGAGATGTACTCCTTCACCGATCGCGGCGGCGAGAGCATCACCCTGCGTCCGGAAGCCACTGCCGGGCTGTGCCGGGCGCTGGTCTCCAACGGGCTCACCCAGTCCCTGCCGCAGAAAGTGTTCTACGCCGGGCCGATGTTCCGCTACGAGCGGCCGCAGAAAGGCCGCTACCGCCAGTTCCACCAGATCGACATCGAAGTGCTCGGCAGCGAAGGCCCGCTCGCCGACGCCGAAGTCATCCGTTGCGGCTGGGCCATCCTCGAAGCGCTCGGCGTGGCGCAGGACACGGTGCTGGAGCTGAACACGCTCGGCGACCCCGAAAGCCGCGACCGCTACCGCACCGCGCTGGTGGAGTATTTCGCCGCCCACCGCGCCCGGCTCAGCCCCGACAGCCAGATGCGCCTGGACCGCAACCCGCTGCGCATCCTCGACAGCAAGGATGAGAACGACCGCGTGCTGGTGGCCGGCGCCCCCCTGGTCACCGACCACCTGACCGACTCCGCCGCCAGCTTCTACGCGCGGCTGCAGGACCTGCTGACCCGCCTCGCCGTGCCCTTCCGCCTCAACCCGCGCATCGTCCGCGGGCTGGACTACTACAGCCACACCGCCTTCGAATTCGTCACCGACCGCCTCGGCGCCCAGGGCACCGTGATGGGCGGCGGCCGCTACGACGGCCTCGTGCAGGAAATGGGCGGCCCCCACACCCCCTGCATCGGCTGGGCCGCCGGCGTCGAACGCCTCGCCATGCTGATGGCCGAACCCCCGCCCGCCCCCACCGGCATCGCCGTCATCCCCGTCACCGACGCCCAGGAACCCACCGCCCTCACCATCCTGCAATCCCTCCGCGCCGCCGGCCTGCGCGCGGAAATGGCCTATCGCGGCAACCTCAAGCGTCGCATGGAGCGCGCCAACAAAACCCACGCCCACACGGCGATCATCATCGGCGAAACCGAAGCGGCCTCGGGGGTTGCCCAGGTGAAGAACCTCACCACGGGGGAACAGAGCCAGGTTCCGTTCGACGGGCTGGTGGCGATGTTGGGATGACACCGCGTGAAGGAAGGCCAGGGGCGCTGCCCCTGGACCCCGCTGGGGCCTTAGGCCCCAGAC
>CAMFLK010000195.1 GCA_945957135.1 uncultured Rhodospirillales bacterium
CACCCTAGAGTTCGTCGGCAGCGTCAGATGTGTATAAGAGACAGGCTCCAGGGTGGCGGGAAACAGCGTGGTGAACTCGGTCCACACGGATTCCCGCGTCACCAGCGACTGGCCGAGCCCGCCGGTGACGACCTGCACCTCGTAGTCGGCGAACTGCTTCCACAGCGGCTGGTCCAGGCCGAATTCGTGGCGCAGTTCGGCCAGCCGTTCCGGGGCGATGCCGCGCTCGCCCACCCGCACCTCGAGGGGGTCGCCCGGCACCAGACGGATCAGGATGAAGCTGAGGAAGGTCACGCCGATGAAGGTCGGAATGATCAGCGCGAGCTTCCCCAGCACGAAGCGCAGCATGGCGGAGTCTTACGGCAGGTCCACGGACCCGAAATCCATGCTGCCGAGCGGCGACATCTTGAAGCCCGTCACCTCCTTGCGCATGGGCAGGTACACGATGGAATGCGCCACCAGGAAGAACGGCGCCTCCTCGTGCATGATCACCTGGGCCTGCTCATACAGCGGCTTGCGCTGGTCCTGCGGAATGAGCGTCACGGCCTTGTCGAGCAGGGCCTGGAACTCCTTGTTGCAGAATTTGGAGGCGCTGCCGCCGCCGATGCGCGCGGCGTCGCAGCCGGCGAGCGGGATGAAGAAATTGTCGGGGTCGCCGTTGTCGCCGGTCCAGCCGAGCAGCGCCATGCTGGCCTCGCCGTTCTGCACCCGCTTGCGGTATTCGCCCCATTCGTAGCTGACGATCTTCGCCTTGATGCCCACCTTGGCGAGGTCGGCCTGCATCAGCTCGGCCATGCGCCGCGCGTCCGGGTTGTACGGGCGCTGCACCGGCATGGCCCAGATGTCGGTCTCCCAGTCCTTGGGAATGCCGGCCTCGTCCAGCAGCTTGCGGGCGGCCGCGGGGTCGTAGGGGTAATCGACGATGCTGTCGTTGTAGCTCCACATGGTCGGCGGGATCAGGTTCTTCGCGGGAATGCCCGAGCCCTGATAGATCGCCGCCAGGATGGCCTTCTTGTCGATCGCCATGTTCAGCGCCTGGCGCACCCGCTTGTCGGTGAAGGGCGCCTTGAGGTTGTTGAAGGCGAGGTAGCCGATGTTCAGGCCGGGCTGCGAGAGAAGCTGCAGGCTGGTATCGGCCTTGATGGAGGCCAGGTCGGCGGGGTTGGGATAGGGCGCGATCTGGCATTCATTGGCGCGCAGCTTGGCCAGCCGCACCGCGGGGTCCTTGGTGATGGCGAAGACCAGCGTGTCCACCTTCGGTTTGTCGCCCCAGTAATCCTTGAAGGCGCGGTAGCGGATGGTCGCATCCTTCTGGTACTGCACCATTTCAAACTGGCCGGTGCCGATCGGCTCCTGGTCGATCAGCTCGGGCTTGCCGGCCTTGAGCAGCGTGTCGGCATATTCCTTGGACTGGATGGTGGCGAAATCCATCGCCATGTTGGCGAGGAACGGCGCCTGCGGCTGGGTGAGCACGAAGCGCACGGTGTAGTCGTCCACCCGGTCGAGCGATTTCAGCAGCTTGGGCAGGCCCATATCGGCGAAATAGTCGTAGCCGCCGCCGGAGACCTTGTGGAACGGATTGCTGTCCTTCCACTGCCGCTCGAAGCTGAAGATGACGTCGTCGGCGTTGAAGTCGCGGGTCGGCTTGAAGTTCTTGTTGGACTGCCACTTCACGCCGTGGCGCAGATGGAAGGTGAAGGTGGTGCCGTCGGCCGAGGCGTCCCAGCTCTCGGCGAGGCTCGGCCCCACCTCGGTGGTGCCGGGCTTGAAATCCGTCAGGCGGTTGTAGATCGGCCGGTTGGCGTTGAAGGTGGTGCCGGTGGTGTTGACCATCGGGTTGAAGTTCTCGGGCGAACCCTCGGCGCAATAGACCAGCGTCTTGGCCTGGGCGGCGCCCAGGCAGGCGGACAACGCGACGGCGCCGAGCGTTGCGGCGGCAATCTTTTTCATTGGTTCAACTCCCTGCGATCCCTTGCTTCGGACTAAGCCGAAAACCATGCGCGTGCAACACGGCTCGCATGCCCAAGGCGTTGGGCGGCTCCTTCTTCGTCACACCGCAATCGCGACCCCGCGTGCCAGCGACTCCACCGCCGCATCGGCCAGCAGCAGCGCCGCCAGCCCGTCCGCCCCGCCCGGTGCCGGAGACCGGCCGGCGGCGAGCGCGGTGACGAAGGCATCGAGTTCCGCGCGATAGGCGGCGGCGTAGCGTTCCAGGAAGAAGGGCAGCGCGGGGTCGGTGGTGAAGCCGCGGCCGTCGGCGAATTCCACCGTGGTCGCGGTCATGTTGCCCGCCCGCAGCAGCCCGGCCGCGCCATGCGCCTCGATGCGCTGGTCGTAGCCATAGGCGGCGCGGCGGGAGTTGGAAATCTGGCAGAGTTTTCCAGAGGCCGTGCGCAGCGTCACCACCGCCGTGTCCACGTCGCCGGCGGCACCGATGCCGGGATCGACCAGGCAGCTGGCCGCGGCGAACAGGCTCACCGGCTCCTCGCCCAACAGGAAGCGGGCCATGTCGAGATCGTGGATCATCATGTCGCGGAACAGCCCGCCGGACGCGCCGACATAGGCGGGCGGCGGCGGCGCGGGGTCGCGGCTGATGATGGTGAGCAGTTCCAGCTTGCCCGCCTCGCCGGCGTCGAGCCGCGATTTCAGCGCGGCGAAATGCGGGTCGAACCGGCGGTTGAACCCGACCATCAGGGGAATGCCCGCCTTGTCCACGGCGGCGAGGCAGGCCCGCACGCGCCCGGCCGACAGGTCGATCGGCTTCTCGCAGAACACCGCCCGCCCGGCGGCGGCCGCGCGCTCGATGTAGTCGGCATGGGTGGGGGTGGGCGCGGCGATCAGCACCGCATCCGCGGCGAAGGCGGCGTCGAGCGAAATCGATTCGCCGCCGCACGCCTGGGCCAGCTTCGCGGCGGCGGCGCCGTCCGGGTCGGTCACCCCGACCAGGCGCGCGGCGGGATGGGCGGCGATGTTGCGCGCGTGGATCTGGCCGATCCGCCCCGCGCCGATGACCGCGATGTCGAGCATGGTGCCTCCCCCATTCGGAGGCCGATTGTCTCGCGCGCCGGGGGAATGGACAATGCCGCCCGCCCACGGGAGGAACCGCAATGCCCACCATCCGGCTGACCGCCGCCCAGGCGCTCGTGCGCTTCCTCGCCGCCCAGCGCACAATCGTGGAGGGGCGCGAGGTGCCGGTCTTCGCCGGCATGTGGGCGATCTTCGGCCATGGCAACGTCGCGGCGATCGGCGAGGCGCTGGAAGCGGCGCGCGACGCCCTGCCCACCTATCGCGGCCAGAACGAGCAGGGCATGGCGCTGGCCGCCGTGGCCTATGCCAAGGCGATGGCGCGGCGGCGGATGATGGCCTGCACCAGCTCCATCGGCCCGGGTGCGACCAACATGGTGACGGCGGCGGCGGTGGCCCATGTCAACCGCCTGCCGCTGCTGCTGCTGCCCGGCGACGTGTTCGCCGCCCGCCGGCCGGACCCGGTTCTCCAGCAGGTCGAGGATTTCGCCGACGGCACGGTTTCCGCCAACGATTGCTTCCGCCCGGTCTCGCGCTATTTCGACCGCATCGCCCGGCCGGAGCAGCTGCTCACCGCCCTGCCCCGCGCCATGGCGGTGCTGACCGACCCCGCCGAATGCGGCCCGGTGACGCTCGCGCTGTGCCAGGACACCCAGGCCGAGGCGTTCGACTGGCCGGAGGATTTCTTCGCCCCCCGCCTGCACCGCATCCGCAGGCCAAGGCCGGACACCGCCGAACTGGCCGAGGCGGTCGCCCTGCTGCGCGCCGCGCGCGCGCCGCTGATCGTCGCCGGCGGCGGCGTGCATTATGCCGGGGCGTGCGAGGCGCTCGCGGATTTCGCGACGAAGCACGGCATCCCCGTGGCGGAGACCCAGGCCGGCAAGAGCGCCCTGCCCCACGACCACAACCGCAATCTCGGCGCCATCGGCGTCACCGGCACTGCCCCGGCCAACGCGGCGGCGGCGGCGGCCGACCTGGTGCTGGCGGTGGGCACGCGGCTGGCCGATTTCACCACCGGCTCGCGCACCCTCTTCCGCCATGCCGGACGGCGCATCATCGCGCTGAACGTGCAGAATTTCGACGCCGCCAAGCACGGCGCGGCGCCGCTGCTGGCCGATGCCGGCGAGGGGCTGGCCGCGCTCTCCGCCGGGCTCGGCGACCACGCCGCCCCGGCCGACTGGCTCGCCCGCGCCACCGAGGGAATGGTGGCATGGCGGCAGGCCGCCGATGCCGTCACCGCCCCCCCCATCGCCTTGACCGGCAACGCGCTGCCCTCGGACGCGCAGGTGATCGGTGCCGTGCAGCGCGCCCTCGGCCACGACCCCATCCTGGTCGCCGCCGCCGGCGGGCTGCCGGGCGAGCTGCACAAGCTGTGGCGGGCGTCCTCCCCCGGCAGCTACCACCTGGAATACGGCTATTCCTGCATGGGCTACGAAATCGCCGGCGGGGTCGGCGTGAAGCTCGCCCGGCCGGAGCGCGAGGTGGTGGTCATGCTCGGCGACGGCAGCTGGCTGATGATGAATTCGGAGATCGCCAGCTCCATCATGCTCGGACTCAAGCTGATCGTGGTGCTGCTCGACAATGGCGGCTTCGGCTGCATCGACCGGCTGCAGCGCGCCACCGGCGGCGCCGGCTTCAACAACCTGCTGGAAGACGCCACCCACACCGCCCTGCCCGCGTTCGACTTCGCGGCCCAGGCGCGCGGCCTCGGCGCGCTGGCCATCGCGGTGGACGGCATCGCCGGCCTGGAAGCGGCGCTGGCCGAGGCCCGCGCCGCGCCGCGCACCACCGTGATCGTGCTGCGCACCGACCCTCGCCCCAGCACCGAAGCCGGCGGCAACTGGTGGGACGTGGCGGTGCCGGAAGTCTCGGCCCGCGAACCCGTGCGCGCCGCCCGCGCCGCGTACGAAACCCATCTCCCCCAGCAAGGAAGCTGAACAATGCGCGTGAGCATCGGCACCAACCCCATCGCCTGGTCCAACGACGACGCGCGCGAGCTGGGCGGCGACACGCCGCTGGAAACCTGCCTCGCCGAGGCAAGGCAGGCCGGCTACACGGGCATCGAGCTCGGCCACAAATTCCCCCGCACCGCCGCCGCCCTCGCGCCGATCCTGGAGCGGCACGACCTCGCCCTGGTCTCCGGCTGGTATTCGATGTCGCTGCTGACCCGGGACGACGCCGCCGAATTCGCGGCGATGACGCCCCATCTCGACCTGCTGGACGCGCTGGGCTGCCAGGTCGCCATCGTCGCGGAGACCTCCAACGCCATCCATGGCGACCGCGCCGCGCCGCTCTCCCGCCGCCCGGTGCTGGCCGACGCGCAATGGCCCGAATTCGGCCGCCGCCTGACCGGCCTCGCCGAACGGGTGGCCGCGCGCGGCATGGACCTCGTCTATCACCACCACATGGGCACCATCGTGCAGACCGGGCCCGAGATCGACATGCTGATGGACGAGACCGGCGCCGCGGTGAAGCTGCTGCTCGACACCGGCCACGCCACCTTCGGCGGCGCCGACCCGGTGAAGCTCGCCCGCCGCCACAGCGCGCGCATCGCCCATGTCCATTGCAAGGATGTGCGCGCGTCGGTGATGGCCGACAGCCGCGCCGCCGATCGCAGCTTCCTCGATGCCGTGGTGGCCGGGGTGTTCACCGTGCCCGGCGACGGCATGGTGGATTTCGCCGCCGTGCTGGCCCAGCTGCCCGATTACGAGGGCTGGCTGGTGGTGGAGGCCGAGCAGGACCCCGCCATCGCCAATCCGCTCGCCTATGCGCGCAAGGGCCACGAAACCCTGGTCGCGCTGCTCGGTGGTTGACAGGCCGACCCGATCCGGGGCCGATGCGCCCGCCAATACACGGAGAGAACACGGTGCTGCATATCGACCTGCCCAGCCGGACCGAAATCGAGAGCCTCGCCCAGTATCGCGGCGCGCCGGCGGTTTCCATCTACCTGCGCACCGCGCCGACCACCCAGGACGCCCAGGCCAACCGCATCGAGCTGAAGAATCTGGCCAAGGAAGCCGTCGCCCAGCTCGAGGCCGCGGGCACCGACAAGCGCGCGATCTGGCCGATCGAGGAGGCCATCGAGCATCTGGTGGAGGATGACGGGTTCTGGGCCGTGCAGGCCAATAGCCTCGCCATCTTCGCCGCCGCCGACCGCTTCCTCACCTTCCGCCTGCCCAACCACCTGGTGAACGCGGTGGAGGTGTCCGACCGCTTCCACCTCAAGCCGCTGCTGCGCTCCGTCACCTTCCCGCACCACGCCTATGTGCTGGCGATCGGCGTGGGCGCGGTGCGGCTGATCGAGGTCTCGGCCGACCTGCCGCCGCACGAGGTCTCCGTGCCCGGCCTGCCGCGCGACTTCCGCGCCGCCCTGGGCCGGCGCAGCCATATCGAGAAGGACGGGCAGATGCGCTCGGGCGAGCAGACCAGCGAGAGCGCGCTGCTCACCCGCTACGCCCGCACGGTGGACCAGGCGCTGCGCCCGCTGCTGAAGGGCGCGACCGTGCCGCTGATCGTCGCCGCCGCCGAGCCGCTGGCCTCGGTGTTCCGCAACGCCAGCAGCTATCCGCACGTCGCCGCCCAGGTGATCCCCGGCAGCGCCGACGACACGCCGGACCACGTGCTGGCCGCCGGCGCGCGCCAGGTGCTCGATGCGATCTACGCCGAGGACATCCAGGCCCTCGCCGCCCTGTTCGCGGCACGCGAGCCGCAGGACCGCGCCACCAGCGACATCGCCCGCGCCGCGAAGGCCGCGACCTACGGCGCGGTGGACACGCTGCTGGTGGACATGGACACCGTGGTGTCCGGCACGGTGGACGAGCAGAGCGGCGCCATCGCCTATGCCGGGGAAGCGGACGCGGTGAACTACGGCATCGTCGATGAAATCGCGCGCCGCGTGCTGCTGTCCGGCGGACGGGTGGTCGCGGCACGGCGCGACGACATCCCGCATCGCGCGGACCTCGCGGCGATCCTGCGCTACCCGGTGTGACCGGCGGCCGGGGGCGCCATGGCCGCCCCCGGCCGCTCGTGTTCAGGCGACGGCGAGCAGCTTGCGGCCGGGCAGGCGCGCATCCAGGCTGAACGCGCCGGCGCCATGGGCGGCAACGGTGAGGAAGCCGCCGGCCATGCAGATGTTCTTCATGAAGTGGATCATCTGGCCGGCATTGTCGGGCTGGTAGTGCACCATGAAGCCGGTCGCCACGCAGAACAGGGCGACGAACACCGCGGCCAGCCGCGTCTGCCAGCCGAGCAGGATGGCCAGGCCGCAGCCGAGCTCGATGAAGACGGTCACGGCATAGGCGGCCGGGGGCACCGGAATGCCCTGGCTGGCGATATAGGCGATGGCGCCGCTGCCGGCCATGAGCTTGCCCCATCCGGCCTGGATGAAGATCAGGCTCATCAATAGGCGGCCGATCGCGGCGGTGATGTCGGAATTGATGCGCGGCACGGGGCGACTCCTTCGGAGTGGTTGATTGCCGCCATATGGCGCAGTGAACGATCCAGAAAACCGGGATAGGATGGATCGTTCATATCGAGATCATGGATAGCATGCCGATCGGCCACCCCAGCCTCGACCAGCTTCGCGTGCTCGTCGCCGTGGCCGATGCCGGCAGCTTCTCCGCCGCTGCCCGCCAGCTCGGCCGCGCGCAGTCCGTGGTGAGCTACACCGTGGCCAATCTGGAGGCGCAGCTTGGACTCGCCCTGTTCGAGCGAGGCCGCCGCCGCCCGGAACTCACCCAGGCCGGGCGCGCCCTGCTCGAGGATGCCCGAAGGGTCGGCCTCGCCGTGGACAGGCTGCGGGCGCGGGCGGGCGGGCTGACGCGGGGGCTGGAGCCGGAGCTGTCGCTGGCCATGGACGTGATGTTCCCCAACGATTGGCTGGTCGCGGCACTCGAGGATTTCGCCGCCGCCTTCCCCACCGTGGGCCTGCGCCTGCATGTGGAGCCGCTGGGGGCGGCGGCGCAGCTGGTGCTGGACGGGCGCTGCACCATCGGCGTGGCCGGCTGGATGGCGGGCGACCAGCCGCGGCTCGAACGGCGCGAGATCGCCGGCACGGACATGCTGCCGGTGGCCGCGCCGGGCCATCCGCTGGCCGCCCTGCCCGCCCCCGTTCCGCCGGAAGCGCTGCGCGAGCATCTCCAGCTCTGTCTCTTATACACATCTGACGCTGCCGACGAACTCTAGGGTGTAG
>CAMFLK010000196.1 GCA_945957135.1 uncultured Rhodospirillales bacterium
GCCCGCAGTGCCGCGACCTCCTCCGCCTCGCCCTCCGCCGCGCGCGCCCAGCGGGCGATCCGCCGGTCGAGCACCCGGGTCAGCCCCTGGCGCGTGGTGGCGAAGCGCGCCAGATGCGCCAGCGCCGCGTTGTGCAGGCTCGTCCGGTCCGGCCTTGGGGGAATCGCCATGGCCCAGCATGGCACGCGCGCCGCCGCACGAGGAATCCGGCCGTGCGCGCAGGGCAGACCCGCCCCGCGGTGTTTGACTGGCCTTCCCCCGCAGCCCATTGTCTCCGGCTTCGCGACCACCCGCGCAAACGCGCCGGCCGGTTCAACCGCGAAACAGCCGCCCGGCGGCCGGACGCCGCCGGTGAACGAGGACAGACAGGAATGATCCCCGCCCTCATGCCGACCTACAACCGTGCCGACCTCGCCTTCGAGCGGGGCGACGGCGCCTGGCTGTGGACGACGGATGGGCGACGATTCCTCGATTTCGGCTCCGGCATCGCCACCGCCTCGCTCGGCCACGGCAACAAGCACCTGGCCGACGCCATCGCCGAACAGGCGCACAAGGTGATGCACGTCTCCAACCTCTACCGCATCCCCCAGGCCGAACGGCTGGCGGCGCGGCTGGTGGAGGCCACCTTCGCGGACAGCGTGTTCTTCTGCAATTCGGGCGCCGAGGCGAACGAGGGCATGGTCAAGATGGTCCGCAAGGCCATGGCCGAGACCGGCAAGCCCGAGCGCTTCCGCCTGATCTGCTTCGAGGGCGCGTTCCACGGCCGCACGCTGGCCATGCTGGCGGCGACGGGGAACAAGAAATACCTCGCCGGCTTCGGCCCCGAGGTGGACGGGTTCGACCACGTGCCCTTCAACAACCTCAACGCCGTGCGCGCGGCCATCACCGAGGAAACCGCCGGCATCATGATCGAGCCGGTGCAGGGCGAGGGCGGCATCCGCCCGGCGGACATCCAGTTCATGCAGGATCTCCGCGCCACCTGCGACGAGTTCGGCCTGCTGCTGGCGCTGGACGAGATCCAGTCCGGCATGGGCCGCACCGGCAAGCTGCTCGCCCATGAATGGGCGGGCATCGAGCCGGACGTCGCCTCGGTGGCCAAGGGCATCGGCGGGGGCTTCCCGCTCGGCGCCATCCTGGCCAAGGAGCATGTGGCCAGGCACCTGGTGGCCGGCACCCACGGCACCACCTTCGGCGGCAACCCGCTGGCCTGCACGGCGGGCAACGCGGTGCTGGACATCATCCTCGCCCCCGGCTTCCTGGATGAAGTGGTGCGCAAGGGCCGGATGCTCGCGGCCGGCCTCGCCCAGCTGGTGCGCGACTTCCCGGCGGTGTTCGAGCTGTCGCGCGGCATCGGCCTCATCCAGGGGCTGAAATGCGTGGTGCCCGCGGGCGAGGTGCAGGCCGCCTTCCTCGCCGAGGGGCTGATGGCCGTCACCGCCGGCGAGAACGTGGTGCGCCTGGTGCCGCCGCTGATCATCACCGACGCCGACGTGGCCGAGGCGCTGGCCATGATGCGCCGCGGCGCCGCCCGGGCCACGCCCACCCCGGGCAAGGCGGCGGCACAGTGAGCGGATCGGTCAACCCGAAGCCGATGCAGGAGGGGCCGATGCAGGAGGGTGGGGCGCCGCAAGCGCCCCGCCACTTCCTCGACATCAGCGACCACGACAGCGCCACGCTGCGCCAGATGCTGGACATCGCCGGCGGCTTCAAGCAGGCGGGCGGCCTGTCCTCCCGCCCGCTGGCCGGCAAGACGCTGGCGATGATCTTCGAGAAACCCTCCACCCGCACCCGCGTCAGCTTCGAGGTGGGCATGCGCCAGCTGGGCGGCGAGACCATCATGCTCACCGGCGCGGAGACCCAGCTCGGCCGCGGCGAGACGGTGGCCGACACCGCCCGCGTGCTGTCGCGCTATGTGGACGGCATCCTGCTGCGCACCGACGCGCCGCAGAAGCTCGAGGAAATGGCCGCCTACGCCACCGTGCCGGTGATCAACGGCCTCACCGCCGCCTCCCACCCCTGCCAGCTGATGGCCGACGTGATGACGTTCGAGGAGCATCGCGGCCCCATCGCCGGCCAGGTGATCGCCTGGTGCGGCGACGGCAACAACGTCGCCCGCAGCTGGATCGAGGCCGCCGCCCGCTTCGGCTTCACCCTGCGCCTGGCCACGCCGGACAGCCTGCGCCCGCCGGAGGAGCTGGTGCGCTGGGCCCGCGCCCAGGGCGCCAGGATCGAACTCACCGACGACCCCGTCGCCGCGGTCGAAGGCGCGCGCTGCGTGGTGACGGATACCTGGGTGAGCATGAGCGACGACCCCAACACCTCCCGCCACAACCTGCTCGCCCCCTACCGGGTGACGGAGGCGCTGATGCGCCGCGCGGCGGCGGATGCCATCTTCATGCACTGCCTGCCCGCCCATCGCGGCGAGGAAGTCACCGCCGAGGTGATCGACGGCCCGCAATCGGTGGTGTTCGACGAGGCGGAGAACCGGCTGCACGCGCAGAAAGGCGTGCTGGCCTGGGTGCTCGGCGCGGCGCGGTAGCGGCGCGCCCGGCGTGGCGCGGTAGGGTCCGCGCCCGGCGCAAGCCGGGTGACCCCCGGGAACGGGATTACGCTTTTCCAGCCGCGATCGTCGCGCGCACCAGCGCGGGGTCCGTCACCATCGCCGCGTATTCCCGCTCGCGCCCTGCCGAGCCGATATCCACTCCGTCGTTGCGGTGGCGCATCGCGCTCGCCGCCGGGCGCAGGGCGGAGAAATGCAGCTCCCGCAGCCCGGCCTCGCGCCGCACCCGCCCGATCGTCTCCGGCGTCAGCCCGCCGCAGCCCATCACGATGATCCGCTCCCCGGCTTGCGCCGCCAGCCGGGCCAGCATCGGCAGGCCCTCGATCGCCGTCTCGCGCTGGCCGCTGGTCAGCACCCGGTGCACGCCGGCGGCGATCAGTGCCTCCAGCGCCTCCTCCGCGTCGCGCGCCATGTCGAAGGCGCGGTGGAAGGTCACGCGCATCGTCCCCGCGCATTCCATCAGCTCGGCCAGCCGCGCGGCATCCACCCGCCCCTCCGGCGTCAGCACGCCGATCACCACCCCGGCCACGCCCAGCGCGCCCAGCGCCTTGATGTCCTCGCACATGCCCTCATGCTCGGCCGCCGAATAGAGGAAGTCGCCGCCGCGCGGCCGCACGATCACGTGCAGCGGCACGCGCGCCAGGCGCTGCGCCGCCCGCACCGTGCCGATCCCCGGCGTGATGCCGCCTTCGAGAAGGCTGGCGCACAGCTCCACCCGGTCCCCACCCCCCTCCTGCGCGGCGAGCATGCCGTCGATCCCCTCGACGCAGATTTCGAACAGCGGATCGGCCATCATCGGACCCCCATGGCGTGCGCCCGCGAAGGGCATGATAGACTGCGGTGATTCCACCCGGGACCCGATCATGCAAGCTGCCCGCCTCCCCAAATCCATCGCGACGGTCTCGCTGAGCGGCTCGCTGCTGGAGAAACTGGAAGCGGCCGCCGCCATCGGCTTCGACGGGGTGGAAATCTTCGAGAACGACCTGCTCACCTACAACGGCTCGCCGGAGGAGGTGCGCCGCATCGCCGACGGGCTCGGCCTCGCGCTGACCATCTTCCAGCCCTTCCGCGACTTCGAGGCGATGCCCGAGCCCCAGCGCACCCGCAATCTCGACCGCGCCGAGCGCAAGTTCGACGTGATGCAGGCGCTCGGCACCGACCTCATCCTGGTGTGCAGCAACGTCCAGCCCGCCGCCGCCGATGACGATGCCCGCGCCGCCGCCGACCTCGCCGAGCTCGCCGAACGCGCCCATCGCCGCGGCCTGCGCGTGGGGTTCGAGGCGCTGGCCTGGGGCCGCAACATCCGCAGCTGGGGCCATGCCTGGCGCATCGTGCAGCAGGTGGACCACCCCGCCCTCGGCCTGATCGTGGACAGTTTCCACACCCTGTCGCTCGCCGACGATTTCGCCGGCATCGCCGCCGTGCCGGCGGAGAAGCTGTTCTTCGTCCAGCTCGCCGACGCGCCGAAACTCGCCATGGACGTGCTGGGCTGGAGCCGCCACTACCGCAACTTCCCCTTCCAGGGCGGGCTCGACGTCACCGGCTTCCTGCGCGCCGTGCTGGCCACCGGCTACCAGGGCCCGCTCAGCCTGGAAATCTTCAACGACGAGTTCCGCGCCGCCCCCGCCCGCCTCACCGCGCGCGACGGGCTGCGCTCGCTCATCCTCGCGGAATCCGAGGCCGGCGGCGCGCCCCTGCCGCCCCCCGCCCGGCTCGACGGCATCGAGTTCCTGGAATTCGCGGTGGACGACGCCAGCGGCGCCGATCTGGCGGATTTCCTCGCCGGGCTCGGCTTCCACCGCGCCGGCATGCACCGTTCCAAATCGGTGGAGCTCTGGCGCCAGGGGCAGGTGAACCTGGTGCTGAACGCCGAGCAGGACAGCGCCGCCGCCGAGCATTTCCACCTGCACGGCCCCTCGGTCTGCGCCATGGCGTTCCGGGTGGACAATGCCACCCAGGCCATCGCCCGCGCCCAGGCCCTGCTGTCGCCGGATTGGAGCGAGCGCGTCGGCGCCGGCGAGCGCCGCATCCCCGCCGTGCGCGCGCCGGACGGCACGCTGATCTATCTGGTGGAGCCCGACCCCTCGGGCCGCGCCATCTGGGACGACGATTTCCTGATGGAACCCGCCCCCGCCGCGCCCGGCGGCCTCACCCGGGTGGATCACGTCGCCCAGGCCCTGCCGGCCGGGCGGTTGGACAGTTTCGTGCTGTTCTACCGCGCCGTGTTCGGGCTGGAACCCGAAGCGCTCGTCGAGCTGCCCGACCCGTACGGGCTGATCCGCAGCCGTGCCATGACCAGCGCCGACGGCGCGGTGCGCCTGCCGCTCAACATCTCCGAAAGCCGCGAGACCGCCACCGGCCGCTTCGTCTCCGCCTTCGCCGGCGCCGGCGTGCACCACATCGCCTTCGCCACCGGCGACATCGCCGCCGCCGTGCGGCAGGCCCGTGCCGGCGGCGCCCACATGCTCGCCGTGCCGGCCAATTACTACGACGACATCGATGCCAAGTTCGGCCTCGACTCAGCCGAGCTCGACGAACTCCGCGGGCTCGACCTGCTCTACGACCGCGACGACCACGGCACCTTCCGCCACGCCTACACCGACACGTTCCACGACCGCTTCTTCCTCGAGATCGTCGAACGCCACGGCTACCAGGGCTTCGGCGCTGCCAATGCCGCGGTGCGCATGGCGGCGCAGGCGCGCAAGCGGAGCTAGGGCGGGCTCCTTCTTCGCACGCGTGATTGTGCTTGCGTTGCGGGAGCCGGCGTCAAGGCACGCTTCGCTCAAGGGCCTTGACCCCGTCCCCCGCAACGAAGCAAGGGCCGGCATGCGAAGTAAGGAAAGAACTGAGCCTCTCCTTCACCCCGTTTCCCTGGTTGGCTGAAAAAGGCCGTTTCCCCGGCCCGGCCTTCCACCCGAAAGGCGCCGCGCGCAGAGCCCGTCAAGGCTCTTGAGCGCAGCGTGCCTTGACGGGATCGAGCACGGCGCCACCCTCCGAGGAAGGCGGGCCTTAACCCACCCTCAGTCGCTGGCTTCAGCCGCCTTGGGCGGCTCCGCGGCGCGGGGAGCGGCGGATTCGGTTATCATTTCCATCTTGCCGGTGATCTGGCCGCCATCCTCCACCTGCAGGCGGCGGCAGCGGGCGGTGCCCAGCACGCGGCCGCTGGCGCGCACGATCAGGCTGCCGCGCGCGGTCAGCGTGCCGTCGATGGTGCCGGCGATCTCGGCATCCTCCACCTCCGCCTCGCCACGGAACATGCCGCCATGGTCGATCGACAGCTCGGTGGCGTGGATCATCGTGGCTTCCACGGTGCCCTGAACCACCAGGCGCTCGGCGTCCTGAATCACGCCCTGCACGCTGATGCCGCGGCCCACCACCAGGGTGCGGCGCTCGGCGCTGGGGCGTGCCTGGGCCGGCATGGCCGGGCGCTGGCCGGCGGGGGGTGCCGCGGGCTGCGGCGCGGGCGTGGCGGGAAAGGGCGGACGGCTCATGGCCTGGGCCTCCTTGGGCGGGGCGGGACGGAAAGGGGGTACGCCGAGTCCCGAATCGGCGCGAACCGGGGCCGGGGCGGCCACCGGGGCAGCTTGCGCCGGCCCGGGGGCAGGCGAGGTTGCACGGTCCGAACTGGGGGCGACGGCCGGATTTTCGTCGGGCTTGCGGCGCTTGAACACGGGCAATCCGTTTCACTCAGGTTGCAGGAACGGGCCATGGCCTATCACGCCCACCCCCCTGCCACAACCCAAGCAAGGGGGTCGTCAGGGGCCGGGAACGAACGCCCGCTGTTGTACTCCCGCCCGTTCCGCATGCAGCACATGCACCATCGCCGCCACACCCAGCACCGGCACCAGCAGGTTCACCAGCGGCACCAGCCCGGCCGCCGCCAGCAGCCCACCCTGCACCAGAACCGGCCCGCGCGCCCGCCGGTAGCACGACGTGGCCGCCGCGCGATCCATCCGCCGCATCGCCACCGGCACGAACAACCCGCGCCCGATCGCCCAGGCCGTCACCAGCCAGCCCAGCGCCAGCCCCACCCCCGGCAACAGCAGCGCCAGCACCAGCGCCACCAGCTGCATCAGCAGCACCCGAACCCCCAGCGCGATGCCGTCCCACACCTGGCTGGCCAAGGGCGCCGGCCGGGCCGGCGGCAGGCCGGGATACCAGCGCCGCTCCACCGCATCGGCCACCCGGTCGATGAACAGGCTGGCGATGCCCGCCGCCACCGGCACGAACAGCACCAGCGCCAGCAACGCCGCCCCCACCCCCCCCAGCCCCGCCATCAGCCCGTCCCACCACCCCGGCAGCCCCCCCCGCCCCATCGCCCCGAAGCCCGCAAGCGCCCCCCACACCACCCCGGCCGCCAGCACCAGGAACGCCAGCGCCGACCACACCACGCTGTGCAGCACCACGCCCAGAAACACGCGGTCGTCGAGCTGGATCAGGGCGCGGATCGCGGGGGTGAGCATGAGGGGAACCATCCGTGGGTTGCTGGCGCGGGTTCCAGAATGTAATGCCCCCGGCGCAGCCTTCCAGGAGAGCCCGCATCATGACGGCCACGCGCTTCGACATCCTCGGCATCGGCAACGCCATCGTGGACGTGGTGGCCCCGGTGCCCGACGCCTTCCTGGAACGCCACGCCATGGCCAAGGGCGCGATGACCCTGATCGACACCGCCACCGCCGACCGGCTCTACGCCGACATGCCCCCCGCCCAGGAAAGCAGCGGCGGCTCGGCCGCCAATACCTGCGCCGTCGCCGCCGGGCTCGGCGCCCGCGTCGCCTATCTCGGCCTGGTGGCCGACGACCAGCTCGGCCGCGTGTTCCGCCACGACATCACCGCCGCCGGCGTCACCTACCCCACCGCCCCCGCAACCGCCGGCGCCCCCACCGCGCGCTGCCTCATCATGGTCACGCCCGACGGCCAGCGCAGCATGAACACCTATCTCGGCGCCTGCGTGGATTTCAGCCCCGACCAGCTCGACCTCGACGCCGTGCGCGCCGCCAGCGTGACCTACCTGGAAGGCTACCTGTTCGACCCGCCAGCCGCCCAGGCCGCCTTCCGCGCCGCCGCCGCCGCCGCCCACGAGGCCGGCCGCCAAGTCGCGCTGTCGCTGTCCGACGCGTTCTGCGTCCACCGCCACCACGCCGCCTTCCGCGACCTCGTCGCCGGCCACGTGGACATCCTGTTCGCCAACGAAGACGAAATCCTCGCCCTCTACGGCGTCAGCGACTTCGACACCGCCGCCACCCAGGCCCGCCAGGACGTGGCCCTCGCCGCCCTCACCCGCAGCAGCCGCGGCAGCACCATCGTCCACGGCCAGGACACCATCCAAGTGGCCGCCGAACCCACCACCCTCGTGGACTCCACCGGCGCCGGCGACGCCTACGCCGCCGGCTTCCTCGCCGCCCTCACCACCGGCCGCCCCCTCGCCCAATGCGGCCGCCTCGGCAGCATCGCCGCCGCCGAAGTGATCTCCCACTACGGCGCCCGACCCCTGCGCGACCTTTCGCGGGAATTGGCGGCGGTTTGAGGAAAGGGAAGGGAAGGCAAGGCAAGGCAAGGCGGGGGCTTTGCCCCTCGACCCCACTGGGGCCGGGGCCCCCGACCCCCCACCAACACGCCACCCCCGGCCCCCACACCCACCCAAATTTGG
>CAMFLK010000197.1 GCA_945957135.1 uncultured Rhodospirillales bacterium
AGCAGGCGCTGGAGATCGCCGACACGCTGGTGCGCTCCGGCGCCATCGACGTGCTGGTGGTGGACAGCGTCGCCGCCCTGGTGCCCCGTGCCGAGCTGGAAGGCGAGATGGGCGACAGCCATATGGGCCTGCACGCCCGCCTGATGAGCCAGGCGCTGCGCAAGATCACCGGCAGCGTGTCGCGCAGCAACACCATGCTGATCTTCATCAACCAGATCCGCCTCAAGATCGGCGTGATGTTCGGCAACCCGGAGACCACGACGGGCGGCAACGCGCTGAAGTTCTACGCCTCCGTCCGCATGGAAATCCGCCGCATCGGCCAGATCAAGGACCGCGAGCAGGTGGTGGGCAACCAGACCCGCGTGAAGGTGGTGAAGAACAAGCTGGCGCCCCCGTTCCGCCAGGTGGAGTTCGACATCATGTATGGCGAGGGCGTCAGCAAGGTGGGCGAGCTGATCGATCTCGGCGTGAAGGCGGGCGTGGTGGAGAAATCCGGCGCCTGGTTCAGCTGCGACAGCCAGCGCATCGGCCAGGGCCGCGAGAACGCCAAGCAGTTCCTGCGCGAGCATCCCGAAATCGCCGACATGATCGAGCGCAAGGTGCGCGACCAGTCGGGCGTGGTCACCAACATGATGATGGCCCAGCCCGAGGCGGACGACGCGGAGGCGGCGGAGTAGCGCGCCGGGTTGCCGCGGCGGGGGGCGATGACCTATGGTCCGCGCCCCTTTCCGCCGGAGCCTCGCCGTTGCCCGACGCCCCGTTTGCCGGCCCCCCTTTGGGCGGCCCCCCTCTTGGCGGTCCACGCCCGCTCGATGAATCCGACCACGCGCTGATCGCCATCGCGCGCGAGACGCTGGCGCGCCATCACAAGCCGTTCTGGCACACCGTCGCCGCCGCCCTGCGCGGGCGGGACGGGCGGGTGTGGACCGGGCTGCACCTCGGCACCACCGTCGGCCGGCTGGCGATCTGCGCCGAGGCGGTGGCGCTGGGGCGGGCGGTGCTGGAGGGCGACGGCACGATCGCCACGGCGGTGGCGGTGCGCCACCACAAGCCGGACGAGGAACTGCAGGACATCGCCGTGGTCTCCCCCTGCGGCGCCTGTCGCGAGCTGATCCTGGACCACGCGCCGGACGCGCGGGTGATCGTGCCCGGCGCGGCGGGGCTGGAGGCCTGGCCGGTGCGCCTGCTGCTGCCGCTGCCCTATCGGCGCTGAGCTGACCACACCGTTACTTTTCCATCACCTGACGTCCCCCGGCTTCCATGCTACCCGGTCGCGCATCGCATTCCGCTCGGAGCTGAGGACATGCCGCGCCATAACTTCGCCATCCGCTTTCTCGCCTGCGCCGCCCTCGCGGGGTGGCTGGGGCCGGCGCGCGCGGCGGAGCCGGACCTGCTGCTCGACAAGGCCGTCACCCTGCCCAGCACCGACACCGGCTGGGGCGGCCTCGCCTTCGACCAGGCGGGCAACCGCCTGTTCCTCGCGCGCGGTGCGGACGGGCTGACCGTGTTCAGCACCGCCGACCAGAAACCCGCGGCGACGCTGGACAATTCCAAGGGCGTGACCGGGGTGGTGCTGGTGCCCGACGCCGACCGCCTGTTGGCTCCCGCCGGCGACGGCACGATGCTGGTGGCCGAACTCTCCACGCTGAAGGTGCTGGACCGGGTGAAGGTGGACGAGGGCGCCCTCGGCCCCGCCTTCTACGAGCCGAGCCTCAAGCAGGTGCTGGTGCTCGCCCCCAATGCCAAGGTCCCCGGCTGGTACGCCATCGACCCCGCCAGCGGCAAACCCGGCGCCCATGGTGCGTTCGAGGGCGGCAAGCCCGGCGGCCTCGCCATGGACGGCAAGGGCAAGCTGTTCGTGCCGGTCCCGGAAGCCGGCCTGATCCTGCGCCTCGCGGCGGCGGACATGAAGGTGGAGCAGAGCTGGAAGGCCGGCGACTGCGCCGAGCCCCGCTCCGTCCAGTACGACCGCCAGGCCGAGCGCCTGCTGGTCGCCTGCGTGGCGGACAAGCCGGGCGACAAGCCGGTCTTCGTGGCGATGGACCCGGCCAGCGGCAAGGTGGTCGCCACGCTGCCGATCGGCCGCGGCGCCGGCGGCATGGTGGTGGCCGAGCGCAGCCACCTCATCGTCATCGCCAATGGCGAGGATGCCAGCTTCACGCTGATCCAGCAGGACAGCCCGGACGTGTATCGCGTCGTCGCCACCATCGGCACGCGCCCGCGCCTGCGCAACCTGGCGATGGACCAGGCCACCCGCCGCATCTTCGGCGTCACCGCCGACTACACCCAGCCCGCCGCCGGGGCCGACGGCAAGCTGCCGCCGGTGATCTACCACCCCGACAGCTTCACGGTGCTGACCTACGTTCCGAAGAAGTAGAGCGCGCCGTACCGCCGTCCCTCAGCGATGGAAGAGTCATCGCTTCGTGCCGTCGGTATCGTTCGTACAATGGAGCCGACGCACGGCTCCAATAAATCAAAAGTTCCTTGCTTCCTTCTTTCAAGAAAGAAGCGCTTTCTTCCTTGCTTTCTTTACCCCGTGGGTGTCCTGCATCAATCCCCGATCTGCGCCAGCCAGTCCCGCGCGGCCGCGGCCACGTCCTGGTCCGGCCCGTCCGCCGCCAGGCGCAGCCAGCGGCGGGCCTGGGCGAGGTCGCGTGGCACCGCCTGGCCCTCGGTGTAGATCACGCCGAGCGACATCTGGGCCAGCGGGTCGGCCTGGTCGGCGGCCTGGGTCAGCCAGTGCAGCGCCGCGTCGGGGTCGGGCGGCGCGCCGTCGCCGGTTAGCAGGTGCACGCCCAGGCTGGTCTGTGCCGCGGCGTTGCCGGCCTCGGCCGCCTTGCGGTACCAGCGCACCGCCTCCGCATGGTCCTCGGCCACGCCCAGCCCGTCATTGTACAGCCCGGCGATGGCGGCGGCCGCCGCCGCGTCGCCCCCGGCATCGGCGCGGCGATACCATTGCATGGCCTGGGCATAGTCCGGCGTGCCGTCCAGCCCATCCTCATACAATCCGCCGATCAGCCGCATGGCCAGCGCGTGGTTCTGGGCGGCGGCGCGGCTGAACCAGTCGAAGGCCGCATGCCGGTCCATGGCCACGCCGGTTCCGTCGCGCAGATGCAGGCCCAGGCTGGTCTGCGCCTCCTTCATGCCCTGTTCGGCCGCCTTGCGGAACCAGGACACCGCCTCCTCATCCGCGCCCTTTTCCTGGAGCAGCCGGCCCAGGCTGTCCTGGGCGTCGCGCACCCCGGCCTCGGCCGCCTTGCGGTACCAGGCCGCCGCCGCCGCGCGGTCCTGCGTCACGCCCAGGCCGCGGGCATAGATATTGCCGATATTGTTGTCGGCGTTCGGCCAGTCCTTCGCGGCGGCCAGGCGGAACCAGCGCAGCGCCTCGGCATAGTCGCGCGCCACGCCGTAGCCGTAGAAATACATCAGCCCCAGGCTGTTCTCCCCGGCCGCGTCGCCCTGCGCGGCGGAGGCGCGGAACCAGCGCACGGCCTCGACCCGGCTCTCCTCGGTGCCGCGATAGTAGAGCAGGGTGCCCACGGCGGTCTGGGCCTGCGACAGGCCGGCCTCGGCGGCGATGCGGTACAGGGCCAGGGCCTTGTCCATGTCGCCCGCCTGCTCGGCCCGCTCGGCCTGGTGGAACGCCTCCTCCGGCGTTTGCGCCCCTGCCGCGCCGGCCAGCGCGAGTCCGATCAGCAGAAGGCAAAGACGAAGCCGGCTGGAGAAGGAGAGGGACAAGGGCGCGCCCGGGCAGGGGAAACCCGGCGCATAGCATGGGGGGCCGGAAAGGCGAAGGGCGGCCCCGTTGCCGGGACCGCCCTCTTCTTGTTGCCGTCAGGCTGGAAAGGATCAGCGGCGGCGGCGGCGCACCGCGCCGAGGCCGACCAGCGCGCCGCCGAGCAGGGCGAGCGTCGCGGGCTCGGGCACCCGGACTTCGCTGCGCTCCAGGACCTTCGCCATCAGCTGGGCCTGGTTGTCGGCCTGCTCCTTGGTCCAGAAGGACGAGGTGAAGTCGCTGCCCTGCTGGAAGCCGGTGATCAGGATGGTGTATTCCACGCCATCGATCAGGAAGCTCTCCGAGGTGTTGTTGTAGCTGACCGTCACGTGGTCGGCGCAGCCGTTGACGTTGACGCCCACGCCGTTCTGGCCGCCGTCGGCGCAGGGGTTGTCGCCGTTCGGCGTCTCGTCATGGGTGAAGTTGAACAGGAAGCTGAAAAGGCCCTGATCGACCCCGCCGATCACGATGTCGGCCGTCAGCGACAGCTGGATGCTGGTGATGCTGGTGCCGGAATTGATCGGCTGGTTGCGGTGGGTGAAGGTGCCGATGGAGAAATTGTCGGAATCCGGCGGCACGTTGACCAGACCGGAACCGCCGACGAAGTCGTAGCCGCTCTTGAGGTTCTGGTTGTTGGCGGGCACGCCCCAGCTGGCGGAGGGGTGGGTGGTGCCGTTATTCGCGTAGCTGACGTTGCCGACCGGCGTGCCGTTCAGCCACGACGCCGAGGTGACGGTGACGCCAACGGTGGTGGCCGCGGCGGGGCCGGCGGCGAGCACGGCAAAAGCGCCGGCGGCGGCGATGCTGGCAAGGGTTTTCTGGAATGTCATGGTCTGCGCTCTCTGTTCTTGGGCGTGGTTTCACGGCGACGGGATCGCGGAATTGTCGCGGGGTTTCTTTCGCAAATCTCATGCCATGAGCAAATTGGAGCCGATTTCAACGCATTTTGCGGATGCTCAGGCCGGAACGGCCGCTGGCGGGCCGAAAACTGTAAAGATTTCCGTCGCTTTGCCGCCTCCGCCGGCCCGGTTTTGCGACGATCGGTCCTCGGCTTCGGCGCCAAGGCCGCGAAAACCGCAGAATGCGTCCGAATTCACCCGTTTCTGTTGCAAAAATTTACACTACCCCAACGGAACCGTTTCGCCGCGCGAGAATTTTGTAAATTTTGCCGACAGTCCGCGCCGCGCCCGGCCCGGACATGCGCCGGCGGGCGCCCACCCCCGGCTGCGCGGCGCGCGCGCGCCGTTGGCGCGGCACTCGCGTGACAGGACCCACATGCTGCGCTAGGGATCGGCGAAACCCCCCGAACGCCCCCGAGAACACCCGGTCATGACCAGCAGCAACGACATCCGCGCCACCTTCCTCGACTACTTCGCCCGCAACGGCCACCAGGTGGTGGAAAGCAGCCCGCTGGTGCCGCGCAACGACCCCACGCTGATGTTCACCAATTCCGGCATGGTGCAGTTCAAGAACGTCTTCACCGGGCAGGAGAAGCGCCCCTATTCGCGCGCCACCACCGCGCAGAAATGCGTGCGCGCCGGCGGCAAGCACAACGACCTCGACAATGTCGGCTACACCGCCCGCCACCACACCTTCTTCGAGATGCTGGGCAATTTCTCGTTCGGCGACTACTTCAAGGAACAGGCGATCACCCATGCCTGGACCCTGCTGACCAAGGATTTCGCCATCGACCCCGCCCGCCTGCTGGTCACCGTCTTCGCCGAGGACGACGCGGCCGCGGCGCTGTGGAGGAAGGTGGCGGGGCTGGAGGAGGGGCGGATCATCCGCATCCCCACCTCCGACAATTTCTGGCGCATGGGCGATACCGGCCCGTGCGGCCCGTGCTCGGAGATCTTCTTCGACCACGGCCCCGCCATTCCCGGCGGCCCGCCCGGCAGCCCCGACGAGGATGGCGACCGCTTCATCGAGATCTGGAACCTCGTGTTCATGCAGTACGAGGAAGGCCCGCCGGGCACGCGCGTCGATCTGCCGCGCCCCTCGATCGACACCGGCATGGGCCTGGAACGCTTCGCCGCCATCCTGCAGGGCAAGCACGACAATTACGACACCGACACGCTGCGCGCCCTGATCCTGGCCAGCGCCGAACTCACCGGCCAGGATCCGGACGGCCCGTTCAAGACCAGCCACCGCGTGGTGGCCGACCATCTGCGCAGCGCCGTGTTCCTGATGGCCGACGGCGTGCTGCCCAGCAACGAGGGCCGCGGCTACGTGCTGCGCCGCATCATGCGCCGGGCCATGCGCCACGCGCACATGATGGGCGCCAAGGACCCCGTGCTCTACCGCCTCGTCCCCGCGCTGATCCGCCAGATGGGCCAGGCCTATCCCGAAATCGTCCGCGCCGAGGCGCTGGAGGCCGAAACCCTGCGCCTGGAGGAAACCCGCTTCGCCGCCATGCTGGAACGCGGCCTGGGCATGCTGGCGGAGGAAAGCGCCAATCTGCCCGAGGGGGGTGCCCTGCCCGGCGATGTGGCGTTCAAGCTGTACGATACCTACGGCTTCCCGCTCGACCTCACCCAGGACGCGCTGCGCGAACAGGGCCGCGCCGTGGATGTCGCGGGGTTCGAGGCGGCGATGGCGGAACAGCGCCGCCGCGCCCGCGCCGCCTGGGCCGGCAGCGGCGACGCGGCCACCGAGACCGTGTGGTTCGAACTGCGCGAGAAGCTCGGCGCCAGCGAATTCCTCGGCTACAGCACGGAACGGGCGGAGGCGGAAATCCTCGCCCTCGTCGTCGCCGGCCAGCCCAGCCCCAGCGCCTCGGTCGGCCAGGATGTGGCGGTGGTGCTGAACCAGACGCCGTTCTACGCCGAGAGCGGCGGCCAGGTGGGCGACACCGGCACCATCTCCGGTCCCGGCTTCCGCCTGACCGTGACCGACACGCAGAAGAAGCTCGGCGACCTCTTCGTGCATCTCGCTCGCGTCGAGGAAGGCGAGATACGCCTGGGCCAGCCGGTGGTGGCCGAGGTGGACCACGCCCGCCGCACCGCCATCCGCGCCCATCACAGCGCCACCCACCTGCTGCACGAGGCGCTGCGCCGCCGCCTGGGCACCCATGTCGCCCAGAAAGGCAGCCTCAACGCGCCCGACCGGCTGCGCTTCGACGTGTCCCAGCCCACGCCGATCGGCCGCGACGACCTCGCCTGGGTGGAGGCCGAGGTCAACGCCCGCATCCGCGAGAACAGCGAGGTCACCACACGGCTGATGACCCCCGCCGCCGCGGTGGCCGAAGGGGCGATGGCGCTGTTCGGCGAGAAATACGGCGAGGAGGTGCGCGTGGTGGCGATGGGGTCCGGCGAGGGCAACAAGCCCGCCTATTCCATCGAACTCTGCGGCGGCACCCATGTCCGCCGCACCGGCGATATCGGCCTGCTGCGCATCGTCTCCGAAGGTGCCGTCTCCGCCGGCGTGCGGCGCATCGAGGCCGTCGCCGCCGACGCCGCCCTCGCCATGGTCGCCGAGGCCGACAAGCGCCTCGCCGAGGTGGCCGCCGCGCTGAAAGCCACGCCCGCCGAAATCACCGATCGCGTCGCGGCCCTGATCGAGGACCGCCGCAAGCTGGAACGGCAGGTGACGGAGCTGCAGAAGAAACTCGCCACCGGCGGCGGCAGCGCCGCCGTGGAGGACGTCGCCGGCGTGAAACTCGCCGCCCGCAACCTCGGCGACGTGCCGCCGCGCGAACTCAAGGGCATCGCCGACGCGATCGGCCAGCAGATCGGCAGCGGCGTGGTCGCCCTGGTCTCCACCGCCGAGGGGAAGGCCAGCATCGTCGTCGGCGTCTCCGCCGACCTCACCCCCCGCCTCTCCGCCGTGGACCTCGTCCGCGCCGCCAGCGCCGCCGTGGGCGGCAAAGGCGGCGGCGGCCGCGCCGACATGGCCCAAGCCGGCGGCCCCGACGGCACCCAAGCCGACGCCGCCCTGGCGGCGGTGCGGGCGGCGCTGGCGGCGTAGGAAGGAAGGAAGCGCTTCTTTCTTGAAAGAAAGAAGCAAAGAACTTTTGATTTATTGGAGCTGTGCGTCGGAACGATTGTACGAACGACCTATTTCGTCTTGACCGGGCTTGTCCCGGTCATCCCGCCGCGACCTCTTGTCGCGGCAGCGGTGAGGCCCTGCCAGCCGGTGATGGCTTCGCACGCGGCCGAGGCTTAGCACGAGCTATGCAGAAAATCTAACTAGCTATGCGATTTTAGCGGTTTATCCGCGAAGGTTGGGTAGTTATGTATTGCGCATGGATATAACGAAACCCCCTTCGTTCAGGACACAACTCTGCGAAAACCTCGCGCAGTCCCTGAACCTCATACACCCACACCACACTCCCTCCGCAGATGGCGAAGGGGTGCTACAGAGGCTCGTCCAGGCCCTC
>CAMFLK010000198.1 GCA_945957135.1 uncultured Rhodospirillales bacterium
GATCGACCGCGCCGAGGACCGGCTGAAATTCCGCGACGCCATGGCCGAGATCGGCGTCGCGAGCCCGCGCAGCGCCATCGCCCATTCCATGGAGGAGGCCCGCGCGGCCCTCGCCGAGGTGGGCCTGCCCGCGGTGATCCGCCCCAGCTTCACCCTCGGCGGCACCGGCGGCGGCATCGCCTACAACCGCGAGGAGTTCGAGCAGATCGTCGGCAGCGGCCTGGAAGCCTCGCCGACCAACGAGGTGCTGGTCGAAGAGTCCGTGCTCGGCTGGAAGGAATTCGAGATGGAGGTGGTCCGCGACCGCGCGGACAACTGCATCATCGTCTGCGCCATCGAGAACGTGGACCCGATGGGCATCCACACCGGCGATTCCGTCACCGTGGCGCCGGCGCTGACGCTGACGGACAAGGAATACCAGATCATGCGCGACGCCTCGATCGCGTGCCTGCGCAAGATCGGCGTGGACACCGGCGGGTCGAACGTGCAGTTCGCGCTGAACCCGGCGGATGGGCGGCTGGTCGTCATCGAAATGAACCCGCGCGTCTCGCGCTCCTCGGCGCTGGCTTCCAAGGCCACCGGCTTCCCCATCGCCAAGGTCGCCGCGAAACTCGCCGTCGGCTACACGCTCGATGAGCTGGCCAACGACATCACCGGCTCCACCCCCGCGAGTTTCGAGCCGACCATCGACTACGTGGTGGTGAAGATCCCGCGCTTCACCTTCGAGAAATTCCCCGGCACCCCCGCGCTGCTGACCACCAGCATGAAATCGGTGGGCGAGGCGATGGCCATCGGCCGCAGCTTCGCCGAGGCCCTGCAGAAGGGCCTGCGCAGCATGGAAACCGGCCTCGCCGGGCTCGATCCGGTGGCCCCGCCCGGCGATGGCGAGGCCGACGCGTTCCGCGCCGCCCTGTCCCAGCCGCGGCCGGACCGGCTGCTGATCGCCGCGCAGGCGCTGCGCGCGGGATTGTCCGTCGAGGAAATCCACGAAGCCTGCCACTTCGACCCCTGGTTCCTGCGCGAGCTGAAGCGCATCGTCGAGGCCGAGGCGGCAGTCGCCGCGCAGGGCCTGCCGCAGGACGCGCAGGGAATGCGCCGGCTGAAGGCGCTCGGCTTTTCCGACACGCAGCTGGCCCGCGCCGCCGGCGTCGCCGAATCGGATGTCGCCAGCCTGCGCCAGCGGCTTTCGGTGGCGCCGGTGTTCAAGCGCATCGACACCTGCGCCGGCGAATTCGCCTCCTCCACCCCCTACATGTATTCCACCTACGAGGGCGGGTTCGGCCAGCCGCATTGCGAGGCCGACCCCAGCGACCGGCGCAAGATCGTCATCCTCGGCGGCGGGCCCAACCGCATCGGCCAGGGCATCGAGTTCGACTATTGCTGCGTCCACGCCGCCTACGCGCTGCGCGAGGCGGGGTTCGAGACGATCATGATCAACTGCAACCCGGAGACCGTCAGCACCGACTACGACACCTCCGACCGGCTGTATTTCGAGCCGCTGACGGCCGAGGACGTGATCGCCATCGTCCGCCGCGAGCAGCAGAAAGGCGAAGTGCTCGGCTGCATCGTCCAGTATGGCGGGCAGACGCCGCTGAAGCTGTCGCAGGCGCTGTCGCGCGCCGGCATCCCCATCCTCGGCACCAGCGCCGACGCCATCGACATCGCCGAGGACCGCGAGCGCTTCCAGAAGCTGCTGCACAAGCTCGGCCTGCGCCAGCCGGAGAACGGCATCGCCCGCTCCACCGCCGAAGCCGAGGCCATCGTCGAGCGCATCGGCTATCCCGTGGTGATCCGCCCCAGCTACGTGCTCGGCGGCCGCGCCATGGAGATCGTGCACGACAACAACGCGCTGCAACGCTACATGCGCGAGGCGGTGCGCGTCTCCGGCGACAACCCGGTGCTGATCGACCGCTACCTCAACGACGCCATCGAGGTCGATGTGGACTGCATCTGCGACGGCACCGAGGTGTATGTCGCGGGCGTGATGGAGCATATCGAGGAAGCCGGCATCCACAGCGGCGATTCCGCCTGCGCCTTGCCGCCCTACACGCTGTCGCCCGCCATGGTGAGCGAGCTGAAGGCGGAGACCGAGGCGATGGCCAGGGCACTCGGCGTGGTCGGCCTGATGAACGTGCAATACGCCATCAAGGACAACGAGGTGTTCGTGCTGGAGGTGAACCCCCGCGCCAGCCGCACCGTGCCCTTCGTCGCCAAGGCCACCGGGGTCGCCATCGCCAAGGTCGGCGCGCGCGTCATGGCCGGGGCCAAGCTGCGCGAATTCGATCTCGACGACGAATCGATCGCCCCGCACGTGGCGGTGAAGGAGGCGGTGTTCCCCTTCGCCCGGTTCGCCGGGGTGGACACCATCCTCGGCCCCGAAATGAAATCGACCGGCGAGGTGATGGGCATCGATTCGAGCTTCGAGCGCGCCTTCGCCAAATCCCAGCTCGGTGCCGGCGTGAAGCTGCCCGAGGCGGGTGCCGTATTCCTCTCGGTGCGCGACAGCGACAAAACCGCGTCCGTGGGCGTGGCGCGCCGGCTGGTGGATGCCGGCTTCGCCATCCTCGCCACGCGCGGCACCGCCCAGCGCCTGCGCGAGGCGGGGATCGACGTGCGCGTGGTCAACAAGGTGCTGGAGGGCCGCCCGCATTGCGTGGACGCCATCCGCTCCGGCGAGGTGCAGCTGGTCATCAACACCGCGGCCGGCGCGCAATCGGTCACCGACAGCTTCGACATCCGCCGCAGCGCCCTCACCCATGGGGTGCCGCACTACACCACCATCGCCGGCGCGCGGGCGGCGGCGCATGCCATTGCGGCCCTGAAATCGGGGAGTCTTGAAGTCGCTCCCCTTCAGGCGTATTTTCGTCGTTCGTTCTGACGTCCCGTCGCGGCAGGTTCCCGGAACCTCGCCGCGGCGTGTTCGTTTAGACCGGCCTGAACGGGCCGTCCGTGCCGCACCATGTATCCGTACCCGAGGTTTGCAACGTGCAGAAGTTCCCGATGACCGCGCCCGGCCTGCATCGGCTGGAGGAAGAGCTGCGAACGCTGAAAAGCGTGGAGCGGCCGGCGGTCATTCGCGCGATCGCCGAGGCGCGCAGCCATGGCGATCTCAGCGAGAACGCCGAATACCATGCCGCGCGCGAGCGCCAGTCCTTCATCGAGGGCCGCATCGCCGAGCTGGAGGAGGTGATCCCCTCCGTCGAGGTGATCGACCCCGCCATGCTCTCGGGCGAGAACGTGAAGTTCGGCGCCTTCGTCCGCCTGGTGGACGAGGAGACGGACAAGGAAGCCACCTACCAGATCGTCGGCGCCTACGAGGCGGACATCAAGCACGCCCGCCTGTCGATCTCCTCGCCGCTGGCCAAGGCGCTGATCGGCAAGAAGGTGGGCGACAGCATTTCCGTCCCCGCGCCGGGGGGCGACCGCAGCTACGAAATCCTCGCCGTTACCTTCCAGTAACGGCGCCATGCTGACGCTCGAGGATGTCCGCGCCGCCGCCGCGCGGATCGAAGGGCGCGTGCTGCGCACGCCTGCCGTGCGCAGCGACGCCATCTCCCGCGCCACCGGCGCCGATGTCACGCTGAAGCTGGAAAGCCTCCAGGCCACCGGCGCGTTCAAGGAGCGCGGGGCCGCCAACCGCCTGGCCATGCTGAGCGAGGCGGAACGGCGCGCCGGCGTCATCGCCGTCTCCGCCGGCAACCATGCCCAGGCGGTGGCGCGCCACGCGCAGCTGCTGGGCATTTCCGCCGTCATCGTCATGCCCAAGCACACGCCCTCCAACAAGGTGACGCGCACCGCCGCCTGGGGCGCGCGGGTGGTGCTGGAAGGCGAGATGCTCGCCGATGCCTTCGCCCATGCGCAGGAACTGTGCAAGGCCGAGGGCCGCGTGTTCATCCACCCCTATGACGACGAAGGGGTGATGGCGGGGCAGGGCACCCTGGCGCTCGAATTGCTGGAAGACGCGCCGGAGCTGGACACGCTGGTGATCCCCGTCGGCGGCGGCGGCATGATCGCCGGCTGCGCCATCGCCGCCGGCGCGCTGAAGCCGGGCATCTCCGTCATCGGCGTGGAGGTCGCGGCCTACGCCGCGCTGGCCCAGCGCCTGGCCGGCCAGCCCGTCTCGGTGGGCGGCTCGACCATCGCCGAGGGCATCGCGGTGCGCGACATCGGCGAACTGCCCTTCGCGGTGATCCGCGCCCATGTGCAGGACGTGCTGCTGGTGCCCGAACGCGCGGTGGAACAGGCCATCGCCCTGCTGGCGGAGAACGCCAAGCTGGTGGCCGAAGGCGCCGGGGCGGCCGGCGTCGCCGCCCTGCTGGCCTTCCCCGACCGCTTCGCGGGCCGGCGCGTGGGCATTCCCGTGTGCGGCGGCAATATCGACCCGCGGGCGCTCGCCAACGTGCTGCTGCGCAACCTGCTGCGCGACGGCCGCCTGGTGCGGCTGGTGCTGGAAATCCCCGACCGGCCCGGCGTGCTGGCCGACATCGCCACGGTGATCGGCGGCGCCGGCGGCAACATCATCGACGTCTCCCACCACCGGCTGTTCGCCTCGCCCAGCGTGCAGACCGCGCAGCTGGAAGTGATGTTCGAAGCCCGCGACAGCGCCCACGGCCGCGACATCCTGCGCGCGCTGGAAGACCGCTACACGGTGCGGCGGATTTAAAAGCAAGGAAGAAAGCGCGTTCTTTTTTGAAAAAAAGAACCAAAAAACTTTTACTATTTGGCTGCGCCGTGGCTTTCTCTTCCAAACTCCCCAGTTCGGTGACGAATACGGCGTGCGCACAATGGTGCCGACGCACGGCTCCAATATATTGAAAGTTTTTTGGTTCTTTTTTTCAAAAAAGAACCGCTTTCTTCCTTCCCTGGAATCGCCATCCCTGGACGCCCCAAGCCAGCGGCCTATGCTCGCCCGCGCACGTGAAGGGGGACTTGCGATGGCGGACCAGCCGAAGACCAGCCGGGCGGATTTCGAGGCGATGCTGCGCCAGGCGCGGCTCGACCTGCCGGCGGCAAAGATCGACGAGCTCTATCCCAACTGGCGCCACATCGAAGGCTTCCTCGACCGGCTGCGCCCGGACGGGCGGGGGCGGGAGGCCGAGCCCGCGCACATCTTTGTGCCGGGGGCGGCGCGATGAACACGCCGACCATCGCCGAGGCGGCGGCCCTGATCGCCGCGCGCGAGCTCTCCCCCGTGGAACTCACCCGCCACTGCCTCGACCGCATCGGCCAGCTCGACGGCCAGCTCAACGCCTTCCTGCTGGTGACGGAAGACCGCGCCATGGCGGATGCGCGCGCGGCCGAGGCGCGGGTCATGGCGGGCACGCCGCGCGGCCCGCTCGACGGCATCCCCATCGCGCACAAGGACATCTACAACACCGCGGGCATCCGTACCACCGCGCATTCGCGGCTGCTGGAACACCACGTGCCCACGGAGGACGCCACCACCGTCGCCAAGCTCGCCGCCGCCGGCACGGTGATGCTGGGCAAGCTCGCCACCCATGAATTCGCGCTCGGCGGGCCGAGCTTCGACCTGCCCTGGCCGCCCGCGTGCAACCCGTGGAACACCGACCACTTCACCTCCGGCTCCTCCTCCGGCACCGGGGCGGCCGTCGCGGCCGGGCTGATCCTGGGCGGCACCGGCTCGGACACCGGCGGCTCCATCCGCGGCCCCGCGGCGCTGTGCGGCATCGCCGGCATCAAGCCGACCTACGGGCTGTGCAGCCGCGCCGGCGTGCAGCCGCTGACCTACAGCATGGACCACACCGGCCCGATGGGCTGGACGGTGGAGGATTGCGCCCTGCTACTCCAGGCCATGGCCGGGCACGATCCCGCCGACCCCGCGAGCCTCGACCGCCCGGTGCCCGATTTCCGCGCCGGGTTGGCCAGCGGCGTGAAGGGCCTGCGCATCGGCGTGGTGCGGCATTTCCACGAGACCGACAACAAGGTGGACGACTGCCAGCAACAGGCGATCGACGCCGCCATCGCCATTTTCCGCGGCCTCGGCGCGGTGGTGGGGGAGGCGACGCTGCCCTCGCTCCAGGATTTCCAGGCCTGCGGCTCGCTGATCCTGACCTGCGAGGCCTTCGCCCTGCACGAGCCCTGGCTGCGCACCCGCTTCAACGATTACGGCGAGATCATCCGCGACCGGCTGGTGTTCGGCGGGCTGATCAGCGGCGTGGACTACGTGCAGGCCGTCCGCCGCCGCCGCGAGCTGTGCGCCGAAATCGCCCGCGCCATGGCGGATTTCGACATCCTGCTCACCGCCGGCGCGCAGGGCGAGGCGCCGCGCATCGACGCCGTGCCGAAATGGGCGAGCCTGGAAAAACCCGGCTTCACCACCCCGTTCAACCTCACCGGCCAGCCGGCAATGACCATCTGCGCTGGCTTCGGCCCCTCCGGCCTGCCCCTGGGCGTGCAACTCGCCGGCCGCCCGTTCGAGGACGCGACGGTGCTGCGCGCCGCCCACGCCTTCGAGACGGCGACGCCGTTCCGGGCGAAGCGGGCGATGAGCTAGTGTCCTGCCCCCGAAGTTCGTTGTCCTTCACAACGAACTTCGGGGATAAGCAGGCCACTGAAACAAAGAGCGAGTGTCTCGAAGCTGGGGTTCGCGCTCTATAGCGAACTTCAGGTTCGAGACACCGACGCGGAGTCTCATGCCAACGGTCATGAAGAATGACCGTTGGCATGAGTCATTGTTTGGCGCGCCGCCGCCGGCCAACCCGGCGCGCGATACCAGCGTCACTCAGCGATGGAAGAGTCATCGCTTCGCGCCGCGGGTATCAGTCCGGAAAGCGCTCCACATGCGTCTCGGCGGTGCGGCCGATATACAGCGCCCGCCGGCCAGCGAAGGAGACGATGTAGCCCGCGCAGCCGGCGGAGGCGACCTTCCGGCAGAAGCCCGGATAGGTGTAGTCCGGCGCCAATTGCTGCGCTTCGCGGATGGCGGACTGGATGCGCGGCGCATCGAAGGCCGGCGCGACGGGAAGGCCGACCCGGTGCGCCGGCAGGTCGATGCTGTCGCCGTCGGGCAGGTAGTAGGTCGCCAGCGCGCGGCGGAAGTCGATCGCGTAGCCCTCGAACCCCGCCTGCATCAAGGTGCCGACGATCTGGGGGAAGGTCATGCTGTTGTCTTCCGCGGCGGCGAGGCAGGCCTGGGCGACGGCCTTCATCTGATCGTTCATGGACGTGGTCCCGCGTTGAGGTGGGTTGAATTCATTCGATCGGCATGGCGCTCATCCGCCCATGCTCGGCCAGCCGGGTCAGCAGACGCTCCAGGGCGTTCCGTTCGGCCTGGGTCAGGCAGCCGAAGAATTCCGCGTCGTTCCGGTCGGCGAGCGCGGCGAGATCCGGCACGAGGCGGGCGCCGCTTGGCGTGAGGGCCAGGGTCTGCGCCCGGCCATCCTCGCGGTCGGCCGCGCGGACGAGCAGCGATTTGCCGATCAGCCGGTCCGCCAGCCGGGTGATCGCCCCGCGCGTCATGCCCATCTCATCCGCGAGCCGGCTCGGGGCCATCGCGTCCCTGCCGTAGAGCGCCCGCATCATCACCCACTCGGCGACCGTCACGCCCTGGCCGGCGAGCTTGCCGGCGAAGGCGTGGGAGACGTGGTTGGACACGGCACGCAGCCGGAAGCCGAGATGCGCGGTGAGGTCGGAGACAGGTGGGAGAGGGGGCAACGGCCGATCCTTTTGTTGACTAGGAAACTACTAATTTATGATTGCCTTGTCAACTATATCTGGCGATGGTGAGCTTGCTTTTGTCGAGGGCCCGGAATTCACGATACGCCCTCGTTTTCACGATAAGAGTCCTTCCGGCTGTCGTGCGCGCCGCTAAAACGGGAGGCGGACGAGGACATCTCCATCCCCACCGTGACGCGCCGCAGGCGGGGATGTTGCGTATGTTGGTTAACAAAAATTTACGAAGAAAGTCGCATTTTCCGGTTGCGACAGCAAAATTCACTGGCTATATGTTTCGTCAGACAGTGATATTCAACGCACACAGGAGACCACCCCGATGCACCCGCCCAGCCCCTTCACCCAGATCGTGCAGATG
>CAMFLK010000199.1 GCA_945957135.1 uncultured Rhodospirillales bacterium
GGCAGCGTCAGATGTGTATAAGAGACAGGTCATGCACTGGTGTTGGGCTTCGATGATGACGGCGACGCCGAGGGGTTGCAGCACGTCGTTGATCGTGTTGGCGATTTGGGCGGTGAGTTTTTCCTGGATTTGCAGGCGTTTGGCGTAGGCGTCCACCACGCGGGCGAGTTTGCTGATGCCCACCACGCGGCGGTGGGGCAGGTAGGCGACGTGGGCTTTGCCGATGATCGGCACCATGTGGTGTTCGCAGTAGCTTTCCAGGCGGATGTCGCGCAGCAGCACGATTTCGTCGTAGCCGTCGGTTTCCTCGAAGGTGCGTTCCAGCAGGGCGATGGGGTCGGTGGCGTAGCCGGCGCAGAATTCCTCGTAGCTGCGCACCACCCGGCTGGGGGTTCCCAGCAGACCTTCGCGGGTGGGGTCGTCGCCGGCCCAGCGCAGCAGGGTGCGCACGGCTTCCTCGGCCTGTTCGCGGGTGGGGCGGTCGGGGGGTGGGGGCGTGGTCGCTGGGGAGGTGGTCATGGGGCGTTTCCTGTCGTGGGGTCAGCGCCGGCGCTGGGGGGCGTAGGCGCCCACCAGGTGGGCGATCACCACGGCCATGTAGAACAGGCCGCACACCGCCTCGAGCGCCGAGACCATGCGCACGAAGGGGGCGACCGGGCGGATGTCGCCGAAGCCGACGGAGGCCATGGTGGTGATGCTGAAATAGTTCAGCGCGGAATGGTCCAGATGCTCGATCGGCGGGTCGAAGGCGGTGGGGTCGAGGTCGGCGAACACGCGGTAGAGTTGGGCGAAGGCCATGGCGATGAGAAGGTAGCCGGCCAGCGCGTCGGCGATCACGTTTTCGGTGATGCGGGTGGTGCGCGTCAGCTCGTGCATGATCAGCCGCAGCACCAGCAGCATGATGGCCAGCCCGACGATGGGTGCGAGGGCCAGCACGCCGGCGCCCACGGGCATCGCGAGGTCGGTGACATGGGCGACCGCCCAGATCGCGCACAGCGCGAAGGCCGGCCGCAAGCCGAGCCGCGCCTGGGGCGCGATGGCCGCGCCGGCCCCCAGCAGCCCCGCGCCGGTGGCCACCAGGAACCACGGTGCCGCCGGGTGGTTCTGCGCCAGCGGCAGCAGGATCAGCGACAGCACCGCGCAGCCCAGCAGCACGCTGCCGCGATGCAGCCTCAGCCAGATGCGGATCCGGCGGCGGCTCCAGGACCGACGCGCCATTCAGTGGACCCGGCCGTGCTGGTGCGGGCTGTCCAGGCTGAAGGCGGGGATGGCGACGTCGAACGTCTCGCCGGAGGTGGCGGTCACCATGTGGTAGGTGCCCTGCATGAAGCCCGAGGGGGTCTCGAGCGGGGTGCCGGAGGTGTATTCGAAGCTCTCGCCGGGATCGAGCACGGGTTGCTGGCCCACCACCCCCTCGCCCTCCACGTGCTGGGCGCGGCCCAGCGCGTCGGTGATTCGCCAGCTGCGCCGCAGCAGCTGCACGGTCTCGGTGCCCTGGTTCTCGATGCGGATGCGGTAGGCCCAGACGAACTTGCCTTCGTCCGGTTCGGACTGGTCCTCCAGGTAGAAGGACCGCACGCTGATGCGGATGTGGCGCGTGGTCTGGGTATAGGCGTCGGACATGATGGACCCCCGGCGGGTTGTGGCGGACCCGCCGGGGGGTTGTCCAGAGCGGGGCTATTCCGCGGCTTTGGCGAGGCTGGCGAAAGTGAGGGCCTGGGCGAGGTCGTCGATCAGGTCGGCCGGGTCTTCCAGCCCCACGGACAGGCGGATCACCCCGTCGGTGATGCCGAGCCTGGCCCGCTCCTCCGCGCCGATGCGCATATGGGTGGTGGTGGCGGGGTGGGTGGCCAGCGACTTGGAATCGCCGAGATTGTTGGACACCCGCACCAGGCGCAGCGCGTTCATCACGCGGAACGCCGCCTCCTTGCCGCCGGCGATCTCGAAGGTGACGAGGGTGCCGCCATCGGACATCTGCGCCATGGCCAGGGCGCGTTGCGGGTGGTCGGCGCGGGTGGGGTACCAGACGCGCGCGATCTCCGGCCGGCCCGCGAGGAAATCCGCGACCTGGGCCGCGGAGCGGCAGCCGGCGGCGAGGCGCAGGGGCAGCGTCTCCAGCCCCTTGAGCAGCAGCCAGGCGTTGAAGGCGGAGAGGGCCGGGCCGGTGTTGCGGATGAAGGGTTGCAGCACCTCCTCCACCCATTTCTTCCGCCCGAGCACGGCGCCGCCGAGCACGCGGCCCTGGCCGTCGATATGCTTGGTGCAGGAATAGACCACCACGTCCGCCCCGAGTTCGAGCGGCTTTTGCAGCAGGGGGGTGGCGAAGACGTTGTCCACCACCACGATGGCGCCGGCGGCGTGGGCGAGTTTCGCGACCGCCGCGAGATCGACGATTTCCAGCATCGGGTTGGAGGGGGATTCCAGCAGCACCAGGCTGGCGGGCGTGGCGAGCGCCGCGCGCCATTGCTCCAGGTCGCCGCCATCGACGAATTGCGTGGCGATGCCGTAGCGCGGCATCAGGGTGGAGACGATCCAGTGGCAGGAGCCGAACAGGGCGCGCGAGGCCACCACCCGGTCTCCGGCCTTGAGATGCGAGAGCAGGGCCGCATGCACCGCGGCCATGCCGGTGGCGGTGGCGCGGCAGGCTTCCGCGCCTTCCAGCAGGGCGAGGCGCTTTTCCAGCATCGCCACGGTGGGGTTGCCGAAGCGGGAATACTGGTAGTGCTCGATCTCGCCCTTGAAGGTGGCCTCGGCCTGTTCCGCGCTGTCGTACACGAAGCCGGAGGTGAGGTAGAGCGCCTCGGCGGTCTCGCCGTGCGGGGAGCGATCGACGCCGCCATGGACCAGCAATGTGGCGGGGCGGTAGGTGGGGGAGTTGGACATCATCAGGGGCCCTTCGCGAATGGGCCGGCCGTCGATGCAAGCGAGCCCATGGGGAAACCCATGGCGGACGCTGGCCTCTTTAGCGCGCTTGTTTCACCTCGCCGCAATCCGGCCGGACAAATCACGAGGGCCGGCATCGCGCCGGCCGGGGCACGCTAGAGGCGGCGGATTGCGCCGTCAACCAGCCGAACCTATAAGGGCGGCTGCGCGGGTGTAGTTCAATGGTAGAACGGCAGCTTCCCAAGCTGCATACGAGGGTTCGATTCCCTTCACCCGCTCCAGCCCGTCTGTGCCATTTCCGCAACAGGCAAGCGGGCATTTCTCCCCGTCCTGATCTGCATCAAGGCGCGCCGCGCGGGGGCGCCGGATGCTGCGCGCCACGGTCCGCCATCATTGGCGGTGGCGGTCCAGGACGGAGGGTGACTCATGTCAACCAGAAGCCTGCTGGCCGCCACGGTGGCCACCTCGTTCGCGCTGGCCGGGCCGGCCATGGCGCAGACCGTGAACCTGACGACGCCGGCCGCGACCCAGGCGGCCGACCCTGCCGACCCCGCGGCCCCGGTGGGCAAGCAGGCCGGCACCTTCATGGTGCGGCTGCGCGCCATCGGCGTGATCCCGCTGGTCTCCAGCAGCCGGACGACGATCGGCGGGCATCTCGATGTCAGCGCGTCGGCCGCGCCGGAGGTGGACGTCTCCTACTTCTTCACCGACCACATCGCCGCCGAGCTGATCGCCGCGACCACGCGCCACATGGTGAAGGCGAAGGGCACGGTGCTGGGCGACGTGGATATCGGCACCACCTGGGTGCTGCCGCCGACCGTGACGCTGCAATACCATTTCATGCCGCATGAGCGGTTCAGCCCCTATCTCGGCGCGGGGCTGAACGCGACCTGGTTCTACGCCACCAACCCCTCGGGGCCGACGGTGACCAGCTTCAGCATCGCGCCCGCCGTCGGCTTCGCGCTGCAGGCCGGGTTCGACTACAACATTTCCGGCCACTGGTTCCTGAACGCCGACATCAAGCAGATCTTCATGCGCAACACCGCGCGGGTGAATGGCGGCGCGATCCGCGCGACGGCGTGGCTGAACCCGATGGTGATCGGCGCGGGCGTCGGCTACCGGTTCTGAGAGACGCCCCGCGCCGCGTTGGCCGGCGGCGGATAGACCTGCACCTGCACGCTGAGCACGCCCTTGGGCGTGCTCGCCAGGGTGAAGCTGTCCGCCCCGGTATAGGCGGGCTGCGGCAGGTAGATCACGCGGTGCGCGTCGTCGATCCGCACCGTGCCGTGGGCCGGCGGATGGGACACCTCCAGCTTGTCATAGGCGTCGTGCTCGGCGATGCGGCGCCAGACGGAGAAGCCGCAGCCGCGGCCGTTATTGGTCATGTGGATGGTGTTGGTGGCGCCGTCGCCCACCCGCATGCGGCCCTGCTGGCGGGGCACGAAGCAGTGCCCGCCCTCGGCGATCTGCGGCGGCATGCCCGCCGGTGTGGCGGCACCCGAGGCGGCGGGGGGCGGCGCGGCACCGGCCACGGCCGGGGTGGCGATGGGGGCGAAATAGAAGCTGCCCTCCAGCGCGCTCGATTCCCATGGCACCTGCTCGCCGCCGCTCGCCTCGCGCACCTCCTTGCGCACCCGGCCGAGCATCTCGCGCACCTCCAGCCCGGGGGTCTCGATGTGATGCAGCAGGGCGGTGGTGAAGGGGCTGTCCTGGCCGGTGCCGTCCGCCGCGGTGCGGCCCGGCGCGGTGGCGAAGGCGATCAGCGTGCCCGTCACGTCGGCGGCCGGAGCGGCCAGGCCGCGCGTGGCGATGCCGCGTCCGCTGCCGCCGGCCAGCGTGCGCTGGAACGGGTTGTCGCGGCAGGAATCGAGGAAGATCAGGATGGTGCGTGCCCGCCCGTCCAGCTCGTTGAGCAGCAGGTCGAGGTCGAGCGTCTCGTAGGGCAGGTCGCGCGCCGTCTCGATGCGCGCGGAGACCGGCACCAGCATGTTGTGCCCGCCCGCCTCCAGCGCGTGGCCGGCATAGAACACCATCGCCGCCTCGGCATTCTGCGCGCGCTTGCCCAGGTCGCGGATGGCGCGCTCCATGGTCGTCCGGTCGGGGTCCTGGACCAGCGCGGTGTCGAAGCCCAGCCGGCGCAGCGCGGCAGCGATGGCGGCGGCGTCGCGCGGCGGGTTGGGCAGGGCGGGCACGGCGGCATAGGCGCCGGCGCCGATCACCAGGGCCACCCGCCGGGGCTTGCCGTCCGCCGCCCGCGCCGCGGGGGCGGCGAGCAGCAGTGCGACCAGCACGGCGGCCAGGCGTTTCATCCGCCGGCCTGCTTCAAGGCGTCGAGCATCAGACCCTCCGTGAGTATCTGCGGCAGCACCCGTGCCGCGCCGTCGCCGGCCGGGTAGAGCACGTAGAGCGGCACGCCCTCGCGCGCATGGCTGCGCAGGAAGGCGGAGACGTCGGGGTCCTGCCGCGTCCAGTCGCCCTTCAGGTAGGTCACGCCATAATGCGCGAAGGCGTCGCGCACCGCTTCCGGCGCCAGGGCCACCCGCTCGTTCACCAGGCAGGTCACGCACCAGGCGGCGGTCATGTTGACGAAGACCGGCTTGCCCGCGTTGCGCAGCGCGGCCAGCCGGGCGGGGGAGTAGCGCTCCACCCCCGCCTCGCTCGCCACCGCCGCCGGTGGGGCGGTGGCGATGCCCGAGAGGATGGCGAGCACCGCCAGCGCCGCCGCGAAGGCCACCGTGTGCGCCACCCGCCGGCCGCCGCCATGCAGGTGATGGTGCTGCGCCAGCCCCAGCGCCCAGCCGCCAAAGCCGATCACCACCATGCCGGCGCCCACCGCCAGCACGCCGGCGGAACCGGCCTGCTGGCTCATCACCCAGACCAGCCACACCGCGGCGGCGTACATCGGGAAGGCCATGCCCTGCTGCAGGATCACCATCCAGCGCCCCGGCCGCGGCAGCCGGCCGGCGATGGCGGGAACGGCGGCGACCACGGCGTAGGGGGCCGCCATGCCCAGCCCCATCGCCACGAACACCGCCAGCGTCATGGCCGGCGGCGCGGTCAGCGCGGCGGCGATGGCCGCCCCCATGAAGGGCGCGGTGCAGGGTGTCGCGACCAGCACGGCGAGCATGCCGGTGCAGAAGCTGCCCAGCGCGCCGGGCCGCGTCGCCAGCCCGTGCCCGGCGCCGGCCAGGCTGGCGCCGACATGGAACACGCCGGACATGCTGAGCCCGACCGCGAACAGCAGCCAGGCCATCGCGGCGACGAAGGCCGGGGACTGGAACTGGAACCCCCACCCGGCCGCCGAGCCCGCCGCGCGTGCCGCCAGCAGCGCCACGCCCAGCGCCGCGAAGGTCGCCACCACGCCGGCGGTGTAGGCGCCGGCGAGCCGGGGCGAGGCGGCCCGCATGCGTGCCACCCCCGCCGCCTTGATGGCCAGCACGGGGAACACGCAGGGCATCAGGTTCAGGATCAGCCCGCCCAGCAGCGCGAAACCCAGCGCCTGCCACCAGGGCAGGGCGGCGGAGGGCGGGGCGGGCAGGGCATCGATGGCGAGCGCGCTGGCCTGCCCGCCCTTGTCGCGCAGCAGCAGCACGCCGGACAGGGCGGCGCCGGGGCGGAAATCCCTGGCGGTCGGCAGGGTCAGCATCAGCCCCGCCGCGTCGGCGGAGAAGGGCTGGGGCGCGCTCACGTCCAGCACGCCGGCCGCATAGGGCAGGAACCAGGCGTCCTGCACCTCCGCGAGACCGGCGGCCTGCACCACCAGCCGCCCGTCGGCGCTGATCGTCACCGGCCAGGGCGAGGGGCGGGGCGCGCGGGCATCGGCGGCGGCGAACAGCGGAGCCTGGGCGGAGGGGGCGGGCGTGCCGGCGGGCAGGTCGAGCGCGAAATCGCCCTCCTCCGGCACGCAGATCTTCTCGCAGACCAGCCAGCTCGCATGCAGGCGGAGGGCGGTGGGGGCGGGCGCGCCGGTGACGGTCACCGGCAGCAGCAGCTCGCCGGTATAGCCGAAGGTCATCAGCGGCCCCTCGGCATGGCGCGTGGGGGCCGGCCACACCGGCTCACTGGCCACGGCGCCCTGGGGCAGGGTCCAGGCCAGTTCCGGGGCGATGCCGGCATCGCCGGGATTACGCCAGTAGGTATGCCAGCCCGGGGCGATGCGCAGGCGCAGCCCCACCCGGAACGGCACGCCGGCCTTCACCGCGTCGGTGTCCGAGACCAGCGTCGCGACCGCGCGCGGGCTGCTGACAGGGGCGGATTCGGCGGCCATCAGCCGCGCCGCGCCGGCGAGCACCAGCACGAGACCCAGCATCGCGCGTATCGCCGCCATTTTCATGGAGGCTATATAGGCCACGGCGCGGGGCTGTGCGAGAAGGAAGGAAGCGTCTTCTTTTTCTGAAGAAAAAGAAGCAAAAAGACTTCGTTCGTTATCCTTCGCGCGGCTCACCCCCAAGGCACGACTTCAAATGATAAAAGTTTTTTGGTTCTTTTTTTCAAAAAAGAACCGCTTTCTTGCTTGACCTTCCTGTCACTGAAGCACTCCCCCGCCTGCTCGCCGTTCTGGCCGCCGGCCGCAACGCGGTGCTGGTGGCCCCGCCCGGTGCGGGAAAGACCACCTGCGTGCCGCCCGCGCTGCTCGATGCGCCCTGGCTGGGCGGCGGGCGCATCGTCATGCTCGAGCCGCGCCGCCTCGCCGCCCGCGCCGCGGCCACCCGGATGGCCGCGCTGCGCGGCGAGAAGGTGGGCCAGACCATCGGCTACCGCACCCGCACCGACAGCGCCGTCTCCGCCGCCACGCGCATCGAGGTGGTGACGGAGGGGCTGCTGGTGCGCCGCCTGCAATCCGATCCGGGGCTGAACGGGGTGGGCGCGGTGATCCTGGACGAGGTGCATGAACGGGCGCTGGAGGCCGACCTCGCCCTGGCCTTCTGCCTCGACCTGCAACGCGCGCTGCGGCCGGAGCTGCGCCTGCTCGCCATGTCCGCCACCGCCGACGGCGCGCGGCTCGGCCCGCTGCTGGAGGCCGAGATCGTCGAGAGCCTGGGCCGCGCCCATCCCGTCGCCGTCCACCATGCCGCGCGCGACATCGCCACGGCGCGCGACCTGCCGGAGGCGATGGTCCGCGCCATCCGCGCCGCGCTGGCCGCGCATGAGGGCGACATCC
>CAMFLK010000200.1 GCA_945957135.1 uncultured Rhodospirillales bacterium
GCCATCGGCAGCACATCCTTGCCGGCGAGCTTCGTGGCCATTTCGGCGCGGCGCAGGATGGCGTGCAGCGCCTGTTCGAGGAAATCCGGCTGGCCCTCTTCCACCATCAGCACCGCGCGCTTGTCGCGGCAGAAGGCGACGAGGTCCTCGTCCACCAGCGGGTAGGTGACGTTCAGCACGTGCAGCGGCACCCGCGTCTCGCCCCATACATCGGCGAGGCCAAGGGCCGTCAGCGCGCGGATCACCCCGTTGTACATGCCGCCCTGGAGGATGATGCCGATATCCTCGAGATCGCCGGCGAAGGTCTCGTTCAGGCCGCGCTCGCGGATGAAGCGGATGGCGGCGGGGCGGCGCTGCTCGACCTTCTCGCGCTCGTGCAGGAACGAGGCGGGGGGCAGCACGATGCGGTTCACGTCGCGGCGCGGATTGGCCAGCGCGTCGCGCACGCTGAAGGCCGGCGCGCGGTTGTCCTTGCAGGTGAAGGCGCCGTGCACGTGGCAGGCGCGGATGCGCAGCTCCAGCATCACCGGCGTGGAGCTGGCCTCCGACAGCGCGAACCCGTCCTCCACCGCCTGCACGATGCTCGGCAGGTTCGGCCGCGGGTCGAGCAGCCACATCTGCGACTTCATGGCGAAGGCATGTGTGCGCTCCTGCATGATGGAGGAGCCCTCGCCGTAATCCTCGCCGATGATGATCAGCGCCCCGCCCAGCACGCCGCCGGAGGCGAGGTTGGACAGCGCGTCGCTCGCCACGTTGGTGCCGGCGGTGGATTTCCACGTCACCGCGCCGCGGATCGGATACATCACCGAGGCGGCGAGGGTGGAGGCGGCGGCGGCCTCGCTGGCCGAGCTCTGGAACACCACGCCGAGTTCCTCGAGCACCGGCTGGGCGTCGGCCAGCACGTCCATCAGATGCGAGATCGGCGCGCCCTGGTAGCCCGCGACATAGCCCACGCCCGATTGCAACAGCGCCTTGGTGACGGCCAGGATGCCCTCGCCGCGGAATTCCTCGCCGGCGCCCAGCCGCAGATCCTGCACCTCGCGCGCGAAGGAACGTTCAGCCATCGGCCATCTCCCGTCCGGGGCGCGAATTTCCCCGTTCCATGCCGAGTAATTTTAAGCCTAAAATATCCGGCACACCAACACGAAAGGGCGATCCATGGCCGGAATTTCGCGCAGGATGCTGTTGCAGGCCACCGCCGGCGCCGGGCTTGGCAGCCTCGCCGCACCGCGCATCGCCCACGCGGCCGGGGATTCTGCCACGATCGGCTGGCCCAGCGACGTGCCGGCCTGGGACCCCAACCAGCGCTTCGTGCCGGACGCGCAATCCCTCTACAAGATGGTGTTCGACCAGCCGCTGAACCAGGACCCCAAGCTCACCCTGGTCGGCGCCCTGGTGAAGAAATGGGAGATGGCGCCGGACGCGCGCAGCCTGAACCTGGAATTCCGCGACGACGTGATGTTCTCGAACGGCGACAAGTTCACCTCGTCCGACTTCAGCTGGACCTTCTTCGACCGCATCAAGGCCGGCCACAAGGTCGATATCGCCCAGTCCATGCGCAAGGTGATCGGCATCGACACGCCGACCCCCACCACGGCGGTGATGCGCTTCGACAGCCCGGCGCCGACCACCCCGGTCTGGCTCGCCTTCCTCGGCAGCTTCGTCGTGCCGCGCGCCTATATGGAGAAGGTCGGGCTGGAAGGGTTCAACGCCAAGCCGGTGGGCACCGGCCCCTACACGCTCGCCGAATACCAGATGAACGCGCGCATCGTGCTGGAGCGCAACGAGACCTATTGGGGCCCCAAGCCGGCGCTGAAGCGCATCACCGTGGAGGTGATCAAGGACCCCTCCGCCCGCGTCGCCGCCATCCAGTCCGGCCAGGTGGACATCACCATCAACGTGCCGGTGCGCGAGGTGCTGCGCCTGAAGCAGGCGCCGGGCCTGGTGGGCGAGCTGAACCCGATCACCCGCGTCATCCTTCTCCAGGTACGCAACGACGAAGGCTTCGCCGACCCCAACGTGCGTCTCGCTGCCCACCATGCGATCGACAAGAAGGCGCTGTCCCAGGCCTTCTACGGCGGCGCCGCGGTGCCGCTGACCGTGCCGGCCACCCCCGGCTCGCCCGGCTATCTCGATGACTACACCTTTGCCTACGACCCCGAACTCGCCAAGCAGCTCCTCGCCAAATCCGGCTTCAGCCCGGAGAAGCCCAAGAAGATCCGCATGGCCAGCACCAACGGCCAGTTCCCCAACGATTTCGACATGGCCCGCGCCATCGTCGCGATGTGGAAGAAGGTGGGCATCGAGGCTGAGCTGGAGGTGATCGAATACGCCAAGTATTTCGAGCTGAACCGCGGCAACAAGCTGCCGGAAGCCACGCTCTATTCCTTCGACAACGCCACCGGTGACCCGGAAATCTACGCCGGCTACCTGCTGAATCCGAAACTGCCCTTCTCGCCGTGGAAGGACATGGTATTCGGCCAGAAGATCATCGACATGTTCAACGTCGCCGACGAGAAGGAGCGCATCGCCGGCTGGCGCAAGCTGAACCAGGAAGCCGCCGAGCTCGGCGCCACCATGCCGCTGCTGCAAAGCGTGCAGACGCTGGTGCGCAAGCAGAACCTGGAATACCAGCGCTTCGGCAATGGCTGGGTTCTGGGCCAGACCATGCGCTGGAGCGGCTGAGCCGCCTTGCAGCTGCTCGCCACGCTGGGGAGGCGGCTGCTCGTCGTCCTGCCCATCCTGTTCGTCGTCTCCGCCCTGCTGTTCACGGCGCTGCGCGTGCTGCCGGTGGACCCGGCGGCGATGTCCATGCCGCCCACCGCGACGCGCGACGAGATCGAGGCCGCGCGCCGCGCCATGGGGCTGGATCAGCCGCTGCCGCAGCAATACGCCATCTGGCTCGGCCATGTGGTTCACGGCGATTTCGGCCGCTCCATCCATCTGCGGCGCGACGTGGTGGAACTGGTGCGCCAGACCCTGCCGGCGACCATCGAGCTCGCCCTCTGCGCCATGCTCGTCGCCGCCGTGCTGGGCCTCGCCGGCGGGCTGCTGCTGTTCGCGCTGCGCGACAACCCGGCCGAGCCGGTGGCGGAGACCGGCACCACGCTGATGATGTCGGTGCCCGAATTCCTGTGGGCGCTGCTGTTCATCTTCGTCTTCGGCGTGGCGCTGCAGGCCATGCCCTTCACCGGCCGGCTCGACCCCGGGATGATCCGCCCGGATATCACCGGCTTCCTGCTGCTCGACGCGCTGCTCGCCGGACGGCTGGACATCCTGCGCAGCGCCGCCGCGCACATGGTGCTGCCGGCCTTCGCCCTCGGCATCGCCTTCGCGCCGCCGATCATGCGCGTGCTGCGCTCCTCCCTGCTCGACGTGTATCATGAGGACTACATCCACCAGGCGCGGCTGCGTGGCCTGTCGGAAACCCGCATCCTGCTGCGCCATGCGCTGAAGAACGCCATCCTGCCCACGCTGACCCTGATGGGCGTGCAGTTCGGCTTCCTGTTCGGCGGCTCACTGCTGGTGGAGGTGATCTACTCCTATCCCGGCCTCGGCAATCTGATGGTCGATGCCGTGCGCAATGCCGACTTGCCGATCATCCAGGCGGTCGGCCTCACCTATTGCGTGGTGGTGCTGGTCATCAACTCCGTGGTGGACGGGCTGTACCTCACCCTCAACCCGCGACTGCGCGCCCGGTGATCCGCCGTTCCCTGCGCTCCGGCCGCGTGATCGCCGGTGGGCTGATCGTGCTCGCCGTGCTCGCCTGCGCTCTCGCGGCTCCCTGGCTGGCGCCGCACGACCCCGACGAGCAGAACCTGCTGACCACGCTGCTGCCCGCCTCCTGGCAGGCGGGTGGCGACCCCGCCTACTGGCTCGGCACGGACTCGCTGGGGCGGGACGTGCTCTCGCGCCTGCTGTTCGGCGCGCGGGTGGCGATGAGCGTGGCGCTGATCGCCGCGTTCGGCGCGATGATCGTCGGCGCGGCGCTCGCCTATCTCGCCGGCTATGTCGGCGGCTGGCTGGACTGGCTGGTGGGGCGGGCGGTGGATGTGTGGATGTCCTTCCCGCCGGTGATCCTGTCGCTGATCCTGATGACCGGGCTGGGCACCGGGCTGCGCAACGTCATCCTCGCCATCGTGCTGGTGGACTGGACGCGGTTCTGCCGCGTGCTGCGCAGCGAGGTGATCGTGGTGGCGCGGCGCGACTATGTGGCCGCCGCCCGGCTCGTCGGCTTCTCCCACTGGCGCACCGTCTCGCGCGAGATCGTGCCGGCGACCATTCCGCTGGTGGTCACGCTGCTCACGCTGGAAATGGGCATCGCCGTGGTGGTGGAGGCGATCCTGTCCTTCGTCGGCCTCGGCGTGCGCTCCGACCAGATCGCCTGGGGCCAGATGATCGCCGATGGGCGGGATGCGATCTACCAGGCGCCGTGGAACCTGCTGGCGCCGGTGCTGGCGATCTTCTTCACCGTCGCCGGCTTCAACCTGCTCGGCGACGGGCTGCGCCGCAGCCTGGACGTGCGCATGACCGAGGGGCGGGAATGACCGTCCTGCGCGCCGAGGCGCTGTCCGTCGCGCTGCGCCAGGGCGGGGCGGAGATTCCCGTGCTGAACCGCATCGACCTCGCGCTGGCGCCCGGCCGGGTGCTCGGGCTGGTCGGCGAATCCGGCGCCGGCAAGTCGATGATCGGCCGCACCGTCGCCCAGCTGCTGCCGCCGCATTTCGCCGTCTCCGGCGGAAAGCTGGAATTCGCCGGGCGCGACCTGGTGTCCATGCCGCCCCGCGCGCGCCGCGCCCTGCTGGGGCGCGAGATCGCCTTCATCCCGCAGGAGCCGCTGACCGCGCTCAACCCGGTGCGCACCATCGGCAGCCAGTTCGCCGAGCATTTCGCTCGCCTCGGCGAGGGCGACCATCGCGCCCGCACGGTCGCGGCGCTGGAGGCCGTGCATCTGCCCGACCCCGCCGGCCTGCTCGCCCGCTACCCGCACCAGCTTTCCGGCGGCATGTGCCAGCGCGTGCTGATCGCCATGGCCTTCGCCAGCCGGCCGAAGCTGGTGGTGGCGGACGAGCCGACCACGGCGCTGGACGTTACCATCCAGGCCCGCATCATGGAGCTGATGCAGGAGATGCGGGCGCGCGACGGCACCGCCGTGCTGTTCATCACCCACGATCTGCGCCTGGCCGCGCAGGTCTGCGACGACATCGCCGTGCTCTATGCCGGTTCGGTGGTGGAGCAGGGGCCGGCCGCCGCCGTGCTCGGCGGCCCGCGCCATCCCTATACGCGCTGCCTGCAACTGGCGATTCCCGCGATGACCGGCCCGCGCCGCGCCCTGCTCGCGCTGCCGGAGCAGATGCCCGGCCTGCGCGCGATGACCACGCTGCGCGGCTGCCGCTTCGCGCCGCGCTGCCCGCTCGCCGCCGAGCAATGCCGCGCCGCCCCGCCGCCGCTCGGGACTGAGGACCACCGCGCCGCCTGCTTCCGCGCGGAGCTCACGCCCACCATCGCCCCACCCGAGGAAACGCTCGCCACCCATATCCAGCCGGGCAATCCGGTGCTGGACGTCGCCGGCCTGGGCAAGCGCTTCCGCACCGGCTCGCTGTTCCGCCCCGGCCATATGGACGCGGTGAGCGAGGCGAGCCTCGCCATCGCCAGCGGCGAGTTCGTCGCCGTGGTGGGCGAGAGCGGCAGCGGCAAGAGCACGCTCGGCCGCCTGCTGGTCGGGCTGGAACGCCCCACCGCCGGGCGCATCCTGCTCGCCGGCCGCGACGTCACCGCCGGCACCGAGGCCGACCGTCGCCACCGGGTGCGCAACGTGCAGATGGTGTTCCAGGATCCGCAATCCGCGCTGAACCCGCGCCGCCGCGTCGCCGCCATCATGACCCAGGCGATGGAGGCGGTCGGCGCCCCCGCCGCCGAGCGTGCCCGCCGCGCCGCCGAACTGCTCGCGGAGATGGGCCTCGCCCCGGAAACCGGCGCCCGCAGCCCCGCCCAGCTTTCCGGCGGCCAGCGCCAGCGCGTGAACATCGCCCGCGCCCTGTGCACCGTGCCGCCGCTGCTGGTGGCCGACGAGATCGTCTCCGGCCTCGATGTCTCCGTGCAGGCGCAGCTGCTCAACCTGCTGCGCCGGCTTCGCGCGGAGCTCGATTTCGCGCTGCTGTTCATCTCGCACGACCTCGCGGTGGTGCGCCATGTCTGCGACCGCGTGCTGGTGATGCATCGCGGCCGCATCGTGGAGCACGGGCCCACCGAACAGGTGTTCGCGGCGCCGCGGCACGAATACACGCGCACGCTGCTCGATTCGATGCCGAAGGATTTCCCGATGGCGTGACCGGCGCGATCTTGCCAGGATCGCCCCATGTCCCATGCCCCCGACATGTCCGTGTTCAATGCCATGCCCGCGGCGGCATTCGCCGCGCTGCTCGATGGCCTGTTCGAGCATTCGCCCTGGGTGAGCGAGGGGATCGCCGCCCAGCGGCCCTTCCGCGATGCCGGCGCGCTGCACGCGGCGATGATGGCGCGCGTGCGCGAGGCGGACCGGCCGACCCAGCTCGCCCTGATCGCCGCCCATCCCGAACTCGCGGGGCGCGAGGCCGAGGATGGCGTGCTGACCGCCGATTCCACCGGCGAGCAGGGCCGGCTCGGCTTCGACCGGCTGAGCCGGGAGGAGCATGCCGAGCTGGCCCGCATCAACGCCGCCTATCGCGCGCGCTTCGGCTTCCCCTGCATCGTCGCGCTGTGCCGCCACGCCACGCGTGAGAGCGCGGTGGCGGCCATGCGCGCCCGGCTGGCGGCGGAGCCGGAGGCGGAGGTCGCGACGGCGATCGAGGAGATCGGCCACATCACCGCCGCCCGGCTGGCGGCGCGGTTGGGGTGAGGCGGCTCCTTCGCCATCACCGCTCCAGCCCCCATTCCGCGTAGCAGGATTTGATCGCGGCGATGGAGGGCAGCGAGAGTTTCGGCAGGTCCAGGCTGCAGAACATCTCCGCGTAGCGCGCGCGGTTGCGCGGGGTGACCACGGCGATGTGGTGGATCATCTCCCATTTCACGCTGTCCTTGCCGCCCGACAGCCCGCCACGGCGGTCGGTCTCGAACAGGGTGCGGCGGAAGTAGCGCAGCAGGCTGGCGGGGGTGGAGATGTCCAGCAGGATCAGGCCAGTGGCGCGGGCCAGGCGCTGGGGCATGCAGCGCGTGTAGTTGCCGTCGATCACCCATCGCTCGCCGGTGATGGCGGCGTCGTGCAGGGCGAGGAATTCGCTTTCCCCGCGCGGCTGCCAGTCGGTGCCGGGCAGGTGGAACAGCAGGTCGAGATGAACCGGCGGCAGGTTGCGCTTGCGGCCGATGGCGTCCGCCAGCGTGGACTTGCCGCTGTTGGAGGGGCCGAGGATGCAGATGCGCTCGCCCAGCTCTTCCAATTCCATCAGTGGAAATCCCGGCTTTTCGGAATCACCCGCACATCGCGCGGATGCCGTCGCGTGCTGGCCTCGTGGGCGTCCGGGCTGCTGCTGGCGGCGGCGTCGCCATGCGCGGTGGCGGGGCGGAGATTGGCGGAGAGCAGGTCCAGCGCCCAGCTCCAATCCTCCAGCCGGTCGGCGACCAGATGCGTCACCCCCTCCGCGCGCTGCGGGCGGCCGTGCACCAGCAGCATGCGCGCGGTCATGATCACCGGGCGGAATTCCTCGAACACGCTGGGCCAGACGACGATGTTGGCCACCCCGGTCTCGTCCTCGATGGTGATGAAGCACACGCCCTTGGCCGAGCCCGGCCGCTGGCGCACCAGCACCACCCCGCCCAGCGTGGTGCGGCGGTTCACCGGCGCGGTCTCCACCGCGGCGCAGGGCAGGGCGCGGAGGGCCGCGAGGCGGTCGCGCAGGAAGCTGATGGGATGGGCCTTCAGCGACAGGCGCAGCGTCTCGTAATCCTGCACCACCTCCTCGGCGGCACGCAGCGCTGGCAGGGCGGGCGGCGCGGGGCCGTCCGCCTCGTCGGCGGCGGCGAAC
>CAMFLK010000201.1 GCA_945957135.1 uncultured Rhodospirillales bacterium
GGGTCTGCTGGAAGGGCTTACCGAATTCATCCCGGTCTCCTCCACCGGGCACCTGATTCTGCTGGAGGAGGTGCTCGGCTTCGAGGGACCGCCCGGCAAGGTCTTCGAGATCGTCATCCAGCTCGGCGCCATCCTCGCGGTGTGTGTGCTCTACGCCCGCCGCCTGCTCTCCGTCCTGGCGCGGGCGCCGCACAGCCCGGGCGCGCGGCGCTTCATCGCCGGCATCCTGCTCGCCTTCCTGCCCGCCGCGGTGATCGGCGCACTGGCCCACGGCTTCATCAAATCGGTGCTGTTCTCGCCCTGGGTGGTGGCGATCAGCCTGGTGGCCGGCGGCATCGCCATCCTGCTCATCGAACGCCTGCGCCCGCCGGCGCATTACGACGACATCGAGCGCCTGCCCTTCCCCACCGCGCTCGGCATCGGCCTGTGCCAGACGCTGGCGATGATCCCCGGCGTGTCACGTTCCGGCGCCACCATCATGGGTGCCCTGCTGCTGGGCGTGGACCGGCGCACCGCCACGGAATTCTCGTTCTTCCTGGCCATTCCCACCATGTTCGGCGCGACCGTTTACGATCTCTACAAGAACCGCGCCACGCTCGACCTGCACGGCGGCGGCCTGATCGCCATCGGCTTCGTGGTGGCGTTCATCGCCGCCTATGCCGTGGTCGGGCGCCTGGTGGACTATGTCGGCCGCCACGGCTTCGCACCCTTCGCCTGGTACCGTATCGTGCTGGGGATGGTGGCGATGATATTGTTGGCGGTCATCAAGTAAGAAAGGATGTTCTTTTTTGAAAAAAAGAACCAAGAAACTTTTGATCTGTTGACCTCGTGCGTCAGCATGAGCCGCGCGAAGAATAACAGATAGAAGTCTTTTTGCTTCTTTTTCTTCAGAAAAAGACGATGCTTTCTTCACTGAATCCTACTGGGGGAAACGGAATGGGCAACATCAACGCGGTGGTCGATCTGCGCAACGACGGCGAGGTGGCGGTCATCGTCATGGATCGCCCGCCGGTCAATGCGCTGGGCCATGAGCTGCGCGAGGGCGTCATGCAGGCGCTCGCCCGCGTCGCGGCCGATCCGGCGGTCGCCAGGGTGGTGCTGACCGGCACGGCGCGGGCATTTTCCGGGGGCGCGGATATCACGGAATTCGGCAAGCCGCCGCGCGAGCCCAATCTGCGCCAGGTGATCACGGCACTCGAGGAACTGCCCAAGCCGGTGGTGGCGGCGATCCAAGGCTCCGCGCTGGGCGGCGGGCTGGAGCTGGCGTTGGGTTGCGACCACCGGGTGGGGCTGGCCAGCGCGCGGCTCGGCCTGCCGGAGATCAAGCTGGGCCTGCTGCCCGGCGCCGGCGGCACCCAGCGCCTGCCGCGCGTGCTGGGCGTGGAGAAGGCGCTCGGCGTCATCATCTCCGGCGATCCGCTGACCGGCACCAAGGCGGCGGAGGGCGGGCTGCTGGATGCGCTGCTCCCCGCCGAGGGCGATTTCATCGCCGCCGCCGTTTCCTGGGCGCGCGCGCATGCGGCGGAAAAGCGGGTGCTGAGCCGCGGCGACGGCAAGCTCGCCGAGGCGCGGGCCGATGCCGGGCTGCTCGACCGCGCCGCCAAGGGGCTGCTGGAGCGCGCCCGCGCCCGGCTCGCCGCCCGCGCCTGTGTGGAGGCGGTGCGCGCGGCGCTGGACAAGCCGTTCACCGAAGGCCAGGCCTTCGAGCGCGAGAAGTTCATGGAGCTGGTGTCCAGCGACGAGTCCAAGGCCCTGCGCTACGCCTTCTTCGCCGAGCGCGAGGCGCAGAAAGTGCCCAACCTGCCCGCCGGCGTGGAAGCGCGGCCGGTGCGCCGCGCGGCGGTGATCGGCGCGGGCACGATGGGCGGCGGCATCGCCATGAACTTCGCCAATGCCGGCATTCCCGTCACCATCCTGGAGATGGACCAGGCGGCGCTGGATCGTGGGCTGGGCCGGGTGGAGGCGAACTACGCCACCTCCGTCAAGCGCGGCAGCATCACCGCCGAGCAGGCCGCCAGACGCCGCGCCCTGTTCCAGCCCACGCTGGATTACGCCGCCATCGCCGAGGCGGACATCGTCATCGAGGCGGTGTTCGAGGAGATGGAGCTCAAGAAGAAGGTCTTCGCCCTGCTCGACGCGCATGCCCGGCCCGGCGCGGTGCTGGCCAGCAACACCTCCTATCTCGACATCAACGAGATGGCCGCCGTCACGTCACGGCCCGGCGACGTGCTGGGCATGCATTTCTTCAGCCCGGCCAATGTGATGAAGCTGCTGGAAGTGGTGCGCGGCGAAAAGACCTCGCCGGAGGCGCTGGCCACCGCCGTGGCGGTGGGCCGGGCGATCGGCAAGGTGCCGGTGGTGGTGGGCGTGTGCGACGGGTTCGTCGGCAACCGCATGCTGTCCCGCCGCGGCGGCCAGGCGGAGCGGCTGCTGCTGGAAGGCGCCCTGCCGCAGGAGGTGGACCGCGCGCTGACCGATTTCGGCTTCCGCATGGGGCCGTTCGCCATGGGCGACCTCGCCGGGCTCGATATCGGCTGGCGGCTGCGCCAGGCGCGCGGCGGGCGGGCGATCATCGCGGACGCGCTGGTGGAGGCGGGGCGGCTGGGGCAGAAGACCGGCAAGGGCTACTACGCCTACGGCGCCGATGGCCGCACGGCCACGCCGGACCCGGAGGTGGAGGCGATCATCACCGCCGCCTCCGCCGCGCAGGGCATCCCCCGCCGCGCCATCGACCAGACGGAGATCCTGGAGCGGCTGCTGTTCCCGATGATCAACGAGGGCGCCCGCATCCTGGCCGAGGGCATCGCCGCGCGGGCCGCGGATATCGATGTGATCTGGATGCACGGCTACAACTGGCCGGCCTTCCAGGGCGGCCCGATGTACTACGCGGACCGGCTGGGCCTGCCCTACGTGGCCAGACGCCTGACCGAATTCGCCGAGCGCTCGGGTGACGAAACGCTGCGCCCCGCGCCCCTGCTGGCCGAACTCGCCGCCGCCGGGCGCGGCTTCACCGACAGCCTGGAGAAGAAGCCTACCTGACCGCGTTGCCGAAGCCGAGGAAGCCGGCCTGCGGCTGTGGCGTGCCGGGGTCGTTGCTCACGTAGCGCTTGGCCGGCACCGGCGCCACGACCACCGGCTTGGGCGCCGGCGCCACCTTGCCCTTGGGCATCGGCTGGCGGGCCATCATCGCGGCGAGCGAGTTGGCGCCGGGCTTGGCGGCGGGTTGCGGCGAATCGTCGTTGCGCATCGACAGCAGCAGGAAGGTGATGTCGTTGCGGCCGAGATCGACCGACAGTTCGATCGGCGTCAGGCCCAGTATGTTGCGGGCGTTGAGCTCGGCGCCGCGGCTCAGCGCGTCGCGGGCGCTGGCGATGTCGCCGCGGTTGATCGCGTCGAACAGCGCCTCGTTCGGCCGCATGTCCGAGGGCGGGCGGTCCATCGGCGCGGGGTCGCTGCCGCTGGCGGCGGCGCCGGGCAGGCCTGGCGGCGGCAGCGGGCGCTTGTTCGGCAGATCGGCCGTGCCGGTGACCGGGCCGGTGGGCGCGCGGTCCATCATCTGCGCCGCGACCGGGCCCGCCGCGAGCAGGGCAGCGGCGACTGCAACCACGGCGTGCGTGGAGCGGAAGGAGATCATGCCAAATCCTCGGGAATTGAGATTCCGGCATGTGGGGTAGCAGGCCGGGGTAGCCAAGGGCAACATGAACTCCGCGCGCGGAGGTCTGATACCGGCGGCACGAAGCGATGACTCTTCCATCGCTGAGGGACGCTGGTATCGCGCGCCGGGTTGGCGGGCGGCGGCGCGCCGAACAAAGACTCATACCAACAGCCATTCTTCTTGGCCGTTGGTATGATCAGTTCCCCAGCGGCACGGCCGTGACGCTGTTGAAGGGCGAGCCGTCCTTGCCCAGGCTGATGGTGGACCACACCAGATAGACCAGCACGCGCTTCTCCTGGTCGAACATACGGGTCACCCGCACCTCCTTGAAGAAGGCGCTGGTGCGCTCGCCGAACACCACCTCGCTCTCCGGCACCGGGCCGCGCAGGGTGATCGGGCCGGTGGCGCGGCAGGCGATGGAGTAGCGGTTGGGGTCGGTGGCCAGGCCCAGCGGCCCCTTGATCCCTCCGGTTTCCGCCCGCGAGACGTAGCAGGACACGCCATCCGCCTTGGGGTCGTCGTAGCGGTCCACCACGATGCGGTCGTTGCGGCCGACCACGCGGAAGGTGGTGTCCACATGCCCCACCCGCACCGGCCCGTCCGCCGCGAAACCGGGGGGCGCCAGGGCGGGGGTGGCGAACAGCGCCAGCGCCAGCAGGACCGCCCTCAAGCGACGGGCTCCGCGAAACGGGCGAAGCTGCGGGCGAGGATTTCGTAGATCTCGCGCTTGAACGGCACGGCCAGCGCCGGCAGCTCCGCCAGCTCGGCCCAGCGCCAGGCGTCGAATTCCGGGTCGGGGTCGGCGTCGAGCCGGATATCGGCGTCCACGCCGGTGAAGCGCAGCGCGAACCAGCGCTGCTTCTGGCCGCGATACTTCCCCTTCAGCGCCACGCCGACCAGCTCCGCCGGCAGGTCGTAGGTCAGCCACTCCGGATGCTCGGCGAGGATTTCCGCGCGGCCGGTGCCGATCTCCTCCTCCAGCTCGCGCAGCACGGCCACCCAGGGGTTCTCGTCCTCGTCGATGCCGCCCTGGGGCAGCTGCCAGCCGCCGGGCGCCCCCTCGGCATTGGGCAGGTCGGCGCGGCGGGCGACGAACACCTTGCCCTCGTCGTTGAACAGCACCGCGCCCACGTTCGGGCGGTAGGGCAGGTCGTGCTTCGGCATGATCACCTCGCTTGAGACGGAGCGTTCATGATCGCACTGACCGGCACCAGCACAATCCCCCGCTGCTCCAGCTCGCGCGCCCAGGCGGCGATGCGTTCCACCGTCACCGGGTTGGGCGCGCCGACCAGCCCGATCGCCGCCCCCCGGTCGCGCGCGACCTGTTCCAGCTGGGCCAGCCTGGCCACGATCTCCGTGCGCACCGCCGGCTCGTCGATCACCACATCGACGTTGCCGCCGGCCGCCGGCGCCGCATCCGGCCCACCCGGCCGGGCGGGGGCGCGGGGATCGACATAGAACAGGCCGCGATCGGCCAGCTCCTTGCGCACCGCCTCCATCTGCCCCGAATTGGCGAAACGCTCGCCGCGCAAGGCACCGAGGGCGCCGGTGGCCCCGGCCGCGCCCTCGATGCGCGACAGCGCCCATTCCAGCGCCTGGGCGTTCTCGGCCGGCGTGCGGCCGGTGAGCAGGGCGCGGTTGCCGGGATCGTTCAGCGGGTAGCCCTGCGGCTCCATGGGAATGGCGACCAGCAGCTCATGCCCGCCCGCCCGCGCCAGGCCCAGCAGCCGGTCCGGCCGCGCGGCATAGGGGGAGACGGCGAGCGAGACGGATGGCGGCAGGGTCTGCGCCGCCTCCTCGCTGTCCGCCGCCGCCATGCCCATGCCGCCGAGCAGGATGGCCACGCGCGGCCGCCCGTTCGCCGCCGGGCTGCCGGCGGCATAGGCCTGGGCCGGGCGGCGCCCATCCGCGCCGATTCGCGGCAGATGCGCCCCGGGCCAGTCCGGCGCGGGTTCCAGCAGGGCGGGATCCGGGTCGGGGATGCGCGCGCCCGGCGCGCGGACGGCGGTGGCGACCGCGGGCGGAGCGACGGACGGCACGGCATGCGCCGGCTCGGGCGCATGGGCAGGCTCGGGCGCATGGGCAGGTTGGGGCGCCTGGGCCGGCTGGCCATGCGCCGGCTCGGGCGCCGGTGGGGCGTGGGCCGCGGTTGCCACGGGCGCATGGGGATGCGGCGGCCCGGCCAGCTGCAACGCGCCGCCGCCGGCCGCCAGCACCACCGCCACGCCGGCCCAGAACCAGCGGAGCCCGCGCCAAGGCGAGCGCTCTCGCGTCCCCGGAACCTCGTCCGCCACCGCCGCGTCCGGCATGCTCACCTCCCCCGCGCGCCGGCCAGACAAGGCCAGGGGCCGGCGCGCCATGATGGGGCGGGCAGGTTAGGGACCGATTATCAGCGCGAGGCGCGCCGCGTGGTGGGCATCGCCTTCAGCACGATCAGCGCTTCCTGCAGCTGGTAGTCGGTCTCCGGCTTGGTCGGGTCGTAGGCGGCGGCCCCCTCCGGCGGCAGCTTGGGGATGTCCTTCACCACCGGGGGCAGGTCGTTGCGCGGCGGCGCGCTGTTCTGCGGCGTGCCGCCGGTGTTCTTCAGCGAGCCCTTCAGGTCCGCCTCGCGCGTCGGCCCGAAGGTCGGCGTCTCCGTGCGGCTGGAGCGCACCTCCACGTCCGGCGTGATGCCCAGGTTCTGGATCGACCGGCCGGAGGGCGTGTAGTAGCGCGCCGTGGTCAGCCGCATCGCGCCGTTGCCGGGCAGCGGCATCACCGTCTGCACGCTGCCCTTGCCGAAGCTGCGGGTGCCCACCAGGATCGCGCGCTGGTGGTCCTGCAACGCACCGGCCACGATCTCGCTGGCCGAGGCCGAGCCGCCGTTGATCAGCACCACCACCGGCAGGCCGTTGGTGATGTCGCCACCCTTGGCGTTCCAGCGCTGCCCGTCCTCGGTGTGCCGCGCGCGGGTGGAGACGATCTCGCCGGTGTTGATGAAATCGTCCGACACCGCCACCGCCTGGTCGAGCAGGCCGCCGGGGTTGTTGCGCAGGTCGAGCACCACGCCGCGCAGCTTGTCGCCCGATTCCGCCTTCAGCTGCTGGAACGCCTTGCGCAGCGAGGCATCCGTCTGCTCGGAGAAGCTGGTGACGCGGATATAGGCGATGTCCCCGTCGATCAGGCGGGACTTCACCACCTGGATCTTGATCACCTCGCGCTGCATGGTCAGCTCGATCGGCTTGTCCACGCCCTCGCGGCGGATCACCAGGTTGATCTTGGTGTTCGGCGCGCCGCGCATCTTGTCCACCGCCTCGTTCAGGCTCAGCCCCTGCACGGACTGGCCGTCGAGCGAGGTGATGAGGTCGCCCGCCTTCACCCCGGCACGGCTGGCCGGCGTGTCGTCGATCGGGCTGATCACCTTGATGTAGCCGTTCTCCTGCGTCACCTCGATGCCGAGGCCGCCGAACTCGCCCTTGGTCTGGACCTGCATGTCCTTGAAGGACTTGGCGTTCATGTAGTTGCTGTGCGGGTCGAGCCCGGTGAGCATGCCGTTGATGGCGTTCTCGATCAGCTCGCGGTCGTTCACCGGCTCCACATATTCGGCGCGCACGCGCTCGAACACGTCACCGAACAGGGTCAGCAGCCGGTAGGTCTCGGCCCGGCTGTTGGCCGCCCCGGCATCCTGCGCCAGGGCCGGCGGAATCAGGTTGAACCCGACCTGGCGCTGCAACGCGCTGCCCACCGGGCCGGCCGCCAGCCCCACCGCGAAGGCGGCCCCCAGCAGCAACGAGGTGCGAAGCTTCATATCCAAATCTCCCTCCGCGCCGGCTCGGGCGCACGAATCCGCGTCATAGTGTGAACCATCTGCACCGGCGCGGCTATCCGCGACCCACCCCAGATGGTTACGTTCCGTTCAATCGCCAAGCGCCGCGCCCTACCCTTTTGCTCGCAGGAACGGCGCCGGATTCACCGGCTGCCCGTTGCGCCGCAGCTCCACGTAGAGCGACGGGCGCGCGCCCGTGCCCCGCGGGTCCCAGCCGGGCATCACGCCCACCGGGTCGCCGGACGCCACGGACTGGCCCACCCGCACGTCCAGCCGCTCGAAGCCCGACAGCACGAAATGGTAGCCGCCGCCGCAGTCCAGGATCAACAAAAGCCCGAAGCTGCGGAACGGCGCGCCGAATACCACCCGCCCGCCGCAGGGCGCCACCACCCGCTCCGCCCCGCTCACCTGCCAGGTCAGGCCGCTGGCCGGGCCGGCCGCCGTCGCCTCGCCGAAGCCGCGCGCCACCGGGCCGGGCAAGGG
>CAMFLK010000202.1 GCA_945957135.1 uncultured Rhodospirillales bacterium
GTGCAGCACCAGCGCCCGCAAGCGCGCCGGCCCGTCCAGCCCATGCGTCGGCGCGTTCGCCGCGGCATAGACGCGGATGCCGGACTCGCGGCGCAGCACCCGCAGCAGGCCATGGTGGTGCAGCTCGTCCAGCGCCCGGGTGGTGGCCTGGGACTGGCCGCCCCAGGCGTTCGTCTCGCGCGCCTTGCCGAACAGGGCGGCCAGCGCCGTCGGATGGGTCGGCCCGGCGGCGCGGACATGGGCCAGCACCTCCGCGGCCAGGCCACGCGGCGCGTAGGCGCCGGCGGGGTGGCGGCGGGGATGCAGCAGGGCGGCGAGGGCGGGAACCGCGAAGCCGTAGGCGTGCAGATAGGCTTCCTCCAGCCCCAGCCGCGCGTAGCGCCGCTCGAGGTCGCCGGCGCGGTAGCCGGGCACGCGGTGGCGCAGGACCAGGTCCTGGGCGCGGGCGGGCGCGCGGATCGGGTCGGCCTGCACGAAGCCGGCGCGGGCCATGGCCGCGGCGAGCGGCAGGGGCTTGGGAAACGCCAGCCCCACCGCCAGGCGGCGCAGCCCGGCCAGCGGCTCAGCGAGAGGGGTACGTGCGGGGATAGGTGATGTCCTCCGCCGGGCCGGGCGGCGCCGGCGCGCCGCGCTTGCCGCAAGCCGCGAGCGCCAGCACGAGCGCCAGGGCCAGCAGCGCCGGTTTCACGCCAGCGCCGCCTGCCAGCGCGCCGCCTGGGCGGCGACGTTGGCGGGCGCGGTGCCGCCGAAGCTGGTGCGCGAGGCCACGGAGGCATCGACGGTCAGCACGTCGAAGATCGCCTGGGTGATGCCCGGCTCCACCGCCTGCATCTCCGCCAGCGTCAGCCCGGCGAGATCGACGCCCTTGGCCTCCGCCATCGCCACCAGCCGGCCGGTGACGTGATGGGCCGTGCGGAACGGCAGGCGCAGCACCCGCACCAGCCAGTCCGCGAGGTCGGTGGCGGTGGCGAAGCCGCTGCCGGCGAAGCCGCGCATGCGCGCGGTATCGGCGGTCATGTCGCGCACCATGCCGGTCATCGCGGCGAGGCACAGCTCCCAGGCCTCGGCGGCGTCGAAGGCCTGTTCCTTGTCTTCCTGCATGTCCTTGGCATAGGCCATGGGCAGGCCCTTCATCACCGTCAGCAGGCCGATCAGCGCCCCGTTCACCCGCCCGGTCTTGGCCCGCACCAGCTCCGCCGCGTCCGGGTTGCGCTTCTGCGGCATGATCGAGCTGCCGGTGGTGAAGGCGTCGGACAGGCGGATGAAGCCGAACGGCGCGCTGCACCAGATGATGATCTCCTCGGCCAGCCGCGAGAGATGCATGGCGGAGATCGCCGCGGCCGCGAGGAATTCCAGCGCGAAGTCGCGATCCGACACCGCGTCCAGCGAGTTGGCGGTGGGCCGGTCGAAGCCCAGCGCCTTGGCCGTCATCTCCCGGTCGATCGGAAACGACGTGCCGGCCAGCGCCGCCGAGCCGAGCGGGCATTCGTTCAGCCGCCGGCGGGCATCGGCCAGCCGGCCGCGGTCGCGCGCGAGCATTTCGACATAGGCGAGCAGGTGGTGGCCGAAGGTGACGGGCTGGGCGGTCTGCAGATGGGTGAAGCCGGGCATGGGGTCGGCCGCGTGCTGGGCGGCGCGGTCGGCCAGCGCGCGCATGAGGTCGGCGACCTGGAAGTCCAGCCCGTCGATCGCGTCGCGCACCCACAGGCGGAAATCGGTGGCCACCTGGTCGTTGCGGCTGCGCGCGGTGTGCAGCCGGCGGCCGGCATCGCCGATGCGCTCGGTCAGCCGCGCCTCCACGTTCATGTGGATGTCCTCGAGCGTGTCCTCGAAGGCGAAGCGGCCGGCGTCGATCTCGGCGGCGATGTCGGCGAGGCCCTGGCGGATGGCGGCGAGGTCTTCGGCGGAGAGGATGCCCAGCCTGGCCAGCATCGCCGCATGGGCGAGCGAGCCCTTGATGTCCTGCCGCCACATCTTGCGGTCGAACCCGATCGAGGCATTTATCTCCTGCATCACCACCGAGGGTCCGGCGGCGAAGCGGCCGCCCCATTGCTGGTTGGCATCGGCGTTGCGCAGGTCGGGCGTGTCGCTCAAGAGGAGTGTTCCATCATGCAGGTGCACAGGCGCCGCGCGCTGCTGGCGATGGCCGGAACGCTGGCGGCGGCCGGGACCGTAGCGGCGGCGACCGCGCTCCGCAAACCGGACCGGCCGGAGGTGGCGACGCTGGTGCCCACCGCCGCGCCGGACCTCGCCCCCATCGGCACGCTGATGCCCATCGATCCGCCGCGCGCCCCGGCCGAGGCCCGCTTCCTCGATGCCGAGGGCACGCCGCACCAGCTCGCGGATTTCCGCGGCAAGGGGCTGATCGTCAATCTCTGGGCCACCTGGTGCGTGCCCTGCGTGGCGGAGATGCCGGCGTTGCAGGCGGCGGCCGGGAAGCTGGCCGATGACGGCATCCTGGTCCTGCCGCTGTCGTCCGATCGCGGCGGGGCGGCGGTGGTGCGCGCCTTCTACGAGGCGCACAAGCTGACCGCGCTGCCCATCTGGCTCGACCCCAAGGGCGAGGCGGCGCGGGCCTGGGGGGCGCGCGGCCTGCCCACCTCGCTGATCATCGACCGCCAGGGGCTGGAACGCGGCCGGCTGGAAGGCGGCATCGCCTGGGCGAGCGAAGACGCGCTCGCCACCGTGCGCCGGCTGGTGGGGGTGGCTTCCTGAACGCGTGACGCCGCCCGGGCTCCTTCGCTGCGTGCGAAGCAGGGAAAGAAGAGAGCCCTTCGCCGTTTCCTTGTTCGGCTGAAAAGGGCCGTTTCCTCGTCCCGGCCTTCCCCCCGCAAGGCGCCGCGCGCAGGGGTCGTCAAGGGACTTGAGCGAAGCGACCCTTGACGACCCCGAGCACGGCGCCACCCTCGAACAAGGCGGACAGTCTAGTTGCCGAGCGCCGAGGTGGCGTCGATGGCGGCGGGGAAGGGCAGGGCGGTCACCAGCCGCGCCGCCGGCTTGTCCTGGGCGAACACGCGGTCGAGATCGATGGTCACGAAGGTCTGCCGGTGGGCGTAGTCGGCGATCGACAGCCGGTTGTGCGTCAGATCCTTGATCGCCACCCATTGCGTGTAGTCGGAGATGATGTTGCCGCCGCCGGCATCGCTCTCCGCCACGCCGATCGGCAGATCGACCGTGTTGAGGATATGGATCATCGCCGCCGCCGCCTCGGCCCCCGTCTTGGGCGGGGTGGTGTAGTGCTGCATGAACGCCGCCCGCACGAAGCGCGAGGGCGGCGAGAAATCGCCGGGCAGCCCCATGGCCCCCCCGCCCTGGCCCAGCGCCGTGACGTTCACCGCGCCGATGCGCCGCGACAGCAACGTCTGCGGGCCGACATTGAGATAGTTGCGCAGGTTCAGCAGGTGCCAGTCATAGGTCGGCGCGTTGGTCAGCACGGCCGCCGCGTTGTCGTGGATCCGCAGCTGGCCGCCGACATATTCCACCACCGCGCTGTCGCCGCTGCGGTCGGTGAACACCAGGTGGATGGTGGGCGGGGTGGGGCCGCTGGGCAGCGAGGAATCGGCCCACACCTTGATGTTCGGCAGGGCGGCGCGGATTTCCGCCACGCTGGCATGCATGCCCAGCGCCCAGGCGCCGAAGCCGAGCACCGAGACGTAGCTGGTGTCCGCCTTGGTCACCGCCTGGTATTCGGTGAAGCCCGGCAGGAAATTGCCGCTCATCCCCAGCCCGGCCTGGTTCTGCCCCTCCAGTATGGCGCCGCCGGTGATCACCTCGGCGCTGATGCCGGCCAGCGCGTATTTCGTCGTCACCTTGTTGGCCGGCAGGCCGAGCGCGGGCGGCGCGGTGAGTGTGAGCTCGGTGCCCTTGGGCAGGCTCTTCAGCGTCCATTGCATGTCGAACGCCCATTCCATCGTGCGCCCGGCGATCACCGTCTTGTCGGCGGCGACGAGGTTGACGGCGGTGCAGGCCAGGGCCTGCTGGGCGGCGAACAGCGCCGCCACGCCGGCGAGGAGGATGCGTTTCATTCCGGGCTCCGGGTGATGATGAGACTTCGCAACGACATCGCGCCGACGGTAGGCGCGGGGCCGTCCGTTGTCATCCCGCATTCACGTAAAGAAAGGCTTTTCCCTCTCCGCCCACAGGAAGGTCAGCTCGTGCTTGTTGTGGAACAGGTGCATCACCCGCCCACCGGGAATGGCGGCGAAGCGGGCGATGCTGTCGTGGTCGGTGGCCCCCTGCAGCTTGATGGTGCAGACGATGCGCCCGGCCGCCCCGGCGGCGATCCAGCCGCCCACCAGCTCCAGCAGCCGCGCGGGATAGGCGATCACGTCGCAGACCAGCCAGTCCACCCGCTGCGGCGGAAAGGTGAAGGCGTTGCCCAGGCGCGTTTCCACCCCCGGCATGGCGGCGACGGAAGGGGCGAGCGGCGCGCGGTCCACCGCGATCACCCGCGCGCCGAGCCGCGCCAGCACCCAGCTCCAGCCCCCCGGCGCGGCGCCGAGATCGAGGCAGGTCTCGCCGGGGCCGGGCCAGGCGCCGAGCCGGGTCAGCGCCTCCCACAGCTTCAGATAGGCGCGGCTGGGCGGGCCGATATGGTCCTCCTCGAAGCGGCATTCGCCGTTGACGAAGGGGCTGGTCTTGGCCGGGCTGGCCAGCAGCCGGTCGGGCGCGAGCAGCGTCCAGGCGCCGAGATGGCCGCCCGGCGCCGGCTGCGGGAACACCAGCGGCGCCGCCTTCACCGGCGGCAGCCGCGCGGCGATCAGGGCGCAGCGGCGGTGATGCGCCACGCCATGGAGCTGCCAGTTGCGCTGCATGCCCCGCAGCGCGTCCGCCGCCGCCTTCACCGAGGAAATGGCGATCTCGCGCGGCGCGGTCCACACATCCAGCGCCCACAGCGCCGGAAACGGCGGGTCGGGCGATAGCGCCAGCCTGCCATGCCAGTCGCTCACCGCCACCCCGGCGCGGGCGAGTTCCTCGCCCAGCACCGCCTCCAGCCCCTCCGGGGCCAGATAGGCACTATTGATCACTTCCGCAGCGCCGACAGGCCCAGCAGCCCCCAGCCGACCATCAGGATCACCCCGCCCAGCGGCGCCACCGCCGACGACCAGCCGAGGAAGGCCTGGCCATAGACCGCCCCGCAGAACAGCGCCGTGCCCAGGGCGAAGGCCAGCCCGGCCAGCGTGGTGAAGATGCCGCCGCGCGGCCCCCACAGCCCGGTGAACAGCAGGGCCAGCGCGTGCCAGGCCTGCACCTGCACCGCCGACCGCACCCCCTCGATCCGCGCCGGCGCGATCGGCGCGTGCGCCACCACCGCCGCCATCGCCACGGCGACCAGCCCGGCCACCGCGCCGAGCAGAACCCATATTCGTTCGCGCTTGCGCATGGCGCCGGCTATGGCAGGTTTGGCGCGGTACCGGAAGATCGAGGCATGCGCGGCATCACGCCTGTTCCCTGCGTCCGGCCCGGCATCGAGGCCGTACGGGCCGACACGCGTTTCGCCTTCGGCCGCCACACGCACGCGCAGTTCGGCATCGGCCTCATCGCGCGCGGCGCCCAGCGATCCGCCAGCGGACGCGGCATGGTGGAGGCCGGGCCGGGCGACATCATCACGGTCAATCCCGGCGAGGTGCACGATGGGGCCGCGATCGGCGATGCCGGCCGCGCCTGGCGCATGCTCTACATCCAGCCTGCGGCGCTCGCCGAAGCCGGGCACGCCCTCGCGCTGCACGACCCGGAATTCGCCTGGCCGGTGCGCCGCCTGCCCGGCCTCGCCGCCCGCTTCCACGTCCTGTTCGCCGCGCTGACCGAGGGCGACGAACTGGCCGGCGACGAGAGCCTGCTGATCCTGCTCGCCGCGCTGATGCAGGCCCGCCCCTCGGCGATGCGCGCCACCCCCGCCGGCATCGCCCGTGCCCGCGCGGCGATCGACGACGACCCGGTGGCCGCCCCCACGATCGCCGGCCTCGCGCGCGCCGCCGGGCTCGGCCCGTTCCAGCTGCTGCGCGGCTTCGCGCGGGCCACCGGCCTGACGCCGCATGCCTATCTCATGCAGCGCCGCATCCACCGGGCGCGGGACCTGATCGCCCGTGGCCTGCCGCTCGCGCGGGCCGCGGCCGAAGCCGGCTTCGCCGACCAGAGCCACATGACCCGGCTGTTCGTGCGCAGCTTCGGCGCCACGCCCGGCGCCTATGCCCGTGCCGCCGCAATTCCGTTCAAGACCAGGCCCTGAAGGCGCCCCGATCCTCCGCATCCCCGACACGGAGGAACCCCATGACCCTCGCCTTCCTGATCACCTCGCTGCTCGTCGTGCTGGCGCCCGGCCCCGGCACGCTCGTCACGCTGGCCGCCGGCCTGTCGCGCGGCCCCCGCGCCGCGATGCTGGCGGCCGCCGGCTGCACGCTCGGCATCCTGCCGCACATGCTCGCCGCCCTCACCGGCCTCTCGGCGCTGCTGCACGCCAGCGCCCTCGCCTTCGAGGCGGTACGCCTCGCCGGCATCGCCTGGCTGCTGTGGATGGCGCTGGCCACGCTGCGCGAACGGGGCGGCCTCGCGCCCGACCCGCGCGCGGCCGCCGGGTCCGCGCTCGCGATCATCGGCCACGCCATCGCGGTGAACCTGTTCAACCCCAAGCTGTCGCTGTTCTTCCTCGCCTTCCTGCCGCAATTCGTGGACCCGGCGGCGCCGGACGCCCTGCCCCGCATGCTGAACCTCTCGGCCGCGTTCATGGCCATGACCTTCGTGGTGTTCTGCCTCTACGGCCTGTTCGCCGCGGCGGTGCGCGACCACGTGGTCGGCCGGCCGCGCGTGCTGGCCTGGCTGCGCCGGGGCTTCGCCGTCGCTTTCCTCGGCCTGGGCGCGAAGCTCGCCTTGACCAGCCGGTAGGGGCCAATAGAGTCCGCCCATGCCCCGCGGTGACCTGTTCCCCGAGATCGGTCCATACGAGACCGGCACAATGCCTCTCGATGGCGGCCATGTGATGTATTGGGAGCAGGCGGGCAATCCGCGCGGCACGCCGGTGCTGTTCCTGCACGGCGGCCCCGGCGCCGGGGCGGGCACGGTGCATCGCCGGTTCTTCGACCCCGCCTTCTGGCGCATCGTGATCTTCGACCAGCGCGGCGCCGGCCGCTCCCGCCCGCTCGGCAGCCTCGCCGCCAACACCACGCCGCATCTGGTGGGCGATATCGAGGCGCTGCGCCGGCACCTGGGCATCGAACGCTTCCTGCTGTTCGGCGGGTCCTGGGGCTCCACCCTGGCGCTGGCCTATGCCCAGGCCCATCCCGATCGGGTGGCCGGCTGCGTGCTGCGCGGCATCTTTCTCGGCCGGCCGCGGGAACTCGACTGGTTCATGCACGGCATCGCCACGATCTTCCCCGAAGCCCATGCCGCCTTCGCCGATTTCCTGCCGGAGGAGGACCGGGCCGACCTGCTCGGCGGCTATCTCCGCCTGCTGTCGGACCCCGACCCGGCGGTGCACATGCCCGCCGCCCGCGCCTGGTCGATCTACGAGGGCTCGTGCAGCACGCTGCTGCCGAGCGCCGACACGGTGGCCAATTTCGCCCAGGATCGGGTGGCGCTGGGGCTGGCGCGCATCGAGGCGCATTATTTCGCCCACGGCCTGTTCCTGCCGCCGGAGGGGCTGCTGGGCCACATGCACCGCATCGCCGATATCCCGGCCGAGATCGTGCAGGGCCGCTACGACATGATCTGCCCGCCGCGCACCGCCGTGGACCTCGCCGATGCCTGGCCCGCCGCGCGGCTGACGATGATCTCCGACGCCGGCCACTCCGCGCTGGAACCCGGCATCCGCCGCGCGCTCGTCGCGGCCGTGGAGCGGTTTCGCTAGTACTGGGCCGGCGGCACGAAATAATCCGCAATAAGGAAGGAAGAGTCTTCTTTTTCTGAAGAAAAAGAAGCAAAAAGACTTTTATCCGTTATTCTTTGG
>CAMFLK010000203.1 GCA_945957135.1 uncultured Rhodospirillales bacterium
GTGCTGGACCGGCCGGGCCGCGCCCTGCCGCGCGAGGAGGTGCTGGCGCCGCTGCGCGCCGCCCTCACCAGCGCCGGCGCGCCGGAGGGCGACATCGACCTGCCCGGCTTCACCACCCCCATCGTGCCGCAGGATGGCGAGGCCCACGCGATGGTGGAGCAGATCGACTACGATTCCGGCTCCGGCCGCTTCACCGCGATGGTGGCGGTGGATGCCCAGGGCATGCCCAGCCAGCACCTGCGCCTGTCCGGCACGGTGCAGGAAATGGTGGAGCTGCCGGTGCCCACCCACCGGCTGCTGCCGGGCATTCCGCTGCGCGCCGAGGATTTCGCCATGGGCCGGGTGCGCGCCAGCCTGGTGCGCGGCGAGGTGGTGCGCAGCCCCGCCCAGGCGATCGGCCTGGCGCCACGCCGCCAGGCGGTGGCCGGCCAGCCGCTGCTGCTGGCCGACCTCACCAAGCCGCTGGCCGTGGGCGGCGGCGACCGCGTGGCGATGGAGCTGATCTCCGGCGGGCTGACGCTCACCGCATTGGGCCAGGCGATGGAGGGCGGCGCGCTCGGCGGGCGCATCCAGGTGCTCAACCCCGCCTCCCGCGCCGTGGTGGAGGCGGACGTGATCGCCCCCGGCCGCGTGCGCGTCGCGCCGGGCACCGTGGCCATGCTGCCGCCCGGCGCCACCCGCCTGTCCAGCAACGCCGCCGCCCGGAGCACCATGCCATGAGACGCCGCGCCCTGCTGCTCGCCCTGCCTTTGGCGCTCGCCGGCTGCAACACCGTCTCGCGCCTGTCCGAGGTCGGCAAGCCGCCCGAGCTGTCGCCCAGCGCCGACCCCACGCTCGACCCGTCCTACCGGCCGATGACCATGCCGATGCCCGCCGCCTCCACCAGCGTGCCCGAGGCCAACGCGCTGTGGCGCTCCGGCAGCCGCGCCTTCTTCAAGGACCAGCGCGCCGCCAATGTCGGCGACATCGTCACCGTGCTGGTGAGCATGACCGATGCGGCGAACGTGCAGAACAACAGCGATGCCAACCGCAAGAGTTCGGAAACCCTTGGCCTGCCCAATCTGTTCGGGCTGGAGAGGGCGCTGCCCGCGGGCGTGCTCGACAGCATCATCAAGGCCGCCAGCGCCAACGGCAACACCGGCAACGGCACCATCAAGCGCAGCGAGCTGGTCACGCTGCGCCTCGCCGGCGTGGTGACGCAGATGCTGCCCAACGGCAACCTGGTGGTGGCCGCGCGCCAGCAGATGCGGGTGAACAGCGAGCTGCGCGAATTGCAGGTCACCGGCGTGATCCGCCCGCAGGACATCGCGAGCGACAACACGGTGCGCCACGACCGCATGGCGGAGGCGCGCATCGCCTATGGCGGCCGCGGCCAGCTGACCGATCTGCAAACCCCGCGCTGGGGCCAGCAGGTCCTGGATATCGTGCTGCCCTTCTAAGGGGTGCCCTTTGTCTGGCGCGCCGCCATGGTTCAGCCGCCGGTCCATTCCACGACGTACTCCGCCGGGTCCGGCCGGCGCGGCGCCGCCGGCGGCTCGATCGGCGTGCCGACCAGCAGGAAGCCCGCCAGCCGGTCCGGCGCGTGGAACCCCAGCGCCGCGGCGATGGCGGGATCGTACGCGTTCGGCCCGGTCACCCACACCGCGCCGAAGCCCAGCATGTGGATGGCGTTCAGCATGTTCATCGCCGCCGCGCCCACGGTGAGCATCTGCTCCACCTCGGGAATGCGGTGCCCCGGCTGGATATGCGCCCCCAGCGCGATGATCAGCGGCGCGCTGGTCACGCGCGCGCGGTAGCGCTGCACCAGCGGCTCCGCCCCCTCGGGATCGCGCCGCTGGATCGCCGCCTCCGCCACGTCGGCATAGGCGAAGCGCGCCGCGCCGCGGATCAGCACGTAGCGGTACGGCCGCAGCTTGCCATGGTCGGGCGCGCGCATCGCCGCCTGGAGGATGGTGTCGAGCGCCAGCCCCTCCGGCGCCGGCTCGCGCAACTGCCCCACCGACGCCCGGCCCAGCAGCGCCGCCACGCTCAGCCCCTCATCCGCCCGAATCACATTCATCCGACCCTCCGGTCATCACTCGTGCCAAAAGGAGATATTGCGAATAATTCGCAATTGCAAGACACTCTGCGATCACAGATATTAGATTGAACCCTCAGCGATAGGTGAACCAGGGTGAAGCGAGTCCATCTCGAACAAGATCCAAGCGTGAATGCTAAAGTGCCCGCCCTCAGTCACACCCTAATTATCATATCCTACAGGACCAAAACTAATATCATAAATTGCTCTTCTCAATATAACACGATTAATAGACTTAATACTAAGAATATTGTCACGTAATGGTCTCCCAAAAATAACAATATTTTTAATTGTATCATTTTCAATATAGGATTTATATTGTGGAAAACGCCTTATGGACATACCAAATACTGTCTCAAACGGTCTAGCTCCCGTTCTGATATGAGTAAAATATGATGGGTATTGCACTCCATCATATCCCATATCGCGCGCCCTGCGACCGATCTCCCTTATAATGGGATATGAATGACTCTTTGCCATGAATAACATATGAACAGCCATATCTAAACTTTCAAAATCAGATTTATCTTCTCTGTAGACGACACTTAAATCTAAAATTCTCAAATCCCCATTGGGAATTAACGAAACAACAAATATATCATCCTCCATAGTAGCTCTACATTCATGCATACACCCTTCTAAATCTTGAGATACATATAAAACCGGAAATTTCGGAGCATCAAATCTGCCCTTTCCTAAAATATCGTCTGGCGGCGGGTCAAATTCTGTTTTTTCGATCGATCGAGGGTTGATCCTAATTCTATAGAAAATACTCTGTGAGTTGATTGTTAAACTTGGATATTCAGCTACTATTCTCGCAACGACGACACTTCTCTCGCTGTCACTTTGTAATGATTCTAAGGGGTAATTTTCTCCTAACATCCAAAGATTTGGTCCATAATTGAAAATTCCTATAGAAAGGTAATTTGAAATCAATTTAACATCGTCAATCAGATCTTTTGGTGTAGAGGTTTCGATAAATCCCGCATGGTGTTCATTGAATGCAAGCATGGGTGCCGCACCGTATTTTGCTCTAACAACAGTGCCGCGGACGAAAAAATCCATTACAAGAGAATTAGCTTGATCCTTATCAAGATTTCTTCCTTTATTAGATTGACAGTTATTACACATTTCTTCACTGTCTGATCCGCATCTCCAGGCGTTTAACCTAAGCCCTTCGTTTTTGAAACATTCTGAACAAAGTAATTTCGGCATCGCTCACCAAGAGCCTTATCAAAAACATGCGATATTTAATCGTGACATTCGTTCTGATGCAACAACTGATTACGTTGCATGATATCCACTTCAATCTGAAGCCAAGTTCCAGCATTAGTCGCGCCTCAGGTAATATCCACTTCCACGCACCCCTCCATCTCCACTCCCAACTCCGCCGCCGGCAGCCGCCCAATCTCCGCGATGAACACCAGCCGCGTACACGGCAGGCCCGGCTTCGGAGCGGCGGGGGCGAGCGTGGCACGGCCGGCCGCGAATTGGAGGAGGAAGGTGCGGCCATCGGGCGTGGCGAAGAAGCCCTTGGCGCGGGCGAGCCTCGGGGCGAGGCGGGCGATGGCGGATTGCAGGCGGGGGAGCGCGAGGGGGGAGTCGGAGGTCCAGCTCAGCGTCTCGAACCGGTCGGCGGTGGGGGCGCGGCGGCCGGGGTCGCGGGGGGCAGGCGGGCGGTCGGGGTCGGCGGGCAGCAGCAGGGCCAGGGGCACGTCGCCGTGCGGGGCGTCCACGATCACGGCGGCCGGACGAAGGGCGCGCAGGGCGGCGCGCAAGGGGGCGGTGTCGGCGGCGAGGTCGGTGCGGGTCAGGGCGATCACGTCGGCGGCGCGCAGCTGGGCGCGCAGCAGCGCGTCGTCCAGCGTCGCCGGCGCGGTGGTGGCGTCGAGCACGCAGAGCACGGTCTCCAGCGGCGCCGCCCGCCACACCTCCGGGTCCATCAGGTTGCGCACCACGTCGTTGGGGTCGGCGATGCCGCTGGTCTCGATGACGATCGCCTCCGGACGTGGCTCGCGCCGCAGCAGCGCGGCCAGCGTGCGCAGCAGGTCGCCTTCCAGCGAGCAGCAGATGCAGCCATTGGCCAGGCTCACCACCCCGTCCTCGGCGCCGGCGATCAGTTCGGCGTCGATGTTGATGGCGCCGAAATCGTTCACCACGGCGGCGATGCGCCGCCCCCCGGCATGGGCCAGCAGATGGTTCACCACGCTGGTCTTGCCCGCCCCGAGGAACCCGGTGACGAGCAGGACGGGCACCATCAGCTTCGGATCGGCCGGCGCACCGGCCGGCCCGGCCGGGCGGCCACGTCCATCACCCCATCGGCGATCACCGGCACGCCGCTGACGATCAAATGCTTCACCCCCTCGGCCGGCCGGTTCATGGCGGTGAACTCGGAGCGGTCGGCGATGGTCGCGAGGTCGAAGACCACCACATCGGCGTCCGCCCCCGCCTGCAACCGCCCCTTGGCCGCCATCGCCGGCGTGCTCGGCGTGAGAATCTCCGCGGGGATCAGCGTGCATTTGCGCACCCCCTCCATCAGCGACACCGCCGCCCGCTCGCGCACCCAGTGGCGGATGAAGCGGGTGAAGCAGCCGGCGGAACGTGGGTGGGAGGTGGCCTCGTCCGGCAGCGGCCACGCGTCGCCGGTATAGGTGGAGCCGTCCGGCATCGACCACGGCATGGCGTCGGACGCGATGGCGCCGCCGGGATACATCACGGAGATATCCATCAGGTCGCGATGGTGGGCGTTGTTCTCGGTGTCCAGCACATGCCACAGCACCAGGGTGGAGGGCTCCTCCTTCTGCGCGGTGAGCAGCTCCTCGCGGCTGTGGAAGCGGCTGCCATCGGCCACGCGCTGCACCTGGTCGTAGCTGGTGTGGTGGCGCGTCTCGAAATTCGGGTCGCTGAAGAAGGCGGCGGCCACCACGGTGGAGCCGGTGCCGTAGGGATAGGCCTCCAGCGTGATCGGCAGCCCCTGCGCCTGGGCCTTGGCGATCAGCTTGGCGCAACGCTCCACATCCGTCTTGCTGGAGCTGTTGAAGTGGCAGATATGCATGTGCGCCCCGGTGGCGCCGGCATAGCCGATCAGGCGGATATAGGCCTCCGCCGCACTCTCCGGATCGGTGTGCGCCATATACGCGACATGGGTGAAGGTGGGCACGCCATGCGCCGCCGCCAGCTCGCACACGGCGGTGAGTTCCTGCACCCCGGCGCCGGGCGCGTAGGCGTTGAGGATGCCGATGCCGATGCCGCCCTGGTTCAGCCCGCCCTCGATGCGCTCGAGAATGCCGGACACCTCGCCGCCGGTGGCGACGTTGTCGATCCAGCGGCGGTCGCGCATCGCCCGGCCGAAGGCTTCCAGCGAGGATTCCTCGTTGGAGCCGATCATCGCGCCGATGCGCGCGAAGGCCCAGTTGGTGGCGGCCCCGTAGTTCAGCACCCTGCCCTGCCGCGCCTGCCGCGCGTACCAGGAATCGACCGGCAAAACCCCCGCCTCCAGATCGAGCGAGGTGGTGACGCCGTCGAAGGCCTGCATGCGATCGGCGGGTATGGACTGGCCATGGGCGTGCAAATCGATGAAGCCCGGCGCCACCACCAGCCCGGCGGCGTCGATCTCGCGCGCCGCGCCCGGCAGGCCGGTGCCCACGGCGGCGACGCGCCCGTCCAGCAGCGCCACGTCGCCCACCGCTTCCATGCCGCTGGCGGGATCGACCACCAGGCCACCGCGGATCACCATGCCGTCCATGCCAACGCTCCGTGTTTCGCGGCGCCATTGGAGGGCGATTTCCCCCGCCCGGCAACATCGACCGGGTGGATGGAGTGGGCTAGAGAGGGAGCACCGAGACACGAAGGCTCCGGGGGGAACCGACCATGAAGATCACCGACCTCAAATGCGCCGTCATCGCCAGCAGCCCGGTACTGCGCATCACCACCGATGAAGGCATCACCGGCTGGAGCCAGATCGAAACCCCCAAGCCCTATCTGCAACCGATCGTATTGCAGCTGAAGGACTGGATCGTCGGCCAGAACCCGCTGCATGTGGAACGGGTGATGCGGCGCATCCGCGTGCGCGGCGGCTTCAAGCCGTTCGGCTCGGCGGTCAGCGCCATCGAGATCGCGCTGTGGGACATCGCGGGCAAGGCCGCCGGCCTGCCCATCCACCGCCTGCTCGGCGGCAAGGTGCGCGACCAGGTGCGCACCTACCGCACGCTGTACCACGAGCCGGGCACCAAGCACACGGTGGCGGACTACGTGCGCTGGGCGGAGATCGCCAAGTCGCTGCCCGAGAAATTCACCATGTTCAAGCTGCCGACCTCGTTCCACTCCTCCATGGTGCGCGACGTGCCGGACTTCTTCTACGGCGAGGTGCAGCACGATGCCCCCTACCCCTACCCGCATCGCGGCGCGATGACGGAGAACGGGATGAAGCACTTGATCGAATGCGTCACCGCGGCGAAGGAAGCCCTCGGCAGCAGCTACGGCATGGCGGTGGACGCCGGGCCGGGCTACCTGCCCAACGACGCGCTGCGCTTCGCCAAGGCCGTCGAGCACCTCAACCTGATGTGGATCGAGGACATGATCACCGGCGATTACGTGCCGTTCGTGAACCCCGACGTGTACCGCGAGGTGACGCCCCACACCACTACCCCGATCCACACCGGCGAACAGATCTACCTGCGCCAGAACTACAAGCCGCTGATCGAGAGCAAGGCAGTGAAGGTGATCGGCCCCGACCCGTGCGACGTGGGCGGCATCGCCGAACTGAAATGGATCGCCGAATACGCCGACCTGCACGGCATCTCCATGGCCCCGCACGGCACCGCCAACGGCATCTTCGGCCTCGCCTCGCTGATCCAGGTCTGCGCCACCCTGCCGGACAACTACATCGCCTTCGAATACCCCGCCCGGTTCGAACCGTTCTGGTACGACATCACCGAAGGCTTCGACGGCGTGCCCGTGCGCAACGGCATGATCGACGTGCCGGACCGGCCGGGGCTGGGGGTGAACCTCATTCCTGAGAAAGCGAAGAAATATCTCTCCGAAGGGGATGCGGGGTTCTTTGACTGAGCCTGTTACCAAAGACAGGAAGGAAGCGCTTCTTTTTTTGAAAAAAGAAGCAGAAAACCGCAGTGGCCGGGCGCTTGTCCCGGCCATCCACGCGGGAAAGACAGGAAGGAAGCGCGTTCTTTTTTGAAAAAAAGAACCAAAAAACTTTTACACTTGGCTGCGCCGTGGCTTCTTCTTTCATGCTCCCCGCCCAATACCGTCATGGACGGGCTTGACCCGTCCATCGCCGCGACCTCTTGTCGCGGCAGCCCTGAAGTGCCGCCGGCGGTGCCGAGCATCCGCCGGCAGCGACAGTGAGCAGATATATTAACGAAAATTAATGTGAGAATCGGTGTTTTCAGGTTGCATCATGCTAACTGACGTCGTACCTACGTCAGATATTGATTGTTAACCCATACAGGAGACACCCCGATGCACCCGCCCAGCCCCTTCACCCAGATCGTGCAGATGCTCTCTGCCCTGCTGGGCGGGGTGTGGGGCCGGTTGTTCCTCAGCCGCAAAGACAAGGCCGAGGCGAATGTCCTGATGGAGACCATGCGCGCCTTCGACGAACTCCTCGCCCAGTGGCGCGCCGGCACCCTGGTGCCGGAGGTGGAGGCGCCGGTCCGTGTCCGGACCCGCTCTGCCCGTCCCCGCACGCGCGGCAAGTCTGCCCGTGGTCCCCGGCCGGCCAAGCCGGAGGCACGGCGGCGGGTCATCCGCCTCCGGCCAGTCAACTGGGCGGTCATTCCGCGAAAGATCGGGTCCCG
>CAMFLK010000204.1 GCA_945957135.1 uncultured Rhodospirillales bacterium
GGCTGGGGGTCTGCACGCGTCAAGCCACTCGGACTATGATCGGCCGCGATGGCCGACCCCCCTGCCCGCCGCTCGCTGCTGCGCGTCCTCGGCCCCGGCCTCGTCACCGGGGCGGCGGACGACGATCCCAGCGGCATCGCCACCTACAGCCAGGTCGGCGCGCAGTTCGGCTACGGCCTCGCCTGGATCCTGCTGTTCAGCTACCCGCTGATGGCGGTGATCCAGGAGGTCTCGGCCCGCATCGGCTGCGTCACCGGCGCGGGCATCGCGCAGAACCTGCGGCGGCATTTTCCGCCCTGGCTGCTGCGGGGGGTGGTGCTGGCGCTGCTGGTGGCCAACACCGCCAATCTCGGCGCCGATCTCGGCGCGATGGGGGCCGCCGTGCAGCTGCTCGCCGGCGGGCCGATCCTGGCGTACACGGCGGGTTTCGCCGTGCTCTGCGTGCTGCTGGAGATTTTCGTCAGCTACGCGCGCTACGCGGCGATCCTGAAATACCTGTCCATCTCGCTGTTCGCCTATGTCGCCGTGGTCTTCGCGGTGGACGTGCCCTGGCGCGCGGCGCTGGCCGGCACCTTCCTGCCCCATTTCGACTTCTCCACGGAACAGGCGGAGGCGCTGGTCGCCGTGCTGGGCACCACGATCAGCCCGTACCTGTTCTTCTGGCAGGCCTCGCAGGAGGTGGAGGAGCAGCTGCGCCGCACCGTCAAGCCGCTGCACGTCGCCCCCGCCGAGGCCGGCGCCGAGCTCGCCCGCGTGCGCGTCGATACCTGGGTGGGCATGGGCTATTCCAACCTGATCTCGCTGTTCATCGTCTTCGCCGCCGCGGCCACGCTGCACGCGCACGGGGTGACGGACATCCAGAGCTCCGCCCAGGCGGCCGAGGCGCTGCGCCCGATCGCCGGCGTGGTCACCTTCGCCGTGTTCGCCTGCGGCATCATCGGCACCGGCCTGCTGGCCGTGCCCGTGCTCGCCGGCTCCGGCGCCTATGCGCTGTGCGAGACCTTCGGCTGGGTGGAGGGGCTGGACCGCAAGCTGCGCGAGGCCCGCGCCTTCTACGCCACCATCGCCGCGGCCACGCTGGTCGGGCTCGGGCTGAACTTCCTCGGCGTCGATCCCATCCGCGCGCTGTATTGGAGCGCGGTGCTCAACGGCCTGCTCGCCGCGCCGCTGATGGCGATCATGATGGTCATCGCGCGCGACCCGGACATCATGGGCGAGTTCACCCTCTCGCCGCGCATGACCGTGGCCGGCTGGGTCGCCACCGTGGCGATGGCGGCGGCCAGCCTCGTTTTCCTCATCCTGTGAGCATCATGGAAGATTTCATCGAAAGGCTGATCCTTCACACCCGCTGGCTGCTGCTGCCGCTCTATCTCGCGCTGTTCGCCAGCGTGATCGCCATCTACCTGCTGGTCGGGCGCGAGCTGATCCATCTCTTCGCCGCCGTGGTGGCCGCACCGGAGACGGAGCTGATCCTGATCATCCTCTCCATCCTCGACCTCGTGCTGGTCGCCAACCTGCTGGTGATGGTGGCGATCTCCTCCTACGAAAGCTTCATCTCGCCCATCACCTCGCGCGACGACAACAAGCCGGAATGGCTCGGCAAGCTCGACAGCGGCAACGTGAAGGTGAAGGTGGGGCTGTCGATCGTGATGATCTCCGCCATCCACCTGCTGCGCGCCTTCATGCTCGACACGCCGCCCGAGCGTATCCAGGTGCTGGCCGGCGTGCATGTGGTATTCCTGCTCTCCGTCCTGGCCATGGCCTTCGTGGACAAGGTGAAGAAATGACGATGCCCCGCGCGCCCGGCTTCAAGGAATCGCCGTACTGGTGGGAAGCGGCCGAGCCGCCCGCCCGCGCCGCCACGCTGCCGGAGCGCACCGAGGTGGCCATCGTCGGCGGCGGCTATGCCGGGCTGTCCGCCGCCCTCACCCTGCGCCGCCTGGGCCACCAGGCGACGGTGATCGACGCCGAGCGCATCGGCTGGGGGGCCAGCTCGCGCAATGGCGGCATGGTCTCCGGCGGGCTGAAAGTGGCGTCCGACGCGCTGTCGAACCAGCACGGCAAGGACCGCGCCCGCGCGCTCGCCGAGGCCGCCGCCGCCTCCTTCCCGTTCATCGAGGAGCTGATCGCCCGCGAGGGCATCGATTGCGACTACGTGCGCTGCGGCCGCTTCCTGCCGGCCTGGACGCCGCGCCACTACGCCGCGATGGAAGCCAAGGCCCCGGCCATCGCCGAGGTGACCGGCCTGCCCACGCGCATGCTGCCCCGCGCCCGCCAGCGCGAGGAGCTGGGCTCGGACCATTACCATGGCGGCATGGTGGCGGAGGCCACCGGCTCGATCCATCCCGGCAAATACGCGCGCGGCCTGGCCGCGGCGGCCGAGGCGGCCGGCGCCGTGCTGGTCGATGCCACCCGCATCGAGACCATCGCGCGCCACGGCGACGGCTTCCGCCTGCGTACCGCCAACGGCGAGATCGCCGCCGACCAGGTGCTGATGGCCACCAACGGCTACTCGCTCGGCCCGGGCGGCGCCTCGCCGATGAAATGGCTGGCGCAGCGGCTGGTGCCGCTGGGCAGCTACATCATCGCCACCGAACCGCTCGGCCGCGAGCGGGTGCGCGCCCTGTTCCCCAACCTGCGCATGATCGCGGACACCAAGCGCGTGCTGAACTATTTCCGCCCGAGCCCGGATGGCGAGCGCGTGCTGTGGGGCGGGCGGGCCAGCTTCTCCGCCCAGACCGCCGCCGAGGCCGCGCCCACGCTGTACGCCACGATGACCGAGGTGTTCCCCGAACTGCGCGGCGTCGCCGTCACCCATGCCTGGACCGGCAACGTCGCCTTCACCTTCGACCTGCTGCCGCATATCGGCGTGCATGACGGCGTGCACTACGCCGCGGGCTGCCAGGGCTCGGGCGTGGCGATGGCCAGCTGGCTGGGCCACAACGCGGCGCTGATGATCGCCGGGGCGGCCAACCAGTCCTTCGCGCTGGCCAACCTGCCCTTCCCCACCATGCCGCTCTATTCCGGCAAGCCGTGGTTCCTGCCCGTGGTGGGCGGCTACTACCGGCTGCGCGACCGCATCGACCGCGCGGCGGCATAGCCGGCCGACAGGCGCAGGAACCGCGCGGACAGCAGCACGGCGGCGGCCGTCAGCCCGGCGATCAGCCCCATCCACATGCCCCGCGGCCCCAGCCCCTGCGGGAAGGCGAGGAACCAGCCCACGGGCATGCCCGCCACCCAATAGGCGAAGGCGGTGACCAGCATGGGCACGCGCGTGTCCTTCAGCCCGCGCAGCGCCCCGGCCGAGGCCACCTGGATGCCGTCGGACAGCTGGAACAGCGCCGCCAGCGCCAGCAGGCTCGCGGCGCCGGCGATCACCTGGGGGTCGTCGGTGTAGAGCCGGGTGATCGGTCCGGGCAGGCCCAGCATCACCGCGCAGGACAGCGACTGCGTCACCAGCGGGATGGCGATGCCCACCAGCCCGGCACGGCGCATCCCCGCCCAATCCCCCCGCCCCACCCCAAGGCCCACCCGCACCGTGGTCGCCCGGGGCCGGCCCAGCGGCAGCATGAAGGTCAGCCCGCAGGCCTTAAGCGCGATCAGGTGCGCCGCCACCGCCACCGCGCCGAACCCGCCGATCACCAGCCCGACCGCGCTGAACAGCCCTACCTCCAGCAGCACGCTCACCGCCATGGGCAGGCCGAGGCGCAGCAGATGCAGGATGGCGCGGCTGTCCGGCCGCCAGCCGCCATGCTGCCAGCCGATGCCGCGCAGCCGCGGGGAGAAGCGGAGATAGGCGAGGTACAGCGCCGCGCACACCCAGTTGGCCAGCGCGGTGGCCCAGCCCAGCCCCGCCGCCCCCAGCGCCGGCAGCCCGGCCCGGCCGTACATCAGCGCCCAGGCCACGGGCACCAGCAGCACCAGGCCGAGCACGCCGAAGCCGAGCGAGACCCGCGTCATGCCCAGCCCGTCCGTCACCCCCCGGCAGACCAGCCACACGCCCAGCGCCGGGGCGGTCAGGCTCAGCGGGCGCAGGAAGGCGGTGATGTCCGGCATCAGTGCCGCGTCCACGCCGAGCAGTGGCGGCAGGCGCGGGCCGAGATGCCACACCGCCTGTTGCAGGGCGATGCCCACCGGCAGCATCAGCCACACCGCCTGGCGGAACTCGCCGGCCACCTCGCCCCGCCGGCCCGCGCCATCGAGCTGGGCGACGGTCGGCGGCACCGCCATGGTCAGGCCGACCAGCGCCATCAGCGCGAGCATCCAGACATTGGTGCCCACCGCCACCGCGCCGAGCACGTCGGCACCGAGATGCCCGGCCAGCATCACGTCCGCCACCGTGGTGCCGAACGAGGCGAGCTGGCCGGCGATCAGCGGCAGCGCGAGGCGCAGCGTGGCGCGCAATTCCTGCGCGATGGTGGCGGGATGCTCAGGGGTCATTGGGGTTCTGGAAAAGCGAAGGGCCAGGAGCGCCGCCCCTGGCCCTGTTCAGCCATGGCGGATGGACGGTTTCAGTGGATCTCGCCGGCCTTCTTCAGCGCCTCGCGCATCTTGGCACCGGTGAAGCCCGGCGCGCGGGCCATGTCGAGGATCACCTTCTCGCGCCGCGTGCACAGGTCGATGGCGTCCGGCAGCTTCTTCACGCAATCGGCCGGGATCACCACGGCGCCGTGGAAATCGGCGTGGATCACGTCGTCATGGCCGACCAGCATGCCGAAGATGTTCACCTGGCACTTCAGATCCACCAGATGCACGTGGGCATGGCTCGGCCCGATGCGCCCGCCGACGATCTGGAAGCCCGGCGCCAGCATGTCGAGGTCGCGGAACGAGCCGTTGGTGACGCAGCCGAGCACGCCGAGCCCCTTGTGGACGGTGGTCTGCACCTCGCCCCAGAAGGCGCCGTAGCCGGGCCGGTCGTCCACGTCCTGCAGCACCGCGATGGTGGGCAGGCCGCCGCCGGCATCGACGTATTCGTACCAGGCGGCGCGTTCGGGAATGGCGCCGCGCGGCGGCTCCTTGGCGCGGATCATGCCGGTGCGGGCAAGGCCGACGATGGGCTTGAAGCTGCGGTCCACCGCCACCATCGGCTCCACCGTGAAGCCCACGGCGCGGCGCTCGGGCACCAGCAGCTCCAGCCCGTTGCAGATGGTGGGCGTGTCCCATTCCGCGAGCTTCTGCAGGTCCGCCGCGGTGAAGTCGGCCATTGACGTTTTCCTCGATGTTGTCGTGCGCCGCAGTCTTGCCCCGGCGCGCGCGCCGGGGCAATGCGCCGACCCCTCGAAAAACCGCGCGGCTTTATTGCAGGACGTTGAGCATCGGCGTGGCCCCGGCATCCGGCGCCCCCACCGCATCGGCGCCGAAGCGCAGCTCGATCGTCTTCAGGATGGAGCCGAAATCATACACGGTGTGGTCGATGAAGCCGCGCTTCACCGTCGGCCCGATGGCGATCAGCGGAACGCGCGTGCCCGGCCCCCAGCGGTCGCGGCGCGGCGGCGCCACATGGTCCCACTGCCCGCCATTCTCGTCATAGGTGACGATGATCAGCATCGAGCCATAGGCCGGGCTCTTCTGCAGCCGCGCCACGAGATCGGCGAGATGCTCGTCGCCATCGGTGATGTTGGCGTAGCCGGGATGCAGGTTCAGCTCGCCGATCGGCTTGTAGAACACCACCTGCGGCAGCGTGTTGGACTCGATCGCCGCATACAGGTCCTTCAGGTCCTTCAGATGCGCCTTCTGCCCCTCGCTGCCCGGCGCCAGGTTCTGGAAATAGGCGAGCGGCTGGTGGTGGAACTGGAACAGCGGCGCGGGCTTGCCGGCCATCGCGTCGTCGTAGCCGCCGGAATACCACACCCAGCTCACGCCCTTGGCGTCCAGCCGGTCGCCGATATGCGGCATGGTCTGCGGCGGCACCAGCCGCGCCGGATCGGTGTCGGTGGGCGCGTGGAGATAGATGGAACGGCTGGTGTTCACCGCATAGCCCGTGGGCAGCACCTGCCCGTCCTTCACCATGTTGCCCCACGCGTCCTCCTGCGAAACCATCGCCTCCGGCGCGTTGGGCCAGCGGAAGGCGCAGCTGCACACCAGGAAGGCGTGGTTGAGGAAGGAGCCGCCGAAGGCGGAATGGAACATCGCGTCGCCCAGCGTGTAGTCCTGCGCGAGCTTCCAGTGATGGGTGTTGGCGGTCTCGAAATTGCCCATCACCAGCCCGCGGGCGTTGGAGACCAGGGCGAACTTGTCCATCCGCCCGCCATCGATCTGCATCTGCTCCTGATACCAGGCATGGATCAGGTCGCCGGTCAGCTGCGACTGCGACACGTAGGGGTCGATCTTGAACGGCGCGTTGGGCAGCTGCGCGGGGAAGCGCATGTCCACCACCGGCGGGCGCATGTTGGTGTTCATGATCGGCGGCAGCATGGCGAAGGGCTGCCCGTCCGCCCCCACCTGGCGGGCGGCGTTGCCCGCGTTGTCCAGCCCGTCCGCCCCGGGGAAGCGGCCGAACATGTTGTCGAAGCTGCGGTTCTCCTCGAAGATCACCACGATGTGGTCGATCTTCGCGAGCTTGTCCGGCAGCGGCTTGTCCGGCGCCTGGGCCAAGGCCGGCAACGCGGCGCAGGCCAGCACGCCGGCCGCCATCAGTGCACGAAACGCAACCATCATCGCCCCCGCCATTCCGGACATGCCGCAGCCGCGATAATCTAGGCCGCATGACCCAGCCCCGTCGATGGTGCCGATCATGACGTTTCTCCGCACATGCCTGCTCGCCGCGCCGCTGCTGCCATCGCTTCTGCTGCTCCCCGCCGCCCCCGCCCGGGCCACCAGCGTGGGCGAGGTGATGGCGGCCTACGCGACGATGCACCAGCTGGACGGCCTCGGCGAAGCCGACTACCTCGCCATGCGCCGCGCGCACGAAGCCGAGTATCTCGCGGCCACCCAGGTGCTGAACCTCGCCCACATGGCCTACGAGACCATGCTGGCCACCGCCGAGGAGGCACGGCTGCGCTACGGCGTGAAACTGATCTGCAACTACAACGAGGATTTCGACGAGGCGGACGACGACGACCTGGTGGACATCTTCATCGCCGACGGCCGCGCCAGGCACGGGCTGCCGGAGGACGAAGCCCGCCGGCGGCTCTATCAGGCCGACTATGTGGAAATGCTCACCCACGCCATGATGCGCCGCTTCCCCTGCCCCGGCTATATCAGCGATTCGCCCTGAGCCAAGGACCCGCCATGATCCACGAACTGCGCATCTACCGCACCCTGCCCGGCCAGATGCCCCGCCTGCTGCGCCGCTTCAACGACCACACGCTGCGCATCTGGGAACGCATGGGCATCCGCCAGGCCGGGTTCTGGACCACGCTGATCGGCGAATCCAACAATGACCTGTTCTACCTGCTCGCCTGGGAGTCGATGGCCGAACGCGAAACCAAATGGAACGCCTTCATGGCCGACCCGGAATGGCAGGAAAAACGCGCCGAAAGCGAGGCACCCGGCCCCATCCTCGCCAATGTCAGCAGCAGCTTCCTGGCACCGACGGCGTTTTCTTCGGTGAAGTAAGGAAGGCAAGGCAAGGCAAGGCGGGGGCTCCGCCCCTCGACCTCCGCGGAACCTCTTGTTCCGCGATAGCTGGGGCCTTAGGCCCCAGACCCCACTCCTTCAGGCAACCGCGTGCCGACTCAGCAAACCATGTGAGGCGGAAAGCCCAGTTTGATGGGCCTTCGGCCCGAAGGGGAAAAATAAGAGGGCAGTGCATTTTCCTGTTGCGTCGGAGAACATGGTTCCGGTAGAACGGAACCTATGTTGAACCAGGAGCCCAACCCCACCTACCCCCAACTCAAGACGCCCCTGGCGCGCGCGCTCTCCTGGCACATCCACCGC
>CAMFLK010000205.1 GCA_945957135.1 uncultured Rhodospirillales bacterium
GATAAAGTCTTTTTGCTTCTTTTTCTTCAGAAAAAGAAGTTCTTTCTTATACCAACGGTCATGAAGAATGACCGTTGGTATGGGTCTTTGTTTGGCGCCGCCGCCCCCCAACCACGTGCGCGGTGAAGCCGCGCACGGGGCGCGCGATACCAGCGTCACTCAGCGATGGAAGAGTCATCGCTTCGCGCCGCCGGTATTACTTCCCTTCAGCCGCGATCGCCGCATTCATCGCCCGCACCCCCGCTTCCGGCCCGTCCGGATGGTTCCACACCGCGCCGACCACGGCGAGGAAGTCGGCGCCGGCCCGCACCAGGGGCGCGCAGTTGGCCGCGGTGATGCCGCCGATCGCCACGCTGGGGATCACCATCATCTCCGACCACCATTGCAGGATCGCCGGGTCGGCGCGGGTCGGCGCCTCCTTGGTGGTGGTGGGGAAGAAGGCGCCGAAGGCGACGTAGTCGGCGCCGATCTCGCCGGCGGTGAGTGCCAGGTCGCGGCTGTCGTGGCAGGTGACGCCGAGGGTGAGGTTGCCGAGCAGCTTGCGCGCCGCGGCGGCGTCCATGTCCTGCTGGCCGACATGGGCGCCGTCGCAGCCATGCGCCACGGCGAGGTCCACCCGGTCGTTCATCAGGAAGGCCACGCCGCGCGACTGGACCACCGGGCGCAGCGTGTCGATGGCGCGGCGCAGCGCGTCGTCGTCCATATCCTTCAGGCGCAGCTGCACGGCGGCGACGTCGCCGGCATCCAGTGCCCGGGCGAGAGGGTCGCGGAAGGCGATGGGGTCGAGCGCCGGCGGCGTGATCAGATAGAGCCGGCAGCCCTCGTCGCTCTCGCTCACGCCTTGCCCTGATAGATTTCGACGATCCTGCCGAGCATGGCCAGCGCGTCCGCCTTGGGGCGCTGGAAGGTGTTGCGGCCGATGATGCTGCCATTGGCGCCGCCGTCGCGCAGGCCGCGCACCTCCTCGTACAGCCCCTCCAGCCCCTTGGCCTCGCCGCCGGAGAACACCACGATGCGCCTTCCGTTGAAGCAGCTCTGCACCACGTGCTCGACGCGCTTGGCCAGGGTGGAGATGTCGATCTGCTGCTCGGCATAGACCTTCTTGGCCGCGTCCAGGCTCACCGTCTCCGTCGGCGGCTTCACCTTGATGATGTGGGCGCCGAGCAGGGCCGCCATGTGGGCGGCGTAGGCGCAGATATCCACCGCCGTCTCCGCCGCCTTGTCCAGCGCCGGGCCGCGCGGGTAGGACCACACGACCACGACGAGGCCGGCGGATTTGGCCTCCTCGGCCAGTTCGCGCAGTTCCTCCATCTGGTCGAAGGCGTATTCGCTGCCGGGATAGATGGTGAAGCCGATCGCCGAGCAGCCCAGGCGCAGCGCATCCGCCACCGTGCCGGTGACGGCCTGGTCCTTGGTGGTGGCGAGCGAATTGGAGGAGTTCACCTTCAATATGGTGGGAATGGCGCCGGCGAAGCTGTCGGCGCCGGCCTCGATCATGCCCAGCGGGGCCGCGTAGGCGGACAGGCCGGCCTCGATGGCCAGGCTGAAATGGTAGTGCGGGTCGTAGGCCGCCGGGTTGGGCGCGAAGCTGCGGGCGGGGCCGTGCTCGAACCCCTGATCGACGGGCAGGATCACCAGCCTGCCGCTGCCGCCCAGCTTGCCCTCCATCAGGATGCGCGCGAGGTTGGCCTTGGTGCCGGGATTGTCGCTCTCGTAGCCGTCGAGGATCTTCCTGACGCGCTGGGTCACTCGCATGGCCGTCTCCTGCCTGTTGCGCGGGTGTTAGCCGAGGCCCAGCCACCCGTCCAGCCGGCGCGCCGCCCCGCGTTCGGCGAGGTCCAGCGCCGGGGGGCGCGACTCCAGCACCACGGCGCCGAGCGTGGCCGCGGCGCCGCGCACGGCGGCGAAGGCGGGGCAGGCGGGGGACAGCACCAGCGCCTTCTGGCCGATGCGCAGGGCGGCCATGGCGTGGCCCGGCGCGTCCGCGCAATCCAGGATGTCCGCTGCCGGGGTCTCGGGAAATTCCGCCCGCGCCAGCTCCATCAGGGCCCGCCACCAGCCGCAGCCGGCGTGCAGCGCGGCCCCGGGGGTGGAGAGCAGCACCACCTCGCGGCCGGGCGAAAGGGCGGCGCGGGCATCGGCCAGGCCGCGCACGATCACGGCGGGGGCGGACAACATGCTTGACGTTCAAGCCGGTTGCGGGCTGTAACTCAAGTACTGGGGAATCATCCGGAGCCTGGTTTGTCTCAATCGGAAGACGCCGCCGGCGCGGCGGCCCGCCTGGAAGACGCCCTCGAACGCATCGCGGCCCTCGCGCAGCGGCGGGCGGAGGCGGCCCCGGCCGTGGCCGCGAATCCGGCCGAGGCCAGCGAGCTCGCGGCCCGGCTCGATGCGCTGATCGGCCGGCTGCGCGCGGCGCTCGGCCCCAAGCAGTAAGGAATTCGCGTTGGCCCAGGTGACCGTGAAGATCAACGGCTACAGCTACACCGTCGGCTGCGAGGACGGGCAGGAAGACCACCTGATCGCCATGTCCAGCCAGGTGGAGAGCCGCATCGACAGCATCAAGGCGCTGGGCAACCAGTCCGGCGAGGCGCGGCTGCTGGTGCTGGCCTCGCTGCTGATGGCGGATGAGCTGCACGACCTGCGCATCGAGGCGGACGGGCTGCGCGCGGCGGCCGCGCGGCAGCCGCGCGGCAAGGGCGAGGCGGAGACGGCCAAGCGCATCGCCAAGCTGGCGGCGCGGGCGGAGCAGATCGCGGCGGATCTCGACCGGAGCTGACGTTCGACGGGTGCCCGCCTTTCTTCCCAGGGTGGCGCCGTGCTCGGTGTCGTCAAGGGTCGCTTCGCTCAAGTCCCTTGACGACCCCTGCGCGCGACGCTTTTCGGGTGGAAGGCCGGGTCGGGAAAACGGCCCCTTTCAGCCGATCAGGAAAACGGAAAAGGCTCACTTCCTCTCATTCTTCGCATGTATGCCCTGGCTTCGTTGCGGGGGACGGCGTCAAGGCGCTTAAGCGAAGCGTGCCTTGACGCCGGCCAACGCAACGCAAGCACAATCGAACAGGCGAAGGAGCCCTCACTTCCCGTCGAGAAAGCTCTGCACGAGGCTGCCGGAGACCAGCCGCCAGCCATCGACCAGCACGAAGAAGATCAGCTTGAACGGCAGCGACACCACGTTGGGCGGCAGCATCATCATGCCCAGGCTCATCAGCACGCTGGCGACGACCATGTCGATCACCAGGAACGGCAGATAGAGCAGGAACCCCATCTCGAAGGCCCGGCGCAGCTCGCCCACCACGAAGCCGGGGATCAGCGCGCGCCACGGCGTGTCCGCCGGCGTGGGCGGCGGCGGCAGGTGGGCGAGGTCGAGGAACAGCTGCAGATCGTCGTGGCGCAGATTGGCGAGCATGAAGCCGCGGAACGGCTCGGCGGCCAGGCGCAGCCCCTCGAAATCGCCGATCTTGCCTTGCGACATCGGCAGCAGCCCGGTGGTCCAGGCCTGGTCCAGCACCGGCTGCATGACGAAGAAGGTGAGGAACAGCGCCAGACCGATCAGCACCGTGTTGGGCGGCGCGCCCTGGGTGCCCAGCGCGCCGCGCAGCAGCGACAGCACGATGACGATGCGGGTGAAGGCGGTGGTCATCACCAGCAGGCTCGGCGCCAGCGACAGCACGGTGATCAGCGCCGTGAGCTGCACCAGCCGGCTGGTGGCTCCGGCACCGCCCTGGCCGAGATCGAGGCTGAGCGACTGGGCGAAGGCCGTTTCCGGCAGCAGCAGGAGCAACAGGGGAAGCAGGCGGATCATGGCGCGTCGATCCAGCCCACCACCACGTCGCGCTCGCCGCCGGTCAGCAGCAGCAGGCGGCGCCCGTCGCAGCGCACCAGGGTGAGGCGGCGGCGCGGATCGAGGGCGAGGGATTCCACGAGGGCGAGCTGGGCGTCGGCGCGCGGGGCGGGCGGCGGCAGGACGCGGCGCAGCAGCCCGGCACGCGCGGCGGCCTGGATCAGCCAGATCAGCAGCAGCACGGCGGCCAGCGCGCCGACGGCGGAAATCGCGGAAAGCCCGGTCATGGCGCGGCCTTTTTGGCGGCGGGAAGCGGTTCAGCCGGAGGCGAGGGTCACGGAAAGTCCGTCGAGCTGGGCGAGAAGTTCGGCGAGCCGCGCGCGCATCGCCGGCCGCTGCTCGGCCGGCAGGTCCAGCGCGCGGGCGCAGAGCTGGCCGATCATGCCGTCGAGCCCGGTGAGATCCACCTGCCGCCCCCCCTCCACCAGCCCGCCGGCGAGGCGCAGCGTGACGGAGACGGTCTCGGCGAGGGATTCCGTGGCGGTCTGGGCGGGATCGGGAGCGCTCATGCGGCACGCATTGAACGGCGAACTGGTTGAGGAAAGGTTGCGGCGCCGCCGTTAACCCATTCTTGGCCGCCTGCCGCCATAGTCGCGCGACGAAGCAGGGATGGGGGCGATGAGCTCTTCGGGAATCGCGCTGTTCGACCTCGCGGAACGCCGGCTGGCCTATGGCGACCGGCGGCAGGAGGTGCTGGCGCAGAACATCGCCAATGCCAGCACGCCCGGCTGGCGGGCGCGCGACCTGAAATCCTTCAGCGCCACGCTGAAGACCCTGTCACCGGGCCTGGCCCAGACCAACCCGCTGCACATCGCCGGAAAGAATGGCGGACCCAAGGCGGGGCAGGTGCTGACCGGCGAGATGTCGCCGGACGGCAACGGCGTGAAGCTGGACGAGGAACTGGCCAAGGTGGCGGACACCGAGGGCACGCATGCGCTCGTCACCGGACTCTACACGAAATATCTCGGACTTTTCCGCACCGCCCTGGGCAAGTGAGGCTGGCATGGACATCGACAAGGCGCTGACCATCTCCGCGCGCGGCATGCAGGCGCAGACCACGCGGCTGCGGGTGATCGCCGAGAACCTCGCCAACCAGGACACCACAGGCAGCGCGCCGGGCACCCAGCCCTACCGGCGCAAGACCATCACCTTCGCCAACCAGATGGACAAATCCCTCGGCGCGGACACGGTGAAGGTGAAGAAGGTGGGGCAGGACATGACCGACTTCCCCCTGCGCTACGACCCCGGCCACCCCGCCGCGGACGCGCGCGGCTACGTGCGCACGCCCAACGTGAACAGCTTCGTCGAGGTGATGGACATGCGCGAGGCGGAGCGCAGCTACAGCGCCAACCTCAACACGATGCAGGTCTCGCGCAGCATGCTGACGCGCACGATTGAGATGTTGAAATGACCGGAGGCTGAGCCATGGCGGTCGCTCCCATCGGCGTCTCCGCGCAGCAGGCGGCGCAGGCCTATCGCAGCGTGGAGGCGGGCACACAGACGCAGGCAGGCACACAGACCCAGGCAGGCACGGGCGATTTCGCCGGCATGGTGTCGCGCGCGCTGGAAGGGGCGGTGGATAGCGGGCGGCAGGCGGAGGCGAAGTCGATGCAGGCCATCGCGGGCAACGGCGACATCACGGACGTGGTCACCGCCGTGTCCAAGGCGGAGCTGACGCTGCAAACGACCGTGGCGATCCGCGACCGGGTGGTGCAGGCGTATCAGGACATCATGCGCATGCCGATCTGATCTCGGCCCACTCGACAAAAAGACGAGACGGGACATGCAGGAAGGCGATATCGCGGCGATTCTGCGCGAGACGATGCTGGTGGTGCTCAAGCTCGGCGGCCCGCCGCTGCTGGTGGCGCTGGCCACCGGGCTGGTGATGTCGCTGTTCCAGGCGGTGACACAGATCAACGAGGCGACGCTGGCCTTCGTGCCGAAGGTGCTGGCGATCGGCGCCGCGCTGCTGCTGACCGGCACGTTCATGGCCGCCACGCTCAACGATTTCACCCGCATGATCTTCGACCGTCTCGTCGCGGTCGGCGGCTCGTGACCGAAGCGGAGTTGCTGGCCCAGCTCTCAGGCTGGGCCTTCGCCTTCGTGCTGACGCTGGCGCGGGTGGGCTGCGCCTGCATGCTGCTGCCGGGCGTCGGCGAGGCGGAGATACCCATGACCGTGCGCGCCGGCGCGGCGGTCGCCTTCACCGCGCTGCTGACGCCGGTGGTGGCGGCGGAGCTGCCCGCGGCACCGCCGGACGTGCTGCGAAGCTTCGCGATGGTGGCGGCGGAAATCGTCACCGGGCTGTGGCTGGGCTGGCTGGCGCGGCTGGTGCTGCTGGCGCTGTCGATGGCCGGGCAGATCGCCGCGGCGCTGCTCGGCCTGTCCAACGTGCTGCAGCCGGACGCGCTGGGCGCGCAGACCTCCGCCCTGTCGCGCCTGCTCGGCCTCGCCGCCCCCACGCTGGTGCTGGCCTCGGGGCTGTACGTGCTGCCGATGCGGGCGCTCGCCGGCAGCTTCGCGCTGATCGCGCCGGGGGCGCTGCTGCCGGCGGCGGACACGTTGCAGACCGCGGTGGCCGCGGTGGCGGCGAGCTTCGCGCTGGCGGTGCAGCTGGCCTCGCCCTTCGTGCTCGCGGCGATCGCCTGGCACGTCGCCTCGGGCCTGGTCAGCCGTCTGGTGCCGCAGCTCCAGGTCTATTTCGCCGCCATGCCCGGCCAGATCGTGGGCGGCCTGGCGCTGCTGGTGGTGCTGGTCACCGCCATCGTCTCGGCCTGGAGCGACCAGGCGGCGACGGCGCTGGCCGCGCTTCCGGGGCAGTGAGGCGCCATGGCCGGCGGTGAGGACGAGGACAAGACGGAAGCCCCCTCGGCGCGGCGCCTGGAACGGGCGCGGGCCGAGGGCCGGGCGCCGCTGTCGCGCGAGGCCACCAGCCTCGCCGTGCTCGGCGCCGCCGCGCTGGTGGCGATGATGGCGCTGCCGCCGATGGCGGCCGGCATGGCCGGGCGGCTGCGCGTGCTGCTGGAACGCACGGCGGAGCTGGGGCCGATCGAGGGGGTGCGGCTCGCCGGCTCGGCGCTGGTGGTGGGGGCGGCGCCCTTCGTGCTGGCGTCGCTGGTGGCTTCCTGCGCGGCGGTGCTGGGGCAGACGCGGCTGCTGCTCAACTGGTCGGCGCTGGCGCCCGACCTCGCCCGGCTCGATCCGCGCCGCGGCCTGGCGCGCCTGCTCGGCCCCACCAGCCTGATCGAGGCGGCCAAGGGTGTCGCCAAGCTGGCGGCGGTGGGGTTCGTGGCCTGGACCGTGCTGGGCGGCGCCGCGCCGCTGCTGCGCGCGGCGGTGGGGTGGGAGCCGGGGCTGCTGGTCGATCGCGCCCTGCGGCTCGCGCTGCGCATCGTGCTGGCGATGCTGGCGGTGCAGGCGGTCGTTGCCGTATTGGACGGGCTGCATACATATTGGAAGCACATGTCCGGGCTGCGCATGAGCCGGCACGAGCTGCGCGAGGAGCACAAGGAGGCCGAGGGCGACCCCGCGATCAAGGCGCGGGTGCGCCGCCTGCGCATGGCCCGCGCGCGCAAGCGGATGATGGCGGCGGTGCCCAACGCCGCCGTGGTCGTCACCAACCCCACCCACTACGCCGTGGCGCTGGCCTATGACCGGGGCGGCAGCGCCGCGCCGCGCGTGGTGGCCAAGGGGGTGGACGAGGCGGCCGCGCGCATCCGCGAGGTGGCGCAGGCGCATGGCGTGCCGCTGGTCGCCAACCCGCCGCTGGCCCGCGCGCTGTATCCGGTGGAGCTGGACCGCGAAATCCCGATCGAGCACTACCAGGCGGTGGCCGAGATCATCGCCTATGTCTGGCGCCTGCGCAGCGGCGCGGGGGCGGTGGCATGAGGGACTGGCGCGCCCGCCTCGCCGCCTGGCTGTGCCCGCCGCCGCCGGCGCCGAGCCTGCTGGCGCGGCTGGCGGGCGAGGACGCGCTGGTGGCGCTGCTGTTCCAGGACGCGCCGGCCGGTGCCGTGGTGGTGGAC
>CAMFLK010000206.1 GCA_945957135.1 uncultured Rhodospirillales bacterium
GAAGAGCCCTACACCGCCGTGGGTTTCCCGCGCGTGTTCTACCTGCGCTACCACGGCTACAAGCTGTTCTTCCCGCTGATGGCCATGGCCCGGTTCCGCAATTTGCGGCAGGGCAATGCCCGGCATGTGGCGTGGGGATTCTAGCGGTTCCGGCCATGACGCTGGGCATCGTGGTCGGCCTGGAGGCCGAGGGCCGCATCGCCCGCGGCCTCGCCGGGCCGGTGGCGGCCGGCGGAGGCACCCCCGCGGGGGCTGCGGCGGCGGCCGAACGCCTGGTCGCCGGAGGCGCCACCGCCCTGCTCAGCTTCGGCCTGGCCGGCGGGCTGGACCCGGCGCTGGCGCCCGGCACGCTGGTGGTGCCGGGCGCGGTGCTGCATCGAGGCCGGCCGTGGCCCTGCGACCCCGCCCTGACCAGCGGCGTTCCCGCCGCCGCGATCGCCACCCTGATCGCGCCCGACGCCATCGTCGCCACCGCCGCCGCGAAAGCCGCCCTGTTCCACGCCACCGGTGCCGCCGCCGTCGATCTGGAAAGCGGCGCGGTGGCCGAGGCCGCCGCGCGCCATGGCGTGCCCTTCGCCGTGCTGCGCGCCATCTGCGACCCCGCCGGACGCGACCTGCCGCCGGCCGCGCTCACCGCGCTCGATGCCGCCGGCCGCATCGCCCCCGCCCGGCTGGCCGCCTCCCTGCTACGCCACCCTAGCCAGATCGCCGGCCTGATCGCCCTCGGGCGCGACGCGGCGCGGGCGCGGCGCAGCTTGCTGGGGGTGCGGCTATAGGCCCGTGGACCTGTCAAGGCGCGCCGCGAGCCCGATCATGAATGCGAAGGAGCCGCCTACAACGCCTCCGTCAGCATCCACGGCTCCTGTATCCCGATCCCCACATACTGTTCCGCGATCGCCTTCTGCGCCGACGGCGAGGCCGCCGTGTATTCCAGCTCGGTCAGTTGCAGCGCGCGTTCGAACGGCGTGTGGCCGGGCATGCGGTGCAGCAGCCCGGTCAGCGCCGTGGAGAAGCGCACCGCCTTCCACACCCGGTCCAGACAGGCTTGCGAATAACCCTCGAGCAGCGCGCTCGACCCGGTGGCGTAGTGGTGCCCCAGCGCGCGGGCCAGCAGCCGCGCGTCGCCCACGGCCAGGTTCAGCCCCTTGGCCCCGGTGGGCGGCACGATATGCGCGGCGTCGCCGGCCAGGAACAGGCGGCCATGCTGCATCGGCTCGGCGATGAAGGCGCGCAGCTGGGCCACGTCGGTCTGGAAGATCTCGCCCTCGACGATGGCCCGCGCATCCTCGTCGAACATGCGGTGGTGCAGCTCGTCCCAGAACCGCGCGGCCGGCCATTCCTCCGGCGTTTCCTCCGGCCCCACCTGCAAATACAGCCGCGACACCTCCCAGGAGCGCCGGCTGCACAGCGCGAAGCCGCGATCGCTGTTGCTGTAGGTCATGTCCGGCAACGGCGGCGAGCGCGACAGCACGCCCAGCCAGGCGAAGCCGTATTGCCGCTCGTGCAGCGTGATGCGGTCCGCCGGAATGCTGGCGCGGCCGATGCCGTGATACCCGTCGCAGGCCGCCACGAAATCGCACTCCAGCCGCTTCTGCACGCCATCCTGGACGTAGATGATGGCTGGGCGGCCGGCGATGTCCTCGATCGCCACCGCCTCGGCGCCGAAGATCAGCGGCGCGCCGGAGTCGATGCGGGCCGCGATCAGATCCTTCACCACCTCCTGCTGGCCGTAGATCACCACGCGGTGGCCGGTCAGCTCCGGCAGGTTCATGTGCACGGTGCGACCGCGGAAACGGAAATCCAGCCCGTCATCCACGATGCCCTCGCGCTTCAGCCGCCCATCCAGCCCCAGCAGCGCCATGGACGCGACGGTGGAGGGTTCCAGCACCCCCGCGCGCACCCGGCCCAGCACATAATCCTGGCTGCGCCCCTCGAGAATGACGCTGTCGATGCCCTGCTTGGCCAGCAGATGCGCCAGGAACAGCCCGGCCGGACCGGCGCCGATGATGCCAACTTGCGTGCGGGTCATGCGCCTGCCTCATCGATGGCCCGCGCCATGGAGCGGGCGGTTTCGTCAAAGAAGCGCCACAGCTCCGGGTCCACCGGGTTGGGCGCGCCGAAATAGCCGTCGGGGGTCAGCCGTCGCGCCGCCGCGTCGCCGGTGCGCCACTCGGCCAAGCCCTCCGCATCGAGCGCGGTGGGTTTCAAGCCGCGCAGCGCCTCGAAATCCACCGTTTCGGGAAAGTAGCGTACGATGCCGGCGGTTTCGAACTCGTCGGCATGCACCCCCAGCGTGCCGGTCACCCGGAAACGCGTCAGCTCGGGCGGCGGCGTCCAGGGCACCCACACCGGCTCCTCCCCGCTCTGGCCCAGCCGCTCGATCATGCGCGGCCGGGCCGGCGCATACAGCCAGCGCACCCCGCCATGCCCGCGCGCCCGCACCGCGTCCAGCACGCGCAGCACCATCTGGTTGTGCGCGAGATCGCCGTGATGGCTGACGACGAAGATGTCGGCGAAGCCGGTGGCCAGCAGCGAGTCGAGACAATCGGTCAGCAGCGCCGCCGCCGTCTCCGGCCGGATGTCAAAACTTCCCGCGTATTTGCCGAGGATGCCGTTGACGCCCCAATAGAAGGGCGGCGCGATCACCAGCTCCCGCGCCGCGTGGCGGCGGATGGTGCGGCAGACCGCCATGGCCAGCAGCACATCCGTGCCGGTGGGCAGATGCGGCCCATGCGCCTCGATCACCCCCACCGGCAACAGCACGCCCGCCCCGCACGCCGCGGCGGCCGCCACTTCGGGGCCGGTCATCACCGCCATCGTGTCGTCGAATATGTCGCCGCGCGCCATGGGTCATGTCCGTTTCGTCGCGACTGGGCGTTGGGGCACCTTCTCTTTTGGTATTCTGCTTGGGTTGGGCCGGGCGCTGTCATGGTTCGCTTCGCCACCGCCCTTGACAGCGCGCGCCCCAACGAAGCGAGGCTGGGTATGCGAAGAATGGGGATGTATGAGCCCGCTCCTGCCTGTGGTCACACCGCGATGTAGCGGCGCACGCGATCGAAATCCTCCAGCAGCAGGGCCGAGGAATCCCGTTCCACCACCCGCCCGCGCTCCAGCACGATCGCCTTGTCCGACAGGCGCAGCGTGTCCTCCGCATGCTGCTCCACCACGATGATGGCGAAGCCGTAGCGCGTGCGCAGGTCGCGCATCGTCGCCTCCAGCTCCTCCACGATCACCGGCGCCAGACCCTCGAACGGCTCGTCCAGCAGCAGCAGCTTGGGGTTGGTCATCAAGGCCCGGCCGATCGCCAGCATCTGCTGCTCGCCGCCCGAGAGCTTGTCGCCCATGTTGCGCCGCCGCTCGCGCAGGCGCGGGAACAACCCATAGACGGCGTCAAGGCCGATCTCGCCCGGCCGCGCGGCGATGCGCAGATTCTCCTCCACGGTCAGCGAGGGGAAGATGTCGCGCTCCTGCGGCACCCAGCCCAGCCCGGCCCGCGCCCGCTCCGCCGGTGGCAGCCGCGCGAGATCCGCCCCGCGCCAGCGCATCCCACCGCCGCGCAGCCGCGCATGGCCCATCAGCGTCAGCATCAGCGTGGTCTTGCCCACGCCGTTGCGCCCCAGCACCGCCAGGCACTCGCCGCTGTCCAGATCCAGCGACACATCCTCCAGGATCACCGCGTCGCCATACCCGGCGGAGATCGAGGCGACCTCAAGCAGCATGGTGCCCCCGCCGGCCGAGATACACCTCGCGCACCCGCTCGTCGGCCGAAATCTCCGCCGGCGTGCCCTCGGTGAGCACCTTGCCCGCCACCAGCACGGTGATGCGTTCGGCGAAGCGGAAGACAAGGTTCATGTCGTGCTCGACGAAGATCAGTGTCATCTCGCGCGGCAGCGCCTCCAGCCGCTCGAAGATCACGGCACTCTCGGTGGTCGGGACGCCCGCCGCCGGCTCGTCCAGGATCAGCACGCGCGGGCGCGTGGCCAGCGCGATGGCGATCTCCACCATGCGCTGCTGGCCATAGGCCAGCCGATGCACCGGCTGGTCCGCGAGCGATGCGAGATTGACCAGCGCGATGTGCTCACGCGCCTCCGCGATGGCGCGGCGGTCGCCGGTGGCGCTGCGCCAGAAGGCGCGCGTGGCGCGCTGCCGCTCGAACACCGCCAACAGCACGTTCTCCAGCACGGTCTGCGAGCGGAACAGCTGGTTGATCTGGAAGGTGCGCGCCAGACCCTTGCGCACCCGCGCCGGCTGGGCGAGGTGGGTGATATCCTCGCCATCCAGATGCACGCTGCCGGCGGTGGCGGCGACGTTGCCGGTCAGCGCGTGGACCAGCGTGGTCTTGCCCGCGCCGTTCGGCCCGATCAACGCATGCCGCGCCCCCGGCGCGATGGCGAGATCGACTCCCCCCACCGCCGAGAAATGGCCGTAGCGCACGGCAAGGTTGCGGGATTCCAAAGCAGCGGTCATCGCTTCCGCCACGCGGCCAGCCGTGCCAGGGCGCCGGCGATGCCGCCCTTCATCAGCAGCACCGAGGCCATCAGCACGATGCCCAGCGCCAGGTGCCAGTATTTCGGGCTGAGCGTGGATAGCGCGTCCTTCACATAGCCGAAGCCCGCCGCGCCGATCACCACCCCATGCAGCGTGCCGGTGCCGCCCAGCGTGGCGACCATCATCACCTCGGCCGAGCGGTCGAACCCCAGCATGTCCAGCGAGACGAAATGGCTCGTCTGCGCCAGCACCGCGCCACCCAGCCCGGCGATGGCGCCGGAGAGCATGTAGCTCACCGCGATGTGCCGCGCCGTGGGCGCGCCAATGGCCCGCATGCGCGTGGTGTTCTCGCGAATCCCCGCCAGCGCCAGACCGAAGGGCGAGGTGGTGATGCGCAGCAGGCAGGCATAGACCAGCGCCAGCACCGCGAACGAATAAAAGAAAGCCGTGCGGCCGAGGAAATCGAACTCGAACACGCCGAGCAGCGGCGACAGCGCAAAATCCGACAGCCCGTCCGCGCCGCCGGTCCAGGCGCGTGCGCGGTTCGCCGCCTCATATAGCAGCGAGCCGATGCCCAGCGTGATCAGCAGCCGCGTGAGATCGTTGCCGCGCGCCACGATCGGCGACAGCACCAGCGCGACCACCGCGCTGACCGCGCCGGCGGCGAACAGCCCCAGCACCGGCTCCGTCACCCCGAACCGCGACAGGATGGCGACGCTGTAGGCGCCCAGGCCGAAGAACGCGGCATGGCCGAGCGAGACGATGCCGGTATGGCCCTGCAACAGATCGTAGGACAGCGCGAAGATCGCGAGGATCATGATCTGCGTGATCAGCGCGAGATAGTCGGGAAACAGCACATAGCTCGCGATCGCCGCGAGCAGCAGCACCGGCGCGAAGCGCGTGGCGGTGCGCGCCTTCACGCGCGGATCGCCGCCAGCCCGCGCGGAAAGGCCAGCAGCATGCCCACCAGCAGCGCATACACCACGAACGGGCCCACATCCGGCACCGCGTATTTGAACATCGTGTCCACCACGCCCAGCACCAGCGAGGCCACCAGCGAGCCGGGAATGGAACCAGGGCCCCCGATCACCACCACCATCAGCACGGGGATGAGATATTTGAATGGCATGGTCGGATCGAGCCCCAACGAATCCACCGCCAGCGCGCCCCCCAGCCCGGCCATCGCCGCGCCCAGCGCGAAGGTGACGGCGAACAGCCTTCCGACGCGCACGCCGATACCCTCCGCGGCACGGCGGTTGTCCACCGCCGCGCGGATGCGCGCGCCGAACAGCGTGCGGTTGAACAGCAGCACCAGCAGCACCGCCGCCACCGCCGCCACCCCGATCAGGAACACCCGGCTGGCCCCCACCGGCACGCCCAGCAGCGAAATCCGCTGCGCCAGCCAGGAAGGAAGCGCAATGGGCTGCTGCTGCGGGCCGAAGACGATGGTGGCCAGCGCACTCGCCGCGAAGGCGAGCCCGATGGAGAACAGCACCTGCTGCAACTCGGGTTCGCGATACACCCGGTGGATCACCACCCGCTCCAGCACGAACCCCACCACGCCGCTGACCGCGAAGGCGGCCGGCAGCGTCAGCAGGAACGGCACGCCAAGCAGATTGACCAGCGACACCGTGACGTAGCCGCCGATCATCGCGAAGGCGCCATGCGCGAGGTTCACGAACCGCATCAGCCCCAGCGTGATCGACAGGCCGATGGAGAACAGGAACAGCAGCATGCCATAGGACACGCCGTCGAGCAGGACGGAGGCGGTGTTGATCATGCCGCCCTCATTTGAGGGCGGGGTCCTTTGCCGGGTCCTTCACATCGGGATAGGCGCCGATCTGCACGTTCTGCCACTGGTCGCCCACCAGCCTGCCCTCGCGCACATACATGGTCTGCACCGGTTCGCGCGTCTCGGGGTCGATGGTCAGCTTGCCGCGCGGGCTGTCGAGCGTGATGCCCTTCATCGCCTTCAGCAGCGCCTCGGTGCTCAGGTCGCCCTTGGTGGCCTCCACCGCCTTGTAGATCAGCGCCATGCCGTCATAGCCCTGCACGGCACGGAAATTGGGGATGGCGTCCTTGCCCATGATCTCCTTGTACTTGGCCACGAACGCCTTGTTCTCCGGATTGTCGAGCCCGACCTGATAGTGGTGGACGGAGATCACGCCCTTCACCGCATCGCCGAACAGCGGCAGGGACTGGTCCTCCACCACATCACCGGTCACCAGAAGCTTGATGCCGGATTCCATCAGCCCGCGCTTCTTCGCCTCCTTCATGAAGGCCACCGCCACGTCGCCGCCCGGATCGAAGCTGAACACCGCATCGGGCTTGGCTTCCATCGCCCGCTGCAGAAACGGCGCATATTCCATTTCGGAGACCGGCGTGCGCGCGCTGCCCACCACCTTGCCACCCGCCGCGGTGAACGCCTTGACGAACCAGGTCTCGGCATCGATCCCCGGCCCGTAATCGGAGACGATGGTATAGACGGTCTTGATGCCCTGCTTGGCCGCATACTGGCCCAGCACATAGGCCATCTGCGGCGTGGTGAAGGACACGCGGATGAAATTGGGCGACTTCTCGGTGATCACCGACGTCGCGGCATTGATGATCACCGCCGGCTTCTTCGCCTCGGTCAGCAGGCTCGCCGCGGCCATCGCATTCGGCGTGAAGCTGTAGCCGAGTATGATGTCGGCCTTGTCCCGCAGGATCAGCTCCTGCGTCAGCCGCCGCGCCAGATCGCCGGAGCCCGGCCCCTGATCGTCGCGATAGACGACCTTCACCGGCATGCCCGCCACACTCGTGCCATGCAGCGCCTGGAATGCCTTGATGCCACCCTCATACTGCTCGGCCTGATTCGCGTAGATGCCCGACAGCGGCAACACCACCCCGATCGTCAACTCCTTCGCCGCCCAGGCCGGCCGCCCGGCCACGCCCCCCGCCAAGCCCGCGATGCCCATGCCAAGCTGGCGGCGCGAAATCGAGATCATCGAGAAAACTCCCTGGTTTTTGTTGGTGCTATCGAGGGAAGGAAGGCCAGGGCTCCGCCCTGGACCTCCGCGGGACCATTTGTCCCGCGATGCTGGGGCCTTAGGCCCCAGACCCCGCTCCTTATTCTTCGGGCCGAAGGCCGCATCAGTACCGCGGGCCAACGAAGATTCCTGGCTTCGCCCGGGAAATGGCAAACACCGTACCGCCTTAAGCGAATGGGGTCTGGGGCCTGAGGCCCCCGCCGCGACCTCTTGTCGCGGCAAGGGGTCGAGGGGC
>CAMFLK010000207.1 GCA_945957135.1 uncultured Rhodospirillales bacterium
GGGTCCAGGGGCAGCGCCCCTGGCCTTCCTTACTTCCCCTTCGCCTCCCGCCGTCGCGCGTGGAGGACGAATTCGGTGTAGCCGTTGGGTTGGGCGCGGCCTTTGAAGACGAGGTCGCAGGCGGCTTTGAAGGCCACGCCGTCGAATTTCGGGGCCATGGGGTGGTAGGCGGGGTCGTCGGCGTTTTGGCGGTCCACCACTTTGGCCATGCGTTTCATGGTTTCCATCACTTGTTCGGCGGTCACCACGCGGTGGAGCAGCCAGTTGGCGATGTGTTGGCTGGAGATACGCAGGGTGGCGCGGTCCTCCATCAGACCGACGTCGTGGATATCCGGCACTTTGGAGCAGCCGACGCCTTGGTCGATCCAGCGCACGACGTAGCCGAGGATGCCCTGGGCGTTGTTGTCGAGCTCCTGTTGGATGTCGTCGGAGGACCAGTTGGCGCCTTCGGCGAGCGGCAGGGTGACGAGGTCGGCGAGTTTGGCGGGCGGGCGGTCGGCGAGTTCGGCCTGGCGGGCGGCGACGTCGATCATGTGGTAGTGCAGCGCGTGCAGGGTGGCGGCGGTGGGGGATGGCACCCAGGCGCAGGAGGCGCCGGCGCGGGGGTGGCCGATCTTCTGGGCCAGCATGTCCGCCATCCGGTCCGGCGCGGCCCACATGCCTTTGCCGATCTGGGCACGGCCGATCAGGCCGCAGGCCAGGCCGACATCGACGTTGTTGTTCTCGTAGGCGCCGATCCAGGCGGTGTTGCGCATGGCTTCCTTGCGCACCATCGGCCCGGCCTCGATGGAGGAGTGGATTTCGTCGCCGGTGCGGTCGAGGAAGCCGGTGTTGATGAACACCACGCGTTCGCGCGCGGCGTGGATGCAGGCGGCGAGGTTGACGGTGGTGCGGCGTTCCTCGTCCATGATGCCCATCTTGAGCGTGTTGCGGGCGAGGCCGAGCATGTCTTCCACGCCCGAGAACAGGTCGGCGGCGAAGGCCACCTCGTCCGGCCCGTGCATCTTGGGCTTCACGATATAGACCGAGCCGGCGCGGGAGTTGCGGATCGGGCCGGGGGATTTCAGGTCGTGGATGGCGATCAGCGACGTGACCGCGGCGTCCAGGATGGTTTCCGGCACCTCCCCGCCATCCGCGGTCTGCACCGCGTCGGTGTGCATGTGGTGGCCGACATTGCGCACCAGCATCAGCGAGCGGCCGGGCACGGTGAGGGTGCCGCCCTCGGGCGCGGTGTAGGCGCGGTCGGGGTTGAGGCGGCGTTCCAGGGTGCGGCCGCCTTTCGCGAAGCTGGCGGAGAGCGTGCCGCGCATCAGGCCGAGCCAGTTGCGGTAGAGATCGACCTTGTCGGCGGCATCGACGGCGGCGACGGAATCCTCGCAATCCATGATGGTGGAGATGGCGGATTCCAGGACCAGGTCGGCCATGCCCGCCTGGTCGTCGCGGCCGATCGGATGGGCGCGGTCGAACACCATTTCCAGGTGCAGGCCGTGGCGGCGCAGCAGCACGGCGGAGGGGGCGGCCGCCTCGCCGCGATAGCCGGCGAACTGGGCGGGGTCGGCCAGGGGGGCGGTGCCGCCGGTGGCGGTCGTGGCGACCAGCGCGCCGTCGGCCACCGCGTAGCCCGTGGCATCCGCATGGCTGGTGCCGGCGAGCGGGGCGGACTGGTCCAGCACCTCCCTCGCCTTCGCCACCACGCGCGCGCCGCGCACCGGGTTGTAGCCGGCGCCCCGCGTGGCGCCGCCGTCCTCAGGGATGGCGTCGGTGCCGTACAGCGCGTCGTACAGGCTGCCCCAGCGGGCGTTGCCGGCGTTGAGCGCGTAGCGGGCGTTGCTGACGGGCACGACGAGCTGCGGGCCGGCGATGGTGGCGATTTCCGCGTCCACGTTCTCGGTGGCGACGGCAAAGGCGGGTGGCGGCGGCACGATGTAGCCGATGTCGCGCAGGAACTGGATATAGGTGGCGGTGTCCTGCGGCTTGCCGCGCGTCGCCTTGTTCCACTCGTCGAGCTGGACCTGGATCTGGTCGCGCGTGTCGAGCAGGGCGCGGTTGCGGGGCGCGAATTCGGCGATCAGCGCGGCGAGGCCGGACCAGAAATGCTCCGCCGCCACGCCGGTGCCGGGCAGCGCCTCGGTTTCCAGGAAGGTCTTGAGGACGCCGTTCACCTTCAGCGCGCCGGCTGCCACATGCTCCATCCGCCCGTCCTCCTTCTTGCCCGTGTCGAGTGCCACGAACCCTCCCGCCCGGCAAGCCGGGGGGCGATCAGGTGGTGGCGCGGGCGAGGATGCGGAACGGCACCAGCACGCGGCCGGGGGCGCTGCCGCCGTCCATGCGGGCGAGCAGGTTTTCCGCGGCCATGCGGCCCATGGCGCGGCCATCGACGGCGACGGTGGTGATCGGCGGCTCCGCGCCGCGGCTGATCTCGAAATCGCCGAAGCCGCACACGGCCAGGCGTTCGGGGACGGGGATGCCGAGCACCCGCGCCTCCGTCACCGCGCCGAACGCCACCAGGTCGGACGAGCACAGCAGGGCGGTGCGCTCGCCGAGCAGGGGCGCGATGTCGCGCAGCGCCGCCCGCCCGTCGAGAATGCCCGACGGCGCCGGCAGCGTGCGCTGGGCCACCACGGCGCCTCCGTGCCGGGCCACGCCGCGCAGGAAGCCGTCGCGCCGGGCGGTGCCGCGCGGGTCGCCGGCGGCCAGCACGGCGAAGCGCGTGTGGCCGCTGGCCGCGAAGAAATCGGCCACCGCCTCGCCCAGCTCGGCGTGGTCGAAGCCCACCAGCATGTCCGTGCTGTGCTCGGCGGCGTCCCAGATCTCCACCACCGGCACGCCGGCGTCGCGCAGCATGCGGCGCACGCCGGGCGAGTGCTTGGCCCCGGTGAGCAGCAGCCCGTCCGGCCGGCGGGCGAGCACGGCGCGGATCAGCGCGTCCTCGTCGGTGTTGCCGTAGCCGGACAGCGACAGCATCACGCGATAGCCGGCATGGCCGAGCGTGTCGGTGAAGCTTTGCACGGGGTCGCTGAACATCGGGCTGGCGATGGTGGGCACGATCGCCGCGATCATCCGGCTGCGGCGGCTGGACAGGCCGCCGGCGATGAGGTTGGGCACGTAGCCCAGCTCGTCGATCGCCGCCTGCACGCGGGCGCGGGTGTCTTCCGAGACGCGGTCCGGCGTGTTCAGCACGCGCGAGACGGTCATCGGCGCCACGCCGGCGCGGGCGGCGACATCGACGATCTTCACCGCGGGGGTGGCGCCGCTTCGGCTTCGCGCCAAGGGCTGGGTGCTCCGGTTGCTGCGTTTCCGGCGGACAGCGTAACCTCTGCGCCCCATGCTGACACCACCCGAAGTTACAGACTCATTGCGCCTGCTGGTGCCCGCCCCGGCCCTGCTGCCGGGCTACGCGGCGGCGCTGGCCACCGGCTGGTCGCCGGACACCACGCAGGACGTGAGCGCCGCCCAGCTCGCCGCCCTGCGCGCCGACCCGGAGGCGTTCCTGTGCGACATCCTGCGCCAGGACGGCACGCTCACGCTCGCCGACGGGCGCGAGGTGCCGCGCCTGCCCAATCGCCCCTTCTGGCTGTGGGACGGCGAATTCTGCGGCCGCATCTCGCTGCGCTACCAGCCGGGCACGGAGGCGCTGCCCGACCATGTGCTCGGCCATGTCGGCTACACCGTGGTGCCGTGGAAGCGCCGGCGCGGCTACGCGACGCGGGCGCTGGCGATGATCCTGCCGGTGGCCGCCGAGCTGGGCCTGGCGCATATCGGCCTGACTTGCGACGAGGCCAACATCCCCTCGCGCAAGGTGATCGAGGCCAATGGCGGCGAGCTCACCGGCGCCACGCCCAGCCCGCACGCGCCGGGGCAGCGCAAGCTGCTGTTCCGGGTGGCGACGGGAGCCGCCTAGGCTTTACCGGCGGCGAAGCGCACCGCCTCCTCCGCCGCGCGGAACAGGGCGCGGGCCTTCTGGCGGGTTTCCTCGTATTCCGCCTCGGGGTCGGAATCCGCCACCACGCCGCCGCCGGCCTGCACATACATCGTGCCGTCCTTCACCACGGCGGTGCGGAGCGCGATGCAGGTGTCCATCGTGCCGTCGGCGGCGAAATAGCCGATGCAGCCGCCATAGATGGCGCGGCGCACCGGTTCCTGCTCCTCGATGATCTCCATCGCCCGCACCTTCGGCGCCCCGCTCAGCGTGCCCGCGGGGAAGCCGGCGACCAGCGCGTCCACCGCGTCCAGCCCGCCGCGCAGCTTGCCCTGCACGTCGGACATGATGTGCATCACATGGCTGAACCGCTCGATGGCGAAGCTCTCGGTCACCCGCACGCTGCCGATCTCCGCCACCCGTCCCACGTCGTTGCGGCCGAGATCGAGCAGCATCAGGTGCTCCGCCCGCTCCTTGGGGTCGGCGAGCAGTTCGGCGGCCAGCGCCTGGTCCTCCTCGTCGGTCGCGCCGCGCCGGCGGGTGCCGGCCAGCGGGCGGATGGTGACGAGGCCGTCGCGCAGCCGCACCAGGATTTCCGGGCTGCTGCCCACCACGGAGAAGCCGCCGAAATCGAGGAAGAACAGGAACGGCGCGGGGTTGATCCGCCGCAGCGCGCGATACAGCGCGAAGGGCGGCAGGGCGAAGGGGGCGGAGAAGCGCTGGCTGGGCACCACCTGGAAGGCGTCGCCGGCGGCGATGTAGTCCTTCACCCGCTCCACCACCTGCATGAAGCCCTGCTTGGTGAAGTTGGAGCGCGGCTCGGTCATTGGCGGCAGCGCCACCGGCGGGGCGGCCAGCGGCAGCGGGCGGGCCAGCGCCGCCTCGGCCTGGGCCAGCCGCGCCTGGGCCGCTTCCCAAGCCGCCTGGGCGGGGATGCCCGGCCGCGGATAGACCGGGGCGGCGAGGGTCAGCAGGTCGGTCACGTTGTCGAAGATCACGAACAAGGTGGGCCGGGCGAGCAGCGCCTCGGGCACGCCCAGCTCGTCCTTGTTGGTGTCCGGCAGCTTCTCCATCAGCCGGACCATGTCGTAGCCGAGATAGCCGATCACGCCGCCGCACATGCCCGGCAGCCCCTCGGGCACATCGAGCCGCGTCTCCGCCACCAGGGCGCGCAGCGACTCGAGCGGGGGCGCCGCCTCCGGCGTGAAGGCGTGGGGCGCGGCCTGGGCGTCGCGGTTGATCTCCGCCCGCCCGTCGCGGCAGCGCCACACCAGGTCGGGGTCGAGGCCGATGATGGAGTAGCGGCCGCGCGAGGCCCCGCCCTCCACGCTCTCGAGCAGGAAGGTGTAGGGCTTGCCGTGGGCGAGCTTGAGGAAGGCGGCGACCGGGGTTTCCAGGTCGGCCACCCCGCGCAGCCACAGCAGCCGGCCGCGCCCTGCCTCGTAATCGGCGCGGAATTCGGCGAAGCCGGGAGCAGCCGTGGCGTTCATGGCGCGGTCATTCCCCCTGCACGATCTGGTCGGCCATCGCGCGGTTGATCTTCGGGTTGCCGCGATCGCGCAGCGCCACGCTGGCGGCGGCCTGCAGGTCGTTGCCGAGCGACTGGGTCAGCGCGTCGCGGGCCTGGGCGTAGCCCAGCGCGTCCTGGTCGGCATTGGCGGCGATGATGTCGGCGAGCTGGGCGACCACGAACCCGTCCGGCGTCTCCACCATGGTGGGCTCGCCCTTCTTCAGCTCGAACAGCGGCTGCATCAGCTGGGCGGGCACGCCCTCGGCCGGGGCGGCACGGCCGGTGGCGGGCAGGCGCGTCACCTTCAGCCCGGCGGCGGCGGCAGCATCGGCCAGGCTCTGGCCGCCCTTCACCGCGGCGAGCAGCTTGGCGGCCGCCTCGTCCTGGATATGGCGGATGGCGTCGTGGGTCCAGTCCTCCTTCACCCGCGCGGCCACCTGGTCCATCGGCTGCACCTTGGGTTCCTGGATGCTCTCGATCTCCACGGCGAAGAAGGATTGCGGGTCGCTGCCCTGGCGCGGCGCCTCGATCAGCCGGGGCGGGTCGCCGGGCTTGGCGGCGAAGGCGGCCTGGATCAGCGCCTGGCGCAGCGCGTCGCCGCCGGGAATCGGCGCGGGCTGGCCCTCCGGCGTCATGCCCTGGGCGTCCAATGTGCCGGCGATGGCGGCGAGGCCGAAATCGCCGGGCAGGTCTTCCAGCTTGGTGCCGCCGGCCAGCAGGTCCTCGATCTTGTTGGCGCGGTCGTAGGCGAGGTCGGCGGCCTTATCGAGGGCGATCTGCGCCTTGAGCGGCTCGCGCATCTCGTCGAGCGTCTTGGCGGCGCCCGGCACCACCTTCGTCACCTTCAGCACGTGCCAGCCGAGCGCGCTCTTGACCGGCGCGGGCACCTCGCCCGGCTTGGCGGCGAAGGCGGCCTCGGCCAGTTCGGGGGCGGGGATTTCCTCGCGGGTGGCGCCGGTCAGCTCGACGGGCGTGCCGTTGGCGGCCTTGGCGGCCTCCTGGATCGCCGCCCAGTCGGCCCCGGCCAGCCATTTCTCCGCCAGGGTTTTGGCGGCGGCCTCGTCCGGGGTCAGGATCACCTGCACGTCGCGGCGTTCCGGCTGCTCGAAGCTGGCGCGGCGCTGCTCGTAGGCGGCCTTCACCTCGTCCTCGCCCACCTGGATGTCCGCGGCGATGCGGGCGGGGGCCAGCACCACGGCGCGGATGCGGCGGAATTCCGGGGTGCGGTAGAGGTCGGGGTGGTTCTCGTACCAGCGTTGCAGCTGCGCCTCGGTGGGCGGCGCGGGCGGTTGGACGGCGGCGAAGGCCAGTTCCACCATGTCCGCCACCCGCTGCTCGCGCTGGAAGGCATAGACGATGCGGGTCAGCGTGTCCGGGCTGGCATAGCCGGCGCGCAGCGCGTTGGCGAGCTGGCGCTGGGCGAGGTCGGCGCGCATCAGCTCGAGGAAGCGCCCTTCGGTGTAGCCGTTGCTGCGCAGCAGCTGTTCGAACTGGGCGCGGCTGAACTTGCCGTCCGGCCCCTTGAAGGGCGCCATGTCCCACACCGCCTGGCGCAGCGCGTCGTCCGGCACGGTGATGCCCATGTTGGCGATGGCGGTGTTGACGGCGGTGGTGGTGATCACCTGGTCCAGCGCCTGGGCGGCCACGCCGCGGCGGATTTCCGGCGTGGGCTCGATATTGGTGCCGAGCATGCGGGTGACCTGGGCGAGCTGGCGGCGATAGGCGTCCTGCACCTCGGGCATTTCGATGCGATGGCCGGCGACGGTGGCGATCGAGCCGTCATTGCCGAGATTGCGCACCACGTCGCCCACGCCCCAGACCACGAAGGTGGCGGTCAGCAGCGCGAAGAACAGGCGCGCGGCCCAGGTGTTGAGGAAGGAGCGAAACAAGCCGATCATTTAGGAATCCCGTGGCAAAAGGCCGCGCACCATAGGGAAGCGGCGGCGGCTTTGCCAGGGTCGGCGGAATCGGATAGGTGCCGCCCCGCATGAACGGGGGGAAACGATGCGCCAGCTGATCGCCGGCAACTGGAAGATGAACGGGCTGACGGAGCAGGCGGCGAAGATCGCCGGCGCCCTGCGGCGGGGCGCGGACGGGCTCGAATGCGACCTGCTGGTCTGTCCGCCGGCGACGATGGTCGGCACGGTGGCGCATATCCTGGTGGGGTCGGCGGTCGCGGTGGGCGGGCAGGACTGCCATGCCAGGCCGGCCGGCGCGCATACCGGCGACATCTCCGCGCCGATGCTGCGCGATGCCGGGGCCGGCTGGGTGATCCTGGGCCATTCCGAGCGCCGGGCGGATCATGGCGAGACCAG
>CAMFLK010000208.1 GCA_945957135.1 uncultured Rhodospirillales bacterium
GCCGATCTCGGCCATGGCGTCGCGGAATTTCAGCCGGTCCTCGGCGCGGTCGATCACCTCGGCGCGGGCGCCGATCAGCTCCACCCCGTGGCGCTCCAGGGCACCGTTGGCGGCGAGCTTCATCGCGGTGTTCAGCGCGGTCTGCCCGCCCATGGTGGGCAGCAGCGCGTCCGGCTTCTCGCGGGCGATGATGCGCTCCACCATCTCCGGGGTGATCGGCTCGATATAGGTGGCGTCCGCCAGGCCGGGATCGGTCATGATCGTGGCCGGGTTGGAATTGACCAGGATGACGCGGTAGCCCTCGGCCCGCAGCGCCTTGCAGGCCTGGGCGCCGGAATAGTCGAACTCGCAGGCCTGGCCGATGACGATCGGCCCGGCGCCGATGATCATGATGGAACGGATGTCGGTGCGCTTGGCCATTTGCTCAGCCCTCCATCATCGCGACGAACCGGCCGAACAGGTAATGGCTGTCGGAGGGTCCGGGGCTGGCCTCGGGGTGGTACTGCACGCTGAAGCAGCTTCGCGCGGGGCAGGCGATGCCCTCGTTGCTGCCGTCGAACAGGCTGCGATGGGTGACCGTCACGCCCTCGGGCAACGTCTTCTCATCCACCGCGAAGCCGTGGTTCTGGCTGGTGATCTCCACGCGCCCGGTGGCGAGGTCCTGCACCGGCTGGTTGGCGCCGCGATGGCCGCGCGCCAGCTTGTAGGTGCGCCCGCCCAGCGCGATGGCGAGCAGCTGGTGGCCGAGGCAGATGCCGAACAGCGGGGTGCCCGCGGCGAGCACGCCCTGGATCGCCGGCACGGCGTAGGCGCCGGTCGCCGCGGGGTCGCCAGGGCCGTTGGAGAGGAACACGCCGTCCGGCTTGTGGGCCAGGATGTCCTCGGCCGTCGCGGTGGCCGGCACCACCGTCACCCGGCAGCCGGCGGACGCCAGGCAGCGCAGGATGTTGCGCTTGGCCCCGTAATCCACGGCGACGACGTGAAAGCGCGGCGCGGTCTGGCGCCCATGCCCCGCGGGCCAGGCCCACACCGTCTCGTCCCACGGATAGGGCTGGGTGCAGGACACCTCGCGGGCGAGGTCCATGCCCTCCAGCCCGGGCCAGGCGGCGGCCTGGGCGGTCAGCGCGGCGATGTCGAACCGCCCGTCGGCGGGGAAGGCCAGCACGCCGGTGGGCGCGCCGGCGTCGCGGATGCGCAGCGTCAGCGCGCGGGTGTCCACGCCGGCGATCCCCGCCACGCCCTGGGCGCGCAGCCAGGCGTGCAGGTGCTGGGTGGCGCGCCAGTTGGCCGGCTCGGTCAAGTCCTGCTTCACCACCAGCCCGCGCGCGGCGATGGTGGTGGCCTCGACATCCTCGGCATTGGCGCCGACATTGCCGATATGCGGGAAGGTGAAGGTGATGATCTGTCCGGCATAGGAGGGGTCGGTCAGCGTCTCCTGGTAGCCGGTCATGCCGGTGTTGAAGCACACCTCGCCCACCGCCCCCGCGCTGGTATGGGCGCCGAAGCCGCGCCCCCACAGCACCGTGCCGTCGGCCAGCACGATTGCGGCGGTGGCGCCGTCGGGGGGAGCGTTTTCGGTCATCGTTTGGGTCTCGCTGGGGGCGCCGGGCATGTCGGCGAGGGAGAGGCCGGTGGCGGCGATCACCGAAGGCCAGTGGCGGGTGGGGATGGCGCGGCCCTGGCGCCATTTGCGCAGCGCCTCGGTGCCGACACCCAGATGCGCCGCCGCCGCATCCGCGCCGCCGAGCCTGTGGATGATGTCTTCGACCGAATGGGGCATGCGGCCGCTATATGGGAAGTTTCTTCCCAGTTCAACCCCGCAGACCCGCCGCGCCTGGGAAGAAGCTTCCCAGCGGATCACGCGCCTATATATAGGGGACGTTTTTTTCGGAGAGCCCGGATGAGCCTGCGCGACGCCTTCACCGCCGAACTCAAGACCGCCATGCTGGCGCGCGACGCCGACCGTGTCTCCGCGCTGCGCATGATCACCGCGAAGCTGAAGGACGTGGACATCGCCGCCCGCCCCAAGGGCATCGACAAGGTGCCGGAGGAGGACATCCTCGCCATGCTGCGCGGCATGGTGAAGTCCCGCCGCGAGAGCGTCGCCCTCTACCGCCAGGGCAACCGCCCGGAGCTGGCGGCCAAGGAGGAGGGCGAGATCGCCGTCATCGAATCCTTCCTCCCCGCCCAGCTGGACGAAGCCGGGCTGGAGGCCGCCGTCGCCGCCGCCATCGCCGAGACCGGGGCGGCCAGCGTGAAGGACATGGGCCGCGTGATGGCCGCGCTGAAATCCCGCCACGGCGCGGCGCTGGACATGGCCCGCGCCGGGGCGGCCGTGAAAGCCCGGCTGGGCTGACGCCTTGGCGCTGCCCGGCGGTTTCCTCGACGAGCTGCGCGCCCGCACCCCGCTCGCGGGGCTGGTGGGCCAGCGCGTGCGCCTCACCCGCTCGGGGCGCAACTGGAAGGGCTGCTGCCCCTTCCACAACGAGAAGACGCCGAGCTTCTACGTCTATGAGAACGGCTTCCACTGCTTCGGCTGCGGCGCCAGTGGCGACGCCATCAGCTTCGTCATGCAGACCCAGGGGCTCGGCTTCATGGACGCGGTGGGCCAGCTGGCCGCCAGCGCGGGCATGGAGGTGCCGAAGCCCACGCCGGAGGCCGAGGCCGCCGAGCGCCGCCGGCTCGACCTGTTCCAGGTGATGCAGGCCGCCGCCGACAGCTACCGCCGCCGCCTGTTCCTGCCCGAGGGCGCGGCCGCGCTGGCCTATCTGCGCGGCCGCGGCCTGTCCGACGCCACCATCGCCGAATTCGGCCTCGGCTGGTCCGGCGAGGGCCGCGGCGCGCTGGCCGCCGATCTCGCGCGCCAGGAGATCGGCGTGGACCAGCTCGTCGCCTGCGGCCTGATGCGCGCCGGCGAGGACGGCCGCCCGCCGCACGACCTGTTCTTCAACCGCGTGATGTTCCCGATCCGCGACGCGCGCGGCCGCATCATCAGCTTCGGCGGGCGCATCATGGGCGAGGGCCAGCCCAAATACGTCAACGGGCCGGAGACCGAGCTGTTCGCCAAGCGCCGCACCCTCTACGCGCTGGACCGCGCCGCCGCCGCCTGCCGCACCGGCGCCACGCTGCTGGTGGTGGAGGGCTACATGGACGTGATCGCCCTGCACCAGGCCGGCTTCGGCGGCGCCGTCGCCCCCCTCGGCACGGCGCTGACCGAGGAGCAGTTCGAGCTTCTGTGGCGCCTGTCGCCCGAGCCGGTGCTGTGCTTCGACGGCGATGGCGCCGGCCGCCGCGCCGCGCTCCGCGCCATCGACCTCGCGCTGCCCATGCTGCGCCCCGATCGCGGCCTGCGCCTCGCCCGCCTGCCGGAGGGGCAGGACCCGGACTCGCTGCTGCGCGCCGGCGCCGATATCGCCGCCCTGCTGGAGCGCGCGCCGCCGCTGGCCGACGTGCTCTACGACCTGCTCGCCGAAACCCACGACCTCGCCCGCCCCGAACAGCGCGCCGCCTTCCGCGCCAAGCTGGACGCCACCGCCGCGCGCATCGGCGACCGCCATCTCGGCCGCGAATACCGCTCCGCCCTGCTCGACCGCTTCTACGCCCCCCGCCCCCGGCGCGGCGCCCCCCGCCCCGCCCGCGTCCTTCCCGTGGCGCGCGGCGCCATCCGGCCGGAGGAAGCCGCCGCCGAGCGCGGCCGGGCGATGGTGGCCATCCTGCTGCGCCACCCCGACCTGCTGCACGACGTGGACGAGGCATTCGGCGCCATCGACCTGCCGCCCCCCCTGATTCGCCTGCGCGCGGCCATGCTTTCCTGGATGGACAGCGCAGAGACGCTTGACTCCGCCGGGTTGATGTCCCACCTCAACGCATCGGGTCTCGCGGCGGAAGCCGCGCAGGCCCTTTCGGCGATGCCCCTGCCCCTGCCCGTCTGCGCCCTGCCCGATTCCATGCCGGCCGAGGCGGAGGCCGGGTGGTGGCACCTGTTCGGCCTGATGAACCCGGGCCGGCTGGAGGAGGAGGTGGAGGCCGCGCAGAGCGACTTCGCCGCGCGGGCCGACAGCGCCGCCGAACGCCGGCTGGTGGCCCTGTGCACCGCGCGCGACGCGCTGCGCCGCGGCGAGACGGGCCCCGCGCCCGACGACTGAGACGTGCCCATCCGCCGTGCCTGCCCCGCCGCCCCGCTTTCGTGGAGTTGACTCACCGATGGCCACCAAGCCCAGCGCCGCCCCCGATGCCGCCGCCGCCGAGCAGGACGCCGACACCACGCTGCTCGACGTCCAGTCCGCCGCCGTCAAGCGCCTGATCGCCCGCGGCAAGGAGCGCGGCTACATCACCTTCGACGAGCTCAACGCCGTGCTCTCCCCCGAGCAGAACAGCTCGGAGCAGATCGAGGACGTGATGGCCGGGCTCAGCGAAATGGGCATCCAGGTCGTCGAGGGCGAGGAGAGCGAGGACGGCGAGGCCACCCCCGCCAAGGCCGAGAAGGCCGAGGAGGAGGAGGAGGCCGAGCCCACCGGCAACGTCAACGAGGAAAGCCTCGGCCGCACCGACGACCCCGTGCGCATGTATCTGCGCGAGATGGGCAGCGTGGAGCTGCTGTCGCGCGAGGGCGAGATCGCCATCGCCAAGCGCATCGAGGCGGGGCGCGACATGATGATCGGCGGGCTGTGCGAAAGCCCGCTCACCTTCCGCGCCATCATCGCCTGGCACGACGCGCTGAAGGCCGGGCGCATGCTGCTGCGCGACATCATCGACCTCGAGGCCACCCAGGGCGGCCCGCCCGCCGCCAATGGCGAGGCCGAGGGCGAAACCCCCGCCGAGCCCGTGGCCTTCGAGGCCCAGGACGGCGGCGGCGACGACGACGAGGGCGAGGAAGGCGAAGGCGCCGGCCTCTCCCTCTCCGCGCTGGAGGAGAAGCTGAAGCCCGAGGTGCTCGCCACCTTCGAGGAGGTGGAGGCGCTGTACAAGAAGCTGCACAAGATGCAGTCCAAGCGCCTGGAAACCATGACCTCCGGCGACGAGGTCAACGCCCGCTCCGAGAAAAGCTACGAGAAGCTGCGCGACGAGCTGGTCTCCAAGGTGGAGCAGGTGCGGCTGCACAACAACCGCATCGAGGAGCTGGTCACCCAGCTCAAGCAGCTCAACCAGCGCCTGCAGGGCTTCGAGGGCCAGCTGCTGCGCATGGCCGCCGGCTGCAAGGTGGCGCGCGACGACTTCCTGGAGCAGTACACCGGCCACGAGCTGGACCCGAACTGGATCGACCGCATCGGCCGCCTGCCGGGCAAGTCGTGGAAGACCTTCGCCGCCAAGCATGTGGACGACATCGGCGCCGTGCGCGGCAAGATCGCCGTGGTGGCCACCGATGCCAGCCTGCCGATCGCCGAGTTCCGCCGCGTGTACATGACCGTCAGCCGCGGCGAACGCGACAGCGCGCGCGCCAAGAAGGAGATGATCGAGGCCAACCTGCGCCTGGTGATCTCGATCGCCAAGAAATACACCAATCGCGGCCTGCAATTCCTCGACCTGATCCAGGAAGGCAATATCGGCCTGATGAAGGCGGTGGATAAGTTCGAATACCGCCGCGGCTACAAGTTCAGCACCTACGCCACCTGGTGGATCCGCCAGGCGATCACCCGCAGCATCGCCGATCAGGCGCGCACCATCCGCATCCCCGTGCACATGATCGAGACGATCAACAAGCTGGTGCGCACCTCGCGCCAGATGCTGCACGAGATCGGCCGCGAACCGGCGCCGGAGGAGCTGGCCGAGAAGCTCGGCATGCCGCTCGAGAAGGTGCGCAAGGTGCTCAAGATCGCCAAGGAGCCGATCAGCCTGGAAACCCCGATCGGCGACGAGGAAGACAGCCATCTCGGCGACTTCATCGAGGACAAGGCCGCGGTGATCCCGCTGGACGCCGCCATCCAGGCCAATCTGCGCGAGGCCACCACCCGCGTGCTGTCCTCGCTCACCCCGCGCGAGGAACGCGTGCTGCGCATGCGCTTCGGCATCGGCATGAACACCGACCACACGCTGGAAGAGGTCGGCCAGCAGTTCAACGTCACCCGCGAACGCATCCGCCAGATCGAGGCCAAGGCGCTGCGCAAGCTGAAACACCCCAGCCGGAGCCGCAAGCTGCGCAGCTTCCTCGACGATTGAGCCGGTGGACGACGACAAAGTGGACGAGAAGGTGACCCGCGTGGGCGTGGTGGTGACGTTCCTGCGCATGGACGCGCGCCCCGCCGACCCCGCCCCCCCGCTGCCGCCCAACGCCGCCATCCATATCGAGCGCCCGTGCAGCGTGGCGCGCTACCGCCAGCTCTACGACACGGTCGGCGCCGACTACGTGTGGTGGCTGCGCCGCACCGTGCCGGACGACCAGCTCGCCGAGCTGCTGGCCGACCAAGCCGTCTCCGTCCATGTGCTGACCCTGGACGGCGCGGATGCCGGCTTCTTCGAACTCGACCGCGGCCACTCCCCCTGGAGCCAGCCCGGCTGGGTGAATCTCAGCTATTTCGGCCTGATGCCCCACGCCGTCGGCCGCCATCTCGGCGCCGCCTTCCTGCGCGCCGCGGTCGATGCCGCGTGGCAAGGCAGCACAACCGCCGTGACGGTCAACACCTGCACCGCCGACCACCCCCGCGCCCTGCCCGGCTACCTCCGCGCCGGCTTCCGCAAGACGCGCGAAGTGCCGGAACAATGGAACGTGCCGGACCGGCTGGGGCTGCGGATCCCCGAGGCGCTGAAGCTCTGATACCGACGGTCCGAAGCGATGACTCTTCCATCGCTGAGGGACGGCGGTGTCGCGCGCCGGGTTGGTGGGCGGCGGCGCGCCAAACAAGGACTCATATTAAGGGTCATTCTTCATGACCCTTGATATGATCCAAGCAGCGTGGGTCAGGCCGCGCGAAACGGATTCGCCACGCGCAGCCGGCCGCCGATCACCAGCCCATGCTGCATGTCCTCCGACCACAACGTCGCGCACCCGGCTTCGCGCGCGGCGGCGACGATCATCGCGTCATAGATCGAAAGCCCATGCCGCTCGGCCAGCGCCAGACCCGCCTCGTGCAGGTCCACGGTCATCGGGCGGACCGCGAACAAGCCCCGCACCAGCGACAGAAACTCATGTGTCTCGGCCCATGACAGGCCGATCTTGCGGCGCGCCACATTGGCGAGCTCGTTCAGCACCTGAACGCTGATCGTCCCGCCCGCAGCGGCGATCTGTTCGGCCCGCTCCGCCTTCGCCTCGTCGCCGGAGGTGAGATAGACCAGGACATTGGTGTCGATGAAGCTGCCGGAAACGCTACCGGGCATTCACCTCGTCCCGGTCGAATTTCCAGTCCGCCGGCAGCCGCCCCCGGAAGGCGCGCAGGCGCCGGAGCAGATCCTGCCGGCCAGGCTTGCGCGCGACCGCGAAAACACGTGGGTCCGCGACCTGGATTTCCACCTCGTCCCCCTCCTTCAACTCCAACGCATTGACAACCGCGGCCGGCAGGCGAACCGCCAGGCTGTTGCCCCATTTCGCGACCTGCATGGCTCAATTCCGGATATATATTTCATCTGATGTATATCCGCGATGACCACCTTGCAAGCCGAAGCCGCAGGCCTATTCAGGCGAAGAAAGGCCAGGGCTCTGCCCTGGACCCCCGCCGCGACCTCTTGTCGCGGCA
>CAMFLK010000209.1 GCA_945957135.1 uncultured Rhodospirillales bacterium
GCCCCGGCCTTCCACCCACAAGGCGCCGCGCGCAGATATCGTCAAGGGCCTTAAGCGAAGCGACCCTTGACGATATCGAGCACGGCGCCACCCTCGAAGAAGGCGGGCCCGCTCAAGCCGCCAGCGCCCGCCCGAACGTCGCGGGATCGACGTTCCCTCCGCTGACCACGGCCCCCACCACCTGCCCGCGCGCGTCGAACTTGCCGGAGAGCAGGGCGGCGAGGCACACCGCCCCGCCCGGCTCCACCACCAGCTTCAGGTGCAGGAAGGCGAAGGCCACCGCCTGCAACACCTCCTCATCCGTCACCGCCACGCCGCCGGCCAGGCGCGGCTGGTTCACCGCGAAAGTCAGCCGGCCGGGCGACTTGGCGAGCAGCGCGTCGCACAGCAGCGAGCCGCCGGGCGGGTTGCTCTCGCGCGCGCCGGAGACCAGCGAGCGGGTGGTGTCGTCCCAGCCCGCCGGCTCCACCGCGAAGACCCGCGTGGCCGGCGAGGCGCCCTCGATGGCCAGCGCGCAGCCGGCCACCAGCCCGCCGCCGCCGGTGCAGACCAGCAGCGAGTCCATCGCCAGCCCGGCCGCGCGCGCATCCTCCGCCAGTTCCAGCGCCAGCGTGCCCTGGCCGGCGATCACGTCGGGATGGTCGAAGGGCGGCACCAGCACGGCCCCGGTGCGCGCGACGAAATCGGCGGCCAGCGCGTCGCGGTCGTCGTTCAGCCGGTCGTAATGGATCACCTCCGCGCCCCAGCCGCGCGTGCTGTCCACCTTGATGCGCGGCGCGTCGGCCGGCATGAACACCGTGGCGCGCGCCCCCACCGCGGCCGCGGCGCAGGCCGTCGCCTGGCCGTGATTGCCGGAGGAATGCGTCACCACCCCCGCGCGCAGTTGCTCGGCACTCAGCCGGCGGATCGCGTTCGTCGCGCCGCGCAGCTTGAAACTTCCCGTGCGCTGCAACGATTCCGGCTTGATCAGGATGGTGCCGCCGGTGCGCTCGTCCAGCAGCCGGTGGCGCAGCATCGGGGTGCGCACCACATGGGGCGCGATGCGCGCGGCGGCCGCGCGTACGTCGTCATGATTGGGCAGGTTCATCTCGGCCTCCGCGACAAGGACACGCATATTACCCGATCGAACGGCGCAGGAAGTCCATGCTGTCGCGCAAAGCCGCCTCGGGATCGGCGAGACCGTGCACCTCCGTCGAGAACGGCTCGAAGCTGAACGGCCCCGCATAGCCGGCGGCGAGCAGCGCGCGGATCTGCGCGACATTGCCCAGCCGGTCGGCGGCATCGACCAGCACCCGGTGCGAATCCTGCATCTCCGCGACGGGCACGGCGTCCGTCACGCCGGAGATATGCACCAGCCCGGTCTCGTCGGGAAAGAACGCGTCCTCGCCGGCGAGATGGTGGTGGAACGTGTCGTGCAGCAGCCGGAACACGCCCTGCCCGCCCGCTTCCGCGATGGCGCGCCGCGCTTCCGCCTTGCTGCGCAGCGAGGAAACGGGAAAGCCCAGCGGCTCCACCAGCCCGGTCAGCCCGTGCCCGGCCAGGATCGGCGCCAGGGCGCGCAGCGCGGCCACCACATCCGCGAAGGGCACGGCACGCCCCTCATTCAGCGGGCACATCACCAGCGCCCGCGCGCCGCAGGCCTGCGCATACGCGGCCATCGCCGCCGCGCGCGCCGGCAGGTCGCCCGCCCATCGGTTGAACGGGTACAGCGCGTTGATCGCCAGGATCGTCACCCCGTGACGGGCGGCGGCGGCCTTCACCTCGGCCGGCGGCATGGCGCCGAGCACGTCCGGCAGATCGTTGCGGATTTCCACCTCCGTCACGCCCAGCCGGCGCGCCAGGGCGAAGAAATCGTCCAGCGCCAGCGCGGGCACGGCGATGTGGTTGAGGGCAAAACGCATCGGCATCGTCTCCGGATTCAAAGCGGCTTGGTCGCTTCCATGGAAGGCCGCGATGCCATGCGTGCCCACCAGCCCCCGAGATTGGCGTGCTGGCGGATGATCTCCGCGCCCTCGGGCGCCATGAGGAAATAGTCGAACATCGGCGCCATGTACAAATCGGCCAGGGTCGGCTGCTCGCCAACCAGCCACGGGCCATCGCCCATCAGGCCGGATATCGCCGCCAGGCATTTGCGCGATTTTGCGAGGGCGGCGGCGAGCCTGTCCGTGTCGGTCGGCACGCCCCGGCCCGGCTTGGACACACGCTCCACGTAAACGCCCCAGACCAGTTCGGGATAGGCGTAGTTGTCGGCGATGCTGATCAGCTGGTTGCACCGCGCGCGGAGCTTGGCGTCCGAAGGCTGAAGCGCCGGACCGTCGAAGGCCTCGTCGATATACCGGGCGATCGCGCCGGTCTCGTAGAGCGCGAATCCCTCATGCGCGAAGGCGGGAATGCGCCCGAAGGGATGCCGCTCCAGGTAGCCGGCCGGCGGGCCGCCCGGGGCGAAGATGTCGATGGGAACAAGCTCGTGGTCGATCCCCTTCTCCATCAGGCACAGCCGGATGATGCGGACATACACGCTGTATTCCGCGCCGAAGAGCTGAGGCCGTGCCGAACGGGTCGTCACGGCCGGGGCATTTCCACCACCGGCTCGGCGCCCCGCCGGCCGGTGACGCGGTAGAGGCGGAAGGTCTCGCCCACCTGGCCGTTGCGGGCGCGGTCGAGCAGGCCCAGCCGCTCCACGCCGGTCCAGTCCGCGACGTCCGGCGCGTCGTCGCGCCGGGCGCTGCGCACCAGCAGGCCGGTGCGGCCGTCGATCAGCGCGTGCGCGTCCGGCAGGGCGAACAGCGCCCAGCGGCCCTCCACGCCGAGCACGGGGATGTCCGGCGGGATCAGCCGGGCGAGCAGGGCCGCGTGGCCGTAATTGTCCGAGGCGATGAAGGCGGCGCCCTGGCGCTTGGCTTCCGCGTGCAGCGCGGCGGCGAGGCTGTCCCAGCCGCCGAGGCGCAGCAAAGTGGGGTCCAGCCGCATCGGCAGGGGAAGGGGCGCGGCCACGCCCTGCACCCAGACCAGCGCGGTCATGGCGAAGCCCAGCGCCACGCCGGGCCGCACCCAGCGCCGCCAGGGCGAGCCGAGCGCGGCGGCGGCGATGGCGGCGGCGGGATACAGGATGGAGGGCCAGTTGGCCTGCACCCGGTCGCCCAGCGCGTGCTGCACGAAGACCAGCGCGGCCGGCACGGTCAGCGCCGCCAGCAGCGTCCAGGCGGGATCGCGCCGCCACGCCCCGCGCGCGGCCATCACCACGCCGGCGCTGCACAGCACGGCGACGATCGGCGTGGCCAGCGCGATCTGGCCGAGGATGAACTCGCCGAGATACTGGGCGGCGCGCGAGACATCCCAATCCGCCCCGCGCCCGCCCTGCTTGAGGAAGCTGGCCCAGCCATGCGCGGCGTTCCACACCACCACCGGGGCGAAGACCAGCCCGGCCAGCAGCGCGGCCAGCCACGGCCAGGGCCGGGCCAGCCAGGGGCGCAGGGCGGGCACCGCGAGCAGCCAGATCATCACGCCGGGTGCCAAGAAGACCGCGGTGTATTTGCTGGCCAGCGCGGCCCCCGCGCCGAGCCCGGCGACCAGCCACCAGAACGGGCGGCCGGTGGCATGCAGCCGGGCCAAGGCCCACAGCGCCACGGTCCAGAAGAACAGCAGCGGCGTGTCCGGCGTCATCGTCGCGGCCCCGATGCCGAACAGCAGCGTGGCGTTCATCAGCAGCACGGCGACCAGCCCGGCGCGGCGGCCCGGGAACAGATCCTCGGCCGCGCGCCACAGCAGCAGCGAGCCGAAGGCGGCGGCGAAGGGGCCGAGCAGGCGCACGCCCAGCGCGCTGTCGCCGGCAATCGCGGTGCCCAGGCGGATCCACAGCGCCACCATCGGCGGGTGGTCGAGATAGCCGGGCGCCAGGGCGCGGGACCACACCCAGTAATAGGCCTCGTCCGGCGCCAGCGGCGTCGCGGCGGCCACGAACAGGCGCAGCAGCGTCAACGGCAGCAGAATTCCCGTTGTCAAGAGCCTAATTTTCACGTTTTTTCACGCAAATTCACGTTTTTTCCTTTTGCAGCCGCGCTCCACATGTGGTTCTATCCGGTCATGTTCATGGATCGTTCATCTTCCTTCAGGACAAGCCTCGGCGAAAACCTCGCCCAGTCCCTGGAGCACATACGAGTTCCGGCAAACCCCTCCGAAAATGGCGAAGGGGCGTTGAAGCGGCTCGTCCGCGCCCTGGTCCACGCCTACATGCTCTGGCTGGTCACCAGGCTCGACATCCTCTTCCACCGGTGGAAGACCGGCACCCTGCCGCCGCCGCCGGTCGCGCCCCTCCATCGCGCGAAGCGCACCACGCCGCGCCGTCCCCGCCGCAAAAACTGGCTGGCCGATCTCATCGACCAAGCCTGCGAGGGCCAAGCGCCCGTCATGCCCGAGGCGGAACCGGCGGAGTGCCCGATGGCGCTCGCCGAGGCCCCGTCTCGCCCGGCGCCGGTCTTCACCTGGGCACGGCATCAGCCCAGCCCGCGCCGGATCGTCCGCGCGCGCTGGTGGGAAGATCCTGGGTGGGCCTGACCCGGGAAACCCTGGAATTTTCAAAACCTTGGGTGATTCCCGAGGCGATGCCGCGTGTACAGACCAAACGAGCAGAAGTTTTTTGGTTCTTTTTTTCAAAAAAGAACCGCTTCCTTCCTTTCTTATCCCCGGATCGTGTACCCGCCGTCGCACGGAATCGCCGTGCCCGTCACGAAGTCGCTGGCCGGGGCGCACAGGAACACCGCGAGGCCCGCGAGGTCTGCCGGCACGCCCCAGCGGCCGGCGGGGGTGCGGGTCATCACGTTGTCGTTCAGCCCGGCCACCTGGCTGCGGGCGGCCTGGGTCATGTCCGTGTCGATCCAGCCGGGCAGGATGGAGTTGGCCTGGATGTTGTCCTTGGCCCAGGCGGTGGCCAGAGCCCGGGTGAACTGCACGATGCCGCCCTTGCTCGCGGCGTAGGGCGCGGTGTGCGGGGCGGCCATCAGCGTCATCACCGAGCCGATGGTGACGATCTTGCCGCCGCCCGATTTCAGGAAGGCGGGGTAGGCCGCCTGGCAGCACAGGAAGGCGCTGGTGAGGTTGGTGGCGATGACGGCGTTCCATTCCTCCAGCGCGTAGTCCTGCGGCTGCTTGCGGATGCCGATGCCGGCGTTGCAGATCATGATGTCCAGCCGCCCGTGCTTGCGGGTGGTGGCGCGCACCAGCTTGTCGCAGGCCTCCTTCTGGGTGACGTCGGCGGTGGCGAAGCTGGCGCGCTCGCCGAGTTCCTTGGCCGCCGCCTTGCCCTTGGCGGCGTTGCGCCCGGCCAGCACCACGGTGGCCCCGGCATTGATCAGCCCGGTGGCCATGCCCAGCCCGATGCCGCCATTGCCGCCGGTGACGATCGCCACCCTGCCGGTCAGATCGAACGGATTCATGCAGCGTTTCTCCCGTGGTGCGCTTCGGCGGAAGTATCCACCGCCCCTTGCGGCCCCGCAACTTCGCGGTTCAAGCGCGGGTGCCGACGGCCTAGACTGTCCTGGGAAAACTGAGGGATGACAGCCCTGCCGCCGGATCAGCACACGCCGCAGGCCACGCCACCGCGCCGCGCCACGCCGGCCCGCGCCGGGATATTGCGGGGCGCGCTGGTGCTGCTGGTGGTGCCCCTGGCGCTGGTGTGGGTGGCGATCTTCCTGCACCTGTCGCAGGAATACCGGCAGACGCGGGCGGAGGCGGTGCAATACGCCGGCAACCTCGCCCACGGCTTCGCCGAGAACCTGCAACGCACCTTCGACGGCATCGACCAGACGCTGCTGTTCGTGCGCGACACCTATGCCCGCGACCCGCAGGGTTTCGACCTCGGCACCTGGAACCACAAGGGGCCGGTGATGAGCCAGCCCTCGCTGCAGATCTCCATCGTCGATCGGCGGGGCATCCTGCGCTCCAGCTCGCTCGGCCCGGTACTCGGGCGCATCGACCTCTCGGACAGCGACCTGGTGCAGGCCCAGCGCGGCGGGGACGACGACCGCCTGGCCGTGGGCGTGCCGGTGAAGGCCCGTCCCACCGGGCAATGGACCATCAACGTGACGCGGCGGGTGACGCTGCGCTCGGGCGGGCCGAGCGAGCTGGCGGTGGCGACCATCGGGGTGGACTACCTCACCCGCTTCTACTCGGCGCTCGATCTCGGCAACACCTCGGTGACGCTGGTGGGCACCGACGGCATCGTGCGCGCCCGGGCGCCGGCGACCGAGGGGGGGGTGGGCCAGCCGCTGCGCGGGCCGATCGGCGCCGCCATCCTGACCAGCGACCTGCCGTCGGGCCATCTGCGCACCGTCAGCGCCTATGACGGGGTGGACCGCATGGTCAGCTTCCGCCAGGTGCAGGACTATCCGCTGATCGTGGCGGTGGGGCTGGACGCCGCGGAGGTGTTCGCCCAGTTCGACCGCCACCTGGTCCAGCTCTGCGTCGCCGGCGTGGCGATCAGCGCCGGGCTGGGGCTGGTGGGCTGGCTGATGCTGCGCCAGCACCGGCGGCTGGTGACCTCCGAGGCGACGCTGACGGCGACGCTGGAGAACATCGCCCAGGGCATTCTGATGGTGGATGCCGGCGGGCGGGTGCCGGTGATCAACCGCCGCGCCGGCGACCTGCTGGACCTGCCGGCCGGGCTGACCCAGCCCGGCGTGCGCTTCGCCGACATCGTGCGCTGGCAGCGCGACGCGGGCGAGTTCGGCGACCCCGCCCGGCTGCCCGCCCCGGTGCAGGAGGTGATCGACAGCGGCGCCCTGGTCGGCCAGCAGGGGGTGTTCGAGCGCACCCGGCCCAGCGGCACCATCCTGGAAGTGCGCACCGAGCTGCTGCCCGAGGGCGGAGCGGTGCGCACCTACACCGACATCACCGAGCGCAAGCACGCCGAGGCGGCGCTGGCCGCGGCGCGCGACGCGGCGGAGGCGGCGGGGCGGGCGCGCTCCGAATTCCTCGCGGTGATGAGCCACGAGATCCGCACGCCGATGAACGGCATCCTCGGCGTGGCCGGGCTGCTGCTCGACATGCCCATGGGCTCCACCGAGCACCATTACGTGCGCATCATCATGGATAGCGGCCAGCACCTGCTGACGCTGATCAACGACATCCTCGACTTCTCCCGCCTCGATGCCGGGCGGCTGGAGCTGGAGAGCACGCCGTTCGACGTGCGGGCGGTGGCGCGCGACGCGGTGGAGCTGCTGGGCGCGGACGCGCGGGCCAAGGGGCTGGAGCTGCTGCTGGACATCGCGCCGGACGTGCCGGGCAACACGCTGGGCGACCCGCACCGGCTGCGCCAGGTGCTGCTGAACCTGCTGGGCAACGGCATCAAGTTCACCGCCCAGGGCAGCGTGCGCCTGGTGGTCAGCCGCATCCGCGCCGAGGCGGACGGGGTGCGGCTGGGCTTCGCGGTGACCGACAGCGGCATCGGCATTCCCGAGGAGGCGCTGCGCCGGCTGTTCACCGAGTTCACCCAGGTGGACAACTCCATCTCCCGCCGGTTCGGGGGCAGCGGGCTGGGCCTCGCGATCAGCCGGCGGCTGGTGGAGCGGATGGGCGGCACGATCGGCGTGGAGAGCACGCCCGGCCTGGGCAGCACCTTCCGCTTCGACGTGAAGCTGCAGACCACCGGGGCC
>CAMFLK010000210.1 GCA_945957135.1 uncultured Rhodospirillales bacterium
TCATTCCCGAGGCGATCGTGCGTGGACATGCTCCAACCGCCGGCGGCACGTCACGGCTGCCGCGACAAGAGGTCGCGGCGGGATGGACGGGTCAAGCCCGTCCATGACGGTATTGGGTGGGGAGTTTGAAAGAAAAAGCCAGGGCGCAGCCAAACATCAAAAAGTTTTTTGGTTCTTTTTTTCAAAAAAGAACATTCTTTCTGTTTTCTACCGCTTCCTTCCTGCCTTCACCGCCGCACCGCGAACCCGGCCATCTGCGCGTAGCCCCGCACGATGCCCGTCAATTCCGCTTCGCTCGCGACGTCCGAGATGTCGCCGAAGCCGTCGGGCGCGCGTTCGGCGATCAGGGTGATCACGCGTTCCGGGCCGCCGGAGCGGTTGGACTGGACCACCTCGGCGGTGGCGGGCAGGCGCTCGGCTTGGTAGGCGGCGAGGGCCTGGGCCACCGGCATCTCCGCGAGGCGGTCGGTGAGGCAGCGTGCGTCGAGCACGGCTTGGGAGGCGCCGTTGGAGCCGACGGGGTACATCGGGTGGGCCGCGTCGCCCAGCAGCGTGACGCGGCCGCGCGACCACCAGGGCAGCGGGTCGCGGTCGCACATCGGGTATTCGAAGATGTCCGGCGTGGCCCGGATCATCGCTTCCACGTCGATGAAGGGCAGGCGGATGCGGGCGACGAGGGCGGCGATGTCGTCCCAGTTTCCGCGGCGCGACCAGCTTTCGCGTTCGGGCGGTGGGGCGGAGGGGTCGCCGACGCTGGCGTAGATCACCCAGTTGGTCAGCCTTGTGCCGGGCGTGCTGCCGGGGGCGATGGGGTAGAGCACGAGCTTGGCCACGGCGTCGCCGGCGATCACCATGGCGTCCCCGCCGTCGAATTCCGGCCAGTCCACGGCGCCGCGCCACATGCGGATGCCGTTCCAGCGAATGCCGCCATCCTCGGGGTGGAGATGGGCGCGCAGCCAGGAATGGATGCCGTCCGCGCCGACCAGGGCCGCGCCCTCGGCGGTGTGCAGCGTGCCGTCGGCATCGGTGAAGCCGGCGACGACGGATTTGCGGGTCTGCTCGCAGGCGGCGAGGCGCCGGCCGACATGCAGTCGTGCGGGGCCCAGCCGCTCCATCGCCGCCTGCCACAGCACCTGGTGCAGATGGCCGCGATGGATGGAGAATTGCGGCACGTCGTGGCCGGCATAGGTGCCGCGCGGCTCGGTCCAGATCACCTGGCCGCGCTGGGTGAGGTAGCTGAGCGTGCGGGTGCGGATGGCGACGGCATCCAGCGCCGGCAGCAGGTCCAGCGCCGCGAGTTCGCGGATGGAATGCGGCAGGGTGTTGATGCCCACGCCCAGCGGGCGGATGTCGGCGGCCGCCTCGAACACCTCGGCGGTGATGCCGCGCCGGTGCAGCATCAGCGCCAAGGTGAGGCCGCCGATGCCGCCGCCGGCGATCAGCACGGCCATGGGTCAGGCCGGCGGCGGCAGGAAATCGACGTCGTGCGCGGCACTCAGCCGCACCACCTCGCCCACATCCGTCAGGTCGTGCAGGCGGGTGAACAGGTCGTAGAGCCGGCCGGAGGGGGAGACCCAGAACAGCGCGGTGACGTCCGCGCCGGAATTGTTGAAGATGCCGTGGGGGATGCCCTTGGGCAGTTCCACCGTGCCGCCGGTTTCCAGCACGGCGGGCTGGCCGTCCAGCACCAGGTCGAACCTGCCGCTCAGCACATGGATGAATTCGTCCTGGGTGGTGTGGATGTGCGGCGGCACGAAGGTGCCGGGCGGGAACAGGGTGTGGAAGGCGAAGCTGGTGAGGGTGCGCGCCACCGGCCGGTAGGTCTGCCCCAGGATGTTCCAGGTGATGCCGCCCAGCCCCTCGCCCGCCTTGCAGATGCCCGCCATCGCCGCCCCCGTGTGATGTTGCGGGAGGCTAGCGAGAGGGGGTGGGGCGAGGCAAGGGCCTCGGCTTCAGCCCTTCTTAGCAGGTTGGGCTGTAGAACCGCCGCCGTCCCATCGCCGTCCGCCGGATGGAGAAAGTCGCGCATGGCCCCCCAGCTCCGCTCCGCCGGCATCGGCGATCACGAGCGTTTCGTCGCCTTCGCCTTCGCTGGCGCCAATCTCGTCGTGGAGACCGAGCCCGCGGGCCGGATCGTCTATGCGGCGGGGTCGTTCCGCACGGAGTTCCTGCATCCGCCCGAGCATTTCCTGGGCACCGATCTGCGCGCGCTGGTGGCGCCGGCCGATCGCGAGGCGCTGGACGCGGCGCTGGTGCTGCTGGGTGAGCGTGGCCGGCTGCTGCCGATGACGGTGCGGCTGGCCAATCCGCGGGCCACGCGGCTGGCGCTCGCCGGGTTGGTGATGCCGCGCGCCGGCGGGCCGCCGCGTTTCTGCCTCACCTTCTCCGTGCTGCCGGCGCCCGAGGGCACCGCCCTCGCCTCGCTGCGTGGCCTGACCCGTGCGGCCGAGGCCAGGCTGCGCGGCGCCGAGCCCGGCCGGCTGGGGGTGATCGAAATCTCCGGCGCCTCCTCGCCCGAGGCGGTGGGTGCGGCGCTTCAGGCGCTGGTGCCCGGTGCCTTGGCCAGCGAGGTCGCCCCCGGCCGGTTCGGCCTGCTGGACGACGCCAGCCGCCCGGCCGACCTGCTCAACGTCGCCGACCTGCTCGAGAAGGCGCTGGAAGGACAGGGCATGAACGTGCATGTCGCCGCCGGCACCGTGCCGCTCGCCATGGACGGGCTGACGACCACCCAGGCGGCGCGGGCGCTGCGCCAGGCGCTGAACCTGTTCGCCATCAACGGTACCGGCGCGCTGATGGAGGCGGGGTTCAGCCCCGGCGGCCTCGCCGGCTACCTGCGCAAGGCCGGCCGCCATGCCAGCGCGCTGCGCCATGCCATCCGCGCCGGGCAGTTCGACCTGGCCTACCAGCCCATCGTCGCCCTCGCCGACGGGGCGGTGCATCACTACGAGGCGCTGATCCGCCCGCGCCCGATCCCCGATTGCCACGTGGAGAACCCGCAGGATTTCATCCTGATGGTGGAGGCGCTCGGCCTGGCCGGCGAGGTGGACATCGCCGTCGCCGAGAAGGCCTGCGCCGCGGCGCACCAGGCGGAGGTCGCCGTGGCCTTCAACCTCTCCAGCCTGTCGGTGCAGGACCCCGCCTTCCGCGTCCGCCTGGTCGAGCTGCTGGAGCGCAGCCCGGCGGTGCGCGACGGGCGGATCAGCGTGGAAATGACCGAGACCGCGGCGATCGAGAACATCGCGGAAGCCGCGCAGACCGTGGCCGCGCTGCGAGGGCTGGGCGTGGCCTTCTGCCTCGACGATTTTGGCGCGGGGGCGGCGGATGTGCGGGCGCTGCGCGGGCTGGGGGCGGATATCGTGAAGCTCGACGGCTCCTACGTGCCCGGCGTGGCCGAGCCGGGGCGCGAGCGCGCCTTCGTGCAGGGCATGGTGGAGATCGCCCGCGCCGCCGGGGCCGCGATCGTGGTCGAGCAGATCGAGACCGAGCGCGATGCCGCGGCCCTGCACGCGATGGGCGTGGAATACGGCCAGGGCTGGCTGTTCGGCCGGCCGGCCGCGCTGCCGGAACGGGCCGTGGCCCGCTCCTCGCGCCGCCGGGGCAGCAGGGAGAGCTGGGGGTGACTCTTGGTTTGGGCGCCGCCGCCGGCCAACCCGGCGCTATCAGCCCTTGTTGAAATACGCCTCGATCCGGTAGCCGTCGGGGTCGATCAGGAAGGCGGCGTAGTAGCCGGCATGGTATTCCGGCCGCAGCCCCGGCTTGCCGTTATCCGTGCCGCCATGCGCCAGGCCCGCCGCGTGGAACGCCTGCACCGCCGCCTCGCTCGCCGCGTCGAAACAGATATGCAGGCCGGAATGCGGGTCGGGCGGCACGGGGCTGGGGCTGGCGTTCAGCCAGAATTGCGGCGTGTCCGCGCCATAGCCCGCGGCCTCGTCCATCGGATACAGGCAGCGATAGCCGAGCGTGCCCAGCACCGCGTCGTAGAAACGCCGGGCAGCGGCGAGGTCGCGAACGCCGATCGAGACATGGCTGAGCATGGGGTTGTCTCCTCCTGACGAGAGCTTCATCCGGCGGCAAGCACGCAACGGTTGCGCGGCCGCGCCGATCCCGACAGTTTCGCAGAGAATTCGGAGACTCTTCCATGAAATCCCTCGGCCCCTTCCTGCGGGACGCCTGGGCGCTGGCCCGCCCCTATTTCGCGTCCGAGGAGAAATGGTCGGCCCGCGCCCTGCTCGCCGCCATCGTCGCGCTGAACCTGTCGCTGGTCGGCATGAGCGTGGTGCTCAGCTTCTGGAACCGCGCCTTCTACAACGCGCTGCAGGACAAGGACTGGACGGCCTTCGTCGAGCTGCTGTTCCTCGGCCGCAAGGCCGATAATTTCGCGGGGGTGATGCCGGGCTTCTGCCTGGTCGCCGCCGTGTACATCACGGTGGCGATCTACCGCACCTATCTGAACCAGTGGCTGCAGATCAACTGGCGCCGCTGGATGACCGAACGGCTGCTGGAGCAGTGGTTCGCCGAGCGCGCCTACTACCATCTCAGCCTGACCAGTACCCAGGACGGAGGCGCGCAGGACGGGCTGGGCACCGACAATCCGGACCAGCGCATCGCGGAGGACGTACGCCAATACGTGACCAGCACGCTGGGCCTCGGGCTCGGCCTGCTGTCGAGCGTGGTGTCGCTGTTCAGCTTCGTCACCATCCTCTGGGGCCTGTCCGGCGCGATGGTGGTACTCGGCGTCTCCATCCCCGGCTACATGGTGTGGATCGCCGTGGCCTATGCGCTGGTGGGCAGCGTGCTCACGCATTGGGTGGGCAAGCCGCTGGTCGGGCTGAATTTCCAGGAGCAGCGGGTGGAGGCGGACTACCGCTTCTCCCTCGCCCGGCTGCGCGAGAATGCCGAGGGGGTGGCGCTGCATCGCGGCGAGGCGGCGGAGCATCGCGCGCTGTCGCAGCGCTTCGCGGCGATCACCGCCAACTGGTGGGCGATCATGCGCCGCACCAAGCTGCTCAACGGCCTCACCGCCGGATACGGCCAGGTGGCGGCGATCTTCCCCATCGTCGTGGCGGCGCCGCGCTTCTTCGCCGGCGAAATTCCGCTGGGCGCGCTGATGCAGACGGCCGGCGCCTTCGGGCGGGTGGAGGATTCGCTGTCCTGGTTCGTCAACGCCTATGCCTCGCTCGCCTCCTGGCGCGCCACGGTGGGGCGGCTGGCCACCTTCCAGCGCAGCATCGCCGCCGCCCATGCCAATGCCGGCGGCATCGCGGTGCTCGATGGCGAGGGGCCGGACCTGCTGGTGCACGACCTCGCCCTGCACCTGCCCGATGGCGGGCGGCTGATGGAGGCCGACCGGCTGCGGCTGTCCGGCGGCGAGGCGACGCTGGTCACCGGCCGCTCCGGCTCCGGCAAGTCCACGCTGTTCCGGGCGCTGGCCGGCATCTGGCCGTTCGGCCGGGGGCAGGTGCATCGCCCGCCCGGCCGCGTGCTGTTCCTGCCGCAGCGGCCCTATCTGCCGCTCGGCTCGCTGCGCCAGGCGGTGACCTATCCGGACGATCCCGCCACCCATGACGACCAGGCGGTGCGCGCGGCGCTCGACTCCGCCGGGCTCGGCCATCTCGCGCCGGAGCTGGACCGCGAGATGGCCTGGGCGCAGCGCCTGTCCGGCGGCGAGCAGCAGCGCCTGGCCGTGGCCCGCGCCCTGCTGTTCAAGCCGGACTGGCTCTATCTCGACGAGGCCACCTCCAGCGTGGACGGCGAGGCGGAGGCGCAGCTCTACGCCGCGCTGCGCCGGATGCTGCCGACCACCACCATCGTCTCCATCGCCCACCGCGCCGGGGTGGCCCCGTTCCACGACCGCGAATTGCGCGCCGAACCCGGCACGCAGGGCGGCGGAACGCGGCTGGTGGAGGGCCGCGCCCTGGCCGGCGTGCCATGACCGCCGCGAACCGGGCCGATCTCGATCCTGTTATGACCGCGGCCGCGGTCATGCTGGACTTTCGGAACTGACTCGGGTCATTGTATCCGAGTGTTGCAATTCGGGGCAGGAATGGACGGGCCGACGACGGGGTTCACCGTGTTCGGCTGTGTGCTCACGGCGGCGATCATCGGCATGGTCGGCCATGCGCGGCTGCCGGGGGGTGAGCTGAGCGCCGCCGCGTTCGACGTGGTGAAGCGCGGCGTGTCCATGGTGACCGTGATGGCCGCGCTGATGCTGGCGCTGATGACCGTCTCGCTGAAATCCTCCTACGACCTCGCCGATCGCGAGGTGAAGCGGCTCTCCGCCCAGGTGGTGGAGCTGGACCGCACGCTGCGCCGTGGCGGCGAGGGCACGGAGCCGGCGCGAGAGCTGCTGTTCCGCTACGCCACCCGGGTGATGAAGGACACCTGGCCGGAGACCAGCCTGCCGCGGCCCGAATCCGCCTCGCCGGGCGTGCTGCTGAGCCGGCTGGAGGACGAGCTCGCCACCCTGTCGCAGAACCCGGCGGACCAGCAGATCAGCACGGAGGCCCGCCGCATCCTGCAGGATGTGGTGGAGACGCGCTGGGCGCTGGACGAGCGGGCCGGCGGCTCGGTCTCACCCTGGCTGTTCGCGGTGATGGTGTTCTGGCTGATGGTGACCTTCGCGAGCTTCGGCCTCGCCGCGCCCCGCCACCCCGTGGTGATCTGCACCATCGTGCTGTGCGCGGTGGCGCTGGGCGGGGCGATGTTCCTGATCCAGGAGTTCGACTACCCGTTCACCGGCGTGATCACCGTCTCCGCCGAGCCGATGCAGAACGCGCTGTTCGCGATCACCGAGTAGCCTGGGCCTATCCTTTATGCTGATGCCGCCGGTGGGCCAGCCCCGCCACGGCCACGCCGAACAGCGCCGCCATCACCGTCACCACCCCCACCAGCCAGCGCAGCCGCGTGCCGGCCACCGCCGCCTCCTCGGTGAAGCGCTGGCGCATGGCAACCCGTTCCTTGGCCACGCGCTCCACGAAATCGGCGCCGGGCGGCAGGATGGCCGCGGCACTTTCCGCCAGGCGCGGGCGCAGCGCCTCCACCGCCACCTGGGCGTTCTGCCCACGCGCGGCTTCCAGCGCCTCGTCCAGCGTGGTGTCGCGCAGCATGGCGCGCTCCAGCGGCAGGGGGGCGGCGTAGGTGGCGAACAGCCCGGTCATGCCCACCACGGCGAAGGCGGCGAACAGGAAGCCGATCCAGCTCTGGTTGCGGGGGCGGGCGGGTGAAGAGGGGGGCGGTGTGGGTGAATCGGTCATGCGTGTCTCCTGACTTCAACCACTTCTTCATGCTCCTGCGCCAGCCTGACCATTGCACCGGGAGGGGTACGCGGGAAGGGAGTTTGTCCGGCATGGATCTGGGGGCATGGATCTGGGCGCGCTGACCCGGCTGGCCGGCTGGGTTCGGCCGGCACCGCCGCATCCGGCGCCGGAGGCCGAAACCTGGACGGATTCGCGCCTCGGCGCCGAGGAGGAGCTGTGGGGCGAGGGCTACCTGATGCCCGGCGGCGGGGCCGAGGTGCTGCGCCTCGCCGCCCCGCTCGGCCTGTCGGCGGCCAGCGTCCTGCTGCTGGTGGGGGCGGGCGCCGGCGGGGCCGCCTGCACGCTGGCGGGCACGCGCGGCGTGTGGGTGACCGCCTTCGAAT
>CAMFLK010000211.1 GCA_945957135.1 uncultured Rhodospirillales bacterium
TTGCTTCTTTTTTTCAAAAAAGAAGCGCTTCCTTGCTCATGCCGACGGTCGTGAAGAATGACCGTCGGCATGAGTCTTTGCTTGGCGCGCCGCCGCCGGTCAACCCGGCGCGCGACCTTACGCCGCGAAAACCTCACTCTCCGCCTCGATCTTCGCGGGGTCGAGGTCCATTCCCAGCCCCGGCAGGTCGTTGGAGCTGATATGCCCCTGCACGGGCCGCACCGGGTTTTGCAGGAAGTGCTGGTGCACGTCGTTCCATTTGGTCAGGTATTCCTGGTACGGCGTGTGGATGGGGGATTGGGCGAGGGAGAAGTGGCTGCCGGCCGGGGTGGAGTGGCCGTGGGGGATGACGATCAGGTCGTGGGCGGTGGCCAGCGCCGTGATCTTCAGCGTTTCGGACAGGCCGCCGCACCAGTAGATGTCGGGTTGCAGGATATCCAGCGCCCCGGCGTCGATGAAGCGGCGGAAGCCCCAGCGTGTGTATTCGTGTTCGGCGCCGGAGAGGGGGATGGAGATTTTGTCCTTGATGCGCCGGTGGCTGTCGATGCGGTCGGGCATGCAGCATTCCTCCAGCCATTTCGGGCGGAATTCCGCGATGCGCTCGGCGAGTTCGATGACGTAGGGCACGTCCATCGACTGCCAGCAATCGAGCATCAGCGCGTCGTCCTCGCCGATCGCCTCGCGCACGGTGCGCACCAGTTCCACGTTTTTGCGCATGCCCTCGGGCCCGCTCATCGGGCCGTGGCGGAAGAACCATTTCTGGGCGGTGTAGCCACGCGCCTTGTATTCCATTGCGCGGGCGCGGACCCGGCCGGGGTCCAGCACGTCGTAGCCGAGCATGCTGACATAGGCGGGCACGCTCTCGCGGGTGGGGCCGCCGAGCAGCTTGTACACGGGCGTGTTGAGCCAGCGGCCCTTGAGGTCCCACAGCGCGCAATCGACGGCGGAGATGGCGATCATCGCGTCGCCCTGGCGGCCATGGACCATCACGCGGTGCATCTGGTCCCACAGCATTTCATGGGCGATGGGGTCGCGGCCGAGCAGCAGGCCGCGCAGCCTTGTGGCGACGATATGGGCGACGCCGGTGGAGACCGGGCCGCCGATGCCGGTCACGCCGTCATCGGTCTCGATCTGCACGAAGCAGGTTTCGATGCGCAGATGGGAGTCGTCGATCTGGATGCCGCCCTCGGCGCTGTCGCGGGTGCTGCGGGCGCGGTAGTCCGGGTAGATGTCCACGGGCTGGACGAGGCGTTCCTCCCAGAACTTCCCCTTGGTCGGCATGGTGCCGCGCAGATGGCGCAGGCGTACCGCGGTGATCTTCATGGCGAGTCGCTCCCCCGTTCGTGTGGGGGATGCTGGCACAGTCAGCCTGGCGGCGGCAGGGTGCGCAGGGCGTTTTCCTCCACCTCCGGTGGCGGCGGCGGCATGGGGGCCGCGCCCATCAGGCCGCGCAGCCAGGCGAGCTGGCGCATATAGGTGCGGCACATGCCGCAATAGGACAGGTGGATCATCATCATCAGCCGCTTCCACGGGCCGAGCGTGCCTTCGGCATAGGCGGTGGCGTGCTCGGGAATGTCGCGGCAGGTGAACAAGGCGGTGCTCCGGCTGTTCGGGAAGGACTGGCGGCGGCGGGAAGCATTACACGGCGGACGGCGGGTGTTACACTCTGTGGGGAAGTGGGGGCCGCATGGCGCTGCGCGATGATGGCGAGTTCGACCAGGAGGATTTCCTCGCCCGGTTGCGGGCGGGCGATCAGGGGGCCTATCGCCGGCTGATAAGGCGGTTCCATGCCTCGCTGGTGGGGGTGGCGAGCGGGGTGATCGGCAGCCGCGCCCAGGCCGAGGAGGTGGTGCAGGATTCCTGGCTCGCCGTGTTCAACAACATCGCGCGGTTCGAGGGGCGGTCGAGCCTGGCGGGGTGGCTGTTCACCATCGTGCTGAACCGGGCACGCACGCGGATCGGCCAGGAATCGCGGCTGGTGGCGCTGCCGGTGCTGGATGGCGCGCAGGGCGAGGAGCGGGCGGTGAACCCCGCGCGGTTCCAGCAGGACGGGCATTGGGCGGAAGCGCCGAAGCTGTGGGACTCGCTCGACCCCGAGCGGATGGTGGGCGGCCGGCAGTTGTGGGACCACGTGCTGGCGATGATCGAGGCGCTGCCCTCCGGGCAGCGCGCGGTGATCATCCTGCGGGACATCGAGGGCCAGGCGGCGGAGGAGATTTGCGCGCTGCTCGCCATCAGCGCCGAGAACCAGCGCGTGCTGCTGCATCGCGCCCGCGCGCGGGTGCGGGCGGGGGTGGAGGCGCTGCTCGGCGGGCCGGAGACGCGGCCGGTGGCGGCGCGCGTGGCCGCGAAGCCGGCCGGGCCGAAGCGACTGGCGCGGGCGATGCTGCGCTGGCTGTTTCCCGTGCCGGTTCCGGCCTAGCCGAACACGCTTTCGTCGCTGCCGGTGCCGAGCGCCGCCGGCCGCTCGCAGCTGGTTGTCATGCGCACGTGCCGGCCTTCCCGCGAGGCGGTGGCGAAGGCTTCGAGAATTTCCAGCACGTGCAGCGCCATCGCGCCGCTGGCCCGGTGCGGCCGGCCGGCGCGGATGGCGCAGGCCATGTCGAGCACGCCGAGCATGCGGTAGTCGGCCACGTTCGCCCCGGTGCGCGTCACGCGGTTGGGAATGCCGAAGGGCCGGTCGGCGATGGCGATCGGTGCCCACGCGCCGTCGCGCTGCGTGGCCATCGGCTCGCCGCCGAAGAAATTCGGGTCCGGCACCAGCAGGCTGCCCTCGGTGCCGTACAGCTCGAAGGGCAGGCGGCGGTGCTTCCACACGTCCCAGGAGGCGGAGAGCGCGATATTGGCGCCGGAGGCGAAGCGCAGGATGCCGTTCACCGTGGTCGGCACCTCCACGGTGATGACCTGGCCGCGATTGGGCTCGCTGGACACGGTGCGGGTGGGCGTGGCGGTGGAGGCGATGGCGGTGACCTCGCCGACCGGGCCGAGCAGGTTGACCAGCGCGGTGACGTAATACACCGCCATGTCCAGCACCGGCCCGCCGCCGCGCTTGAAGAAGAATTCCGGGTTGGGGTGCCAGTGCTCCATACCATGGCTCATCACCGTCGCCGCGCCCCCGACCACCGCGCCGATCGCGCCGCTGTCCAGCGCATGGCGGCAGGCCTGGTGGGCGGCGCCGAGGAACGTGTCCGGCGCGCAGCCCACAAGCAGCCCGGCGGCGGTGGCGGCGTCCATCAGCCGCTTGCCGTCGGCGAAGTCGCCGGCCAGCGGCTTTTCCGAATAGGCGTGCTTGCCGGCGGCGATGATGCGGCGGCTGACCTCGCCATGCGCCAGCGGCACGGTGAGGTTGATGACGATCTCGATCTCCGGGTCGGCGAGCAGCGCCTCGATCGGCACGGCCTGCACGCCATAGGCGGCGGCCTGCGCCTCCGCCGCCTCCGGCCGCAGATCGGCGACCGATTTCACGCGCACGAGCTGGGAGCGGGCGCCGCCCTTGAGATAGGCGTCGCTGATATTGCCGCAGCCGATGATGCCGAGAACGGTCGCGCCCATGTTCAACCCATCGCCTCGAGCGCGGCGACGCTGCGGCTGACGAAGCGGGCGCCGTCGCTGGGCTTGTCGTGCTCCAGCACCATCCATTTCGCCCCCGCGCCACGGCAGAAGCGCCACAGATCGCTCCAGTCCAGCACGCCATGGCCGATATCGGCCCAGCCATCCTCGTCGGCATTCTCACCGGCGGGCGCGATGTCCTTCACATGGGCGGCGACGAAACGGTCCTGGTAGCGGGTGATCACCGCTTTCGGGTCGGCATTGCCGCGCACCAGCCAGGCCACGTCCGCCTCCCAGTTCAACGGGCTGCCGGCGGAGGCGGCGAAGAGCAGGTCGAGCGCGGTCTTGTCGCCGTCCTTGCGCTGCATTTCCCAATGGTGGTTGTGGTAGCCGAGGCCGATGCCCTCGCCCTGCATCCGCCGCGCCATCTCGCCAAGCTCCGCGCCGAGGGCGGACCAGAACGGGCCGTCGGACTGGCGCTGCTCCGGTGGCACGGCGGGCATGAAGATCTGGCCGATGCCCAGGCGCCGCGCCGCGGCCACCGTGGCATCGAATTTCTCGCGCAGGGCGGCGATTCCGACATGGGCGGTGGTGGCGGCGAGGCCGCGGGCGGCAAGCTGGTCGGCCAGCGCCGCGGCATCGTCGAATTGCGGGCCGTAGGTTTCCACCTGGGTCAGCCCAGCCGCCTTCACCGCATCGAGCGCGCCATCCAGGCTGGGCATGAAGCGCAGGCTGTAGAGCTGGATGGAAAGCTGGTCCGGGCTGGCCATGCGCGCCGTCTCCTCCTGGGTGCCCGTTCGTTGCCGGATTTCGGACGACCGTCAAGCAGGGGCCGTCAGGCCGGCGACGGGGCGGGCGCGCGTTGCGCGTCGTGGAACGGCGTGGCATTTTCCCGGCCAACGAACGACGCGCGCCGGCCAAGGATGCGGGCGCGCCAATGGGGGAACCATCCGCATGCTCTCGCTGAACCGCCGCCAGTTGCTGGCTGCCTCCGCCGCGACCGCCCTGCCGCTGGGCGCGGCGCGGGCCGACGTGAAGCCGAAGGTCACGGTCATTTCGCAATGGAGCGCCGGCAGCGACGGGGCCGCCATCACCGCGCTGGGCAAGCTGTTCGAGCAGAATGGCGGGGAGTGGATCCACAACCCCGTGCCCGGCTTCACCACGGACATGATGAACAAGCTGCGCGCGCAGATTCTCTCCGGCGACCCGCCGGCGGCGAGCCAGCTCAAGGGGCCGGAAATCGCCGCCTGGTCGAAGATCGCGCCCACCGTGAATCTCGACGCGCAGGTGGATGCGGCCGGCTACGAGAAGGTGGTGCCGCCGGAGCTGGTGAAGCTGCACAAGCCGTTCGGCCACTGGATCGCCCTGCCGCTGCAGCTCTATCGGCTGAACACGCTGTGGTGCTCGAAGAAGGCGATGGACAAGGTCGGCGCCACCGAGCTGCCGAAGACCTGGGCCGAGTTCAACGCGCTGGCCACCAAGATGCAGGCGGCCGGCATCCAGCCGGTGATGAATGCCGGCGTGCGCTGGGACAACGGCATGATCTGGGAGATCGCGCTGAACGGCATCAGCCCCGCCGCCTATCGCAAGGCGATCATGGAACTGGACGACGCCGCGCTGCGCGGGCCGGAAGTGCTGGCGGCGTTCGAGCAGACGCGCCGCTTCACCGGCTGGATGGACCCGAACGTGGGCAACCAGCCCTATGCCAGCTACATCCCGAAATTCCTCTCCGGCGATATCGGCATGCTGATGATGGGCGGCTGGGTGCAGGGCGTGTTCCGCGGCGCCGGGCTGCAATACAGCGACTACATCGTCGGCCCCGCGCCGCAGGACAACGGCAAGCCGGCCTTCATCCTCAACGCCGACGCCTTCATCTTCTGGCAGCGCAAGGAGCCGGAGTTCAAGGCCGGGCAGGAGCTGATGGCCAAGCTGGTGATGAGCAAGGAGGCGCAGAAGATGTATTCGGGCATCACCGGCTCGGTGCCGGTGCGCACCGACATGGACCTGTCCGACGCCACCTTCTCCAACCAGCAGCGCGAGACCTCGGCCGCGCTGGGCAAGTCGGTGCAGAGCGGACAGGTGGTGCTCAGCCTCGCGCACAACATGGCCCAGCCCAACCAGATCACCGCGGCGATGCTGGATGTGCTGACCGAGTTCGTGCACGACAAGACCCCGCCGAAGGAAGGCCAGAAGCGCCTGGCCGAAGCGGTGGACGGCGTGCGCTAGCGCGTGCGCGCCCGCCTCGCACCCCTGCTGCCGTGGCTGGCGATATGGATTCCGTTGGGAATCTGTATCGCCCAGGTGGTGGGATTCACGCTGTACACGCTGTGGATTTCCTTCACGCCCTCCACGCTGGTGCCGGAAGCCGGGTTCGTGGGCCTGCGCAACTATCAGCTGGTGCTGGCCACGCGGAACTGGAAGACGGCGGCGGACAATCTCGTCATCTACGGGCTCTGCTTCCTGGCGGTGACCACGGCGCTGGGTCTGCTGCTGGCGATCCTGATCGACCAGAAGCTGCGCGGCGAGAACCTGCTGCGCGCCATCTTCCTCTATCCCATGGCCGTGTCCTTCGTGGTGACCGGCGTGGTGTGGGGCTGGCTGCTCAATCCCGGCCTGGGCATCCAGCGCCTGGTGAACGACATGGGCTGGGCCGGCTTCCGGTTCGACTGGCTGATCGATCGTGACCGGGCGATCTACACCATCGTCATCGCCGGCGCTTGGCAGGCCTCGGGCTTCGCCATGGCACTGTTCCTCGCCGGGCTGCGCTCAGTCGATTCCGATCTGATGAAGGCGGCGCAGATCGACGGCGCCGGGCCGCTGCGCACCTACCGCCGCGTGATCCTGCCGAGCATCTGGCCGATCTTCATCGCGGTGTTCGTCATTCTTCTGCAATTCGCCATCAAGACCTTCGACCTCGCCATGGCGCTGACCGGGGGCGGGCCGGGCATCGCCACGCTGCTGCCCTCGATCGTGGTGTACGACTTCATGTTCCAGCGCGGCTATCTCGGCCGCGGCTCGGCGGCGGCGGTGATGATGCTGCTGTATCTGCTGGCGGTGCTGGTGCCCTACGGGCTGTTCCGCCGCTGGCGGGCGGCGAAGGCGGCGAGCGCATGAGCACCGCCCTCACCTCCGCGCCCGTGCTGGTGCGGGAAAACACCGCCGCCGCGCGCATCGGCTGGGGGCGGCGCGCCGTCTATGCCGTGGTGATCGTGCTGGCCTTCGTCTATCTGCTGCCGCTGGCGGTGGTGGTGGTGAACGCGTTGCGCAGCACGGCGGATATCACCGCCAACGGGGTGATCGGCCTGCCGCACAGCTTCGCGCTGGACAATTTCGCCCAGGCCTGGAGCGGGTTCTGCATCGCCGAGCACTGCACGGGCATCCGCCCGTACATGATTAACTCGCTGATGATGGCGATCCCCGCGACCATCCTCTCCACCCTGCTTGGCGCGGTGTGCGGCTACGCGATTTCGCTGTGGCGCTTCCGGGGCGATGCCTGGGCCTTCGGGCTGGTGACGATGGGCGTGTTCCTGCCGGAGCAGATGAAGCTGGTGCCCTGGGTGCTGGTGCTGCGCGATCTCGGCCTGGCCAACACCATCGGGGGCCTGGTGTTCATCCACGTGGTGCAGGGCATCAGCTTCACCACGCTGTTCTGCCGCAACTACTACGTGGGCATTCCGCAGGATCTGATGAAGGCCGCGAAGATCGACGGCGCCGGGTTCTTCCGCATCTTCTGGCGCATCGTGCTGCCGCTGTCGCCGCCGATCCTGATCGTGACGGTGATCTGGCAATTCACCGGCATCTGGAACGAATATCTCTACGGCGTGGTCTTCACCGCCGGCGAACGCCAGCCGGTGACGGCGGCGCTGATCGCACTGGCGGTGAAGGTGAGCGAGGCGCCGCAATACGGCATCCAGAGTGCCGCCGTGCTGCTGGCCGCCGCGCCGACGCTGCTGATCTATCTCGTGGGCGGGAAGTACTTCATGCGCGGGCTGACGGCGGGAGCTGTGAAATAAGTGAAGGAAGGAAGCGTGTTCTTTTTTGAAAAAAAGAACCAAAAAACTTTTACACATGCCGGCCTCGTC
>CAMFLK010000212.1 GCA_945957135.1 uncultured Rhodospirillales bacterium
CGCTGAGCGGCGGCGGTATCGCGCGCCGGGTTGGTGGGCGGCGGCGCGCCAAACACGACTCATACCAAGGGTCATTCTTCATGACCGTTGGTATAAGGCTCGCAACGAAAACCGCCCCCGCCGGAGACCGGCAGGGGCGGTTTCATCGCCGCGATCGAGCGTGGATCAGGCCGCCATCATCCGCAGCGGAGTCGCCTTGCCGGCCGGGCGCACCTCGATGCGCGCGTTCTTGGCCGGGTGGGCGATGGTGGCGGTGAAGCCGCAGCGCCCGTCGGCCAGGCGGGCCTGGTCGAGATCGACGCGGTACTGGTTCGCCACCGCCTGCCCGACCACCTCGCCGTCGAGCGCGATGTCCAGCAGCACCGGGGCATCCGGGTCGGCCATGCTCATCACCCAGCCCTCGATGCGGCCATCGACGATCCGCTCGACATGGCCCTGCAACTCTTCGGCCGGGGCGGCGGCGGGGGCCGCGAGGCGGCGGCGGATGGCGTCCAGCACCGGGCCGCACTCCACCCGCTCGGCGCAGAACGCCCAGGACGGCGACGCGTCGTCCGGGTAGCGCCAGGCGAATTCATGGGCGTTGTGGAACATGTTGCGGCTGTCGCAATCCACGAAGGACTCGCTGGCCGCGCCCTCGGCGAGGATCACGTCGTGGCTGTCCAGCTCGACATGGAAATAGGCGATCGTGCCGCAATCCTGGCTGCGGGCGATGGTGGTGCCGTTGACCAGCGCCCCCGCCGGCACCAGCACGCCATCAAGGAACATCGCATGCAGGGGAGAGACCGACAGGTCGCGGCGCGGCAGCCCGCCACCCAGCGCACCCGCGGCAATCCGCACCGGGCGCAGCGCGGGGTTGGCAGCCACGAAACGCTCGCCATAGGCACGGGTGCCGATCCACTTGATCGGCCGCGCGGCGCCGGAGGCGGTGGTCACCAGGTCGCCGATGCGCAGCGTCTCCACCGCCACCTCGCCGGCCGGCGTGGCGATGCGCGTGCCCGCCAGGTAGCAGGCGATCTGCACATAGCCGTAGGTGTTGCCGTTGAAGGTCTCCGTTCCATAGCTGAACGAGACCGTCGCGATGCCTTCCAGCGTCACGCTGCTGAACAGGTAGGTGCTGCCCGAGGTGTGGACCGTCAGCGTCGTGCCGGAATAGCTGGCCGAGGTGACCGTGAGGTCCTTCAGCTCGAACCGGTCGCCCACGCCGACATTGGAAATGAGGTTGGAATTGCTGGTCTGCGGCCCGTCCAGCATCAGCTTGGCCGCGCCGGCGCCGCTGAGGTTGAAACTGGCCCCGCCGAGATTGGTGCCGACCTCGACCACGCCGCTCTTGAAGGTGATCAGGGACGTGTTGAAGGCGGAGCCGATGATCAGGCTGCCGCCATTGATGGTGAACTTGCCCTGCACCGAGTTGATGAACCGCGCGATGCCGCCGGATTCGATGTCGATCGTGCCGGAGGTGGCGTTGTCGTTGGTCACCGTGAAGGTGGCGCCGTTATCCACCTCGATATAGCCCAGATTGCCGTTGAGCGAGGTGACCGTGAGGCTCTTCTGGATATAGAGCTTCACCGAGCTCGCGTTCACGTTCAGCGCGTTGATGGTCCAGGCATGGGTATCGACATAGGAGTTGGTGACGCCGTTGGCGAAGGAGACGTTGTCGCTCGAACCCGGAACGACGCCGCCCGACCAGTTGCCCAGCGTGCTCCAATTTCCTGTGGTGGTCCCATTCGAAAAGACGCGGTCCGTCATCGGAGGCCTCGCGACGAAATTTAAATGCTTTATTAACGTATAGCGGGCAGCCAGCCCCCCCCGTCAAGCAAAGAGCGCGGCGGTCGCGCAGATTTCAGCCGGGCGCGGCCCCGCCCCCCACGCCGGCCACCGCGTCGCGTTCCAGAATCCGGCCGGACAGGCCGATCAGCGCCTCGATCGCCGCCCCGGCCGCCGCGGGATCGCGCGATTCCAGGCCGAGCAGCACCTGCTCGTGCAGCCGCAGCGACCCCGCGCGATCGCCCGGCTCGCGGCTGGACAGGGTGAAGCTCGCCTTCAGGATTTCCGACAGCGCGCCCCGCAGCTGGTGCAGGAACTGGTTGCCGCTGGCGGTGAGGATCAGGCCGTGGAAATCGAGGTCGGCGGGGATGTAGTCGCCCTGCCCGGCCACCGCCAGGACCATGCGGACGAAGGCATGGCGCAACGCCGCCAGCTCGGCCACGGTGGCGTTCACCGCCGCCAGCCGCACCGCCGGCGGCTCCACGATGCGGCGCAGCTCCATCAGGTCGGCGACGAACTTGGCCTCCAGCGCCGGCCGCCCATCCGGGCCGGGGGCCGCCCGCCAGCCGATCACCTGCGCGTCCAGCAGGCTCCACGCCGCGCGTGGGCGCACCCGCGTGCCGGTGCGCGGGCGCACCACCACCATGCCCTTGGCGGCGAGCGACTTCACCGCCTCGCGCACCACCACGCGGCTGACGCCGAACTGCTCGGCCAGCTCGCGCTCGATCGGCATCGCCGCCCCTTCCGGCCAGGCGCCGGTGGCGATCTGGCGGCCGAGCGCCTCCACCACCCGCTCATGCGCGTTGCCCCGCCTCGACTGCCCCGCCGCGTGGGCTTCCCTTCGTCCCGTCAATGATATTACCTTTTGCCCAACCTCAGGGAACGCGGAGCGCCCCATGCCCACCTATCTCACCCAGAGCCAGATCGACGAATACAACGCCGTCGGCGGACTCGTGGTGCCGAATGTGCTCTCCCCCGCCGAGGTCGCCGCCCTGCGCGACGTGACGGATGAATTCGTCGAACGCTCCCGGGCGCTGACCACCCATGACGAGGTGTACGACCTGGAAGACAGCCACACCCCGGCCCAGCCGCGGGTGCGGCGCATCAAGCACCCGCACCTGAACCACCCCACCTACGGCGCGCTGGTCCGCCACCCCGGCATCGTCGCCATCCTGCGCGACCTGTGGGGGCCGAACGTGCGGTTCGACACGGGCAAGCTGAACCTGAAATCCGCGGGCTTCGGCGCGGCCGTGGAATGGCACCAGGACTGGGCCTTCTACCCCCACACCAACGACGACCTCGCCGCCGTGGGGGTGATGATGGACGACATGGAACTGGCCAACGGCCCCCTGCTCATCATCCCCGGCAGCCACAAGGGCCCGATCCACGACCACCACGCCAACGGCCGGTTCTGCGGCGCCATGAACCCGGCGGCCTGCGACGTGGACTTCAGCAAGGCCGTGCCGCTGACCGGCGCCGCCGGCTCGATCACCATCCACCACGCCCGCACCATCCACGGCTCGGCCCTCAACACCTCCAACAAAGACCGCCGCCTGCTGCTCTTCCAGTTCCGCGCCGCCGACGCCTGGCCCCTGATGACCCCACCCAACGACATCGCCGCCTACGACGCGCTGATGGTGGCAGGAACATCCTCGCTGGAACCCCGCCTCGCCGACGTGCCCGTGCGTCTGCCCCTGCCGCCAGCGGACAAAGCCGGATCGATCTACGAAAACCAGAAAGGACTGGCCCACCGCTACTTCGCGGTGGCCGACACATCGGCGCTGCACGCGGCGCAGTGAGGAAGGAAGCGTTTCTTTTTTTGGAAAAAGGGAGCGCTTTCTGACTTGCTTTCTTCCCTGCGCAGGTGGCCGTGACAAGGGCCTGCCCGTCGTGGAGTCAATGTCCCCCTTCCAGGTAGGCCGCGCGGATTTCCGGGCGGGCGAGCAGGTCGGGGCCGGTGCCGGCCATGGTGATGGCGCCGTTGACCAGCACGTAGCCGCGATGGGCGAGGCGCAAGGCTTGGAAGGCATTCTGTTCCACCAGCAGCACGGTGAGGCCGGTGCTGCGGTTGAGGTCGCGGATGGCGGAGAAGATCTGACGCACCACCAGGGGGGCGAGGCCCAGGCTGGGTTCGTCCAGCAGCAGCAGGCGGGGGCGGCTCATCAGCGCGCGGCCAATCGCCAGCATCTGCTGTTCGCCGCCGGAGAGCGTGCCGCCGCGTTGGGTGGCGCGTTCCTTCATGCGGGGGAACAGGGCGAAGACCTGTTCCATGGTTTCCTCCGCCTCCGCGGCGCTGCGGCCGTGGGCGCCCATCAGCAGGTTTTCGTACACGCTCATGCGCGGAAAGATGCGCCGCCCTTCGGGTGATTGGGCGATGGCCCGGCGCATGATGAGATGGGTGGGCAGGGCGCTGATATCCGCGCCGTCGTACAAAATCTGGCCGTCCCGGGCGCGGGGGTTGCCGCAGATCGTCATCATCAGCGTGGACTTGCCGGCGCCGTTGGCGCCGATCAGGGTGACGATCTCGCCTTCGTTCACGTCGAGATCGACGCCTTTCAGCGCCTGGATGGCGCCGTAGAAGGCGGTGACGCCGCGCAGCGACAGCAGGGCCGTCATGGCACGGCCTCGGCCTGGATGTCGTCCTCGTCGCCCTCGCCGAGATAGGCGGCGATGACGTGCGGGTCGTCGCGCACATGGGCGGGCGTTCCGTCGCTGATCTTCCGCCCGTGGTCGAGCACCACCACGTGGTCGGAGATGCGCATCACCACGCCCATGTCGTGCTCGATCAGCAGCAGCGAGCAGCCCTGGCCGGACAGCCCCTCCCGAATGCGCAGCAGCAGGCCGGAAAGCTCGTCGCTCTCCCGCGGGTTGAGGCCGGCGGCGGGTTCGTCGAGGCACAGCAGCACGGGGTGCGTACACATCGCCCGGGCGATTTCCAGCCGCCGCTGGGCGCCGTAGGGCAGCGCGCCGGCGGGGTCGTCGGCGCGGGGGGTGAGGCCGATGGCGTCGAGCCAGAACCGCGCCTGTTCCACCGCGTCGCGTTCCAGCGCGCGGTAGCCGCCGATGCCGAACACCGCCAGCAGCCCTTGGGCGACATGCGGCATCAGCGCGTTGTGCTGGGCCACCATCAGGTTCTCCAGCACGGTCATGCCGGCGAACAGGCGGATGTTCTGGAAGGTGCGGGCCACCCGGGCGTGGCGGGCGATGCGGTGGCCGGCCATGCGTTCCAGCGCGAAGCGGGCGCCGTCCGCATGGGTCAGCGCGAGGCTGCCGGCGCTGGGCCGGTAGAAGCCGGTGATGCAGTTGAACACGGTGGTCTTGCCGGCGCCGTTGGGGCCGATCACCGCGGTGATCTCGCCCGCCCGCACCTCGAAGGACAGATCGTCCACCGCCGTCAGCCCGCCGAAGCGCATGGCGAGGTTCTGAACGGCGAGCAATGGGGCGCGGAGCGGGGGGTCGGCCATCAGCCGCGCCCCTCTGTCACCATCTCCGCCGCGATGCGCTTGCGGCTGCCCAGCGCCACCGAGGGCGCGCGGCCGGACACCAGCCCGCGCGGGCGCACCACCATCATCACCACCAGCGCCGCGCCGAAGATCAGCATGCGGTATTCCGCGAGGTCGCGGAACACTTCCGAGCCGCCGATCATCACCAGCGCGGCCAGCGCCACGCCGAGCTGGCTGCCGAGGCCGCCGAGCACGACGATGGCCAGCACCACGGCGCTCTCGATGAAGGTGAAGCTCTCGGGGCTGACGAAGGCCTGGCGGGTGGCGAAGAACGCGCCGGCGAAGCCGCCGAAGGCGGCGCCGATGGCGAAGGCGGTCAGCTTGGTCACCGTCACGTTGATGCCCAGCGAGCGGCAGGCCACCTCGTCCTCGCGCAGCGCCTCCCAGGCCCGGCCCAGCGGCAGGCGGCGCAGGCGCAGGGACACCCAGTTGGTCAGCAAGGCGAGGCCGAGGATGACGTAATAGAGGAAGATCACCCGGTGGCTGACGCTCGGCTCGATGCCGAAGAAATCGGCGAAGCTGCCCTCGCCGCCGCCGGCGGTGAAGGTCAGGCCGAACAGGGTGGGGCGGGGAATGCCGGAAATGCCGTTCGGCCCGCCGGTGAGGCTCACCCAGTTGAGCAGCACCACGCGGATGATCTCGCCGAAGGCCAGGGTGACGATGGCGAGGTAGTCGCCGCGCAGCCGCAGCACGGGAAAGCCCAGCAGCATGCCCCAGAAGGCGGCGAGGATGCCGGCCAGCGGCAGGCAGGTCCAGAACCCCAGGCCGAGCTGGGTGGAGAGCAGCGCGTAGGCATAGGCGCCGACCGCATAGAAGGCGACGTAGCCGAGATCGAGCAGCCCGGCGAGGCCGACCACGATGTTCAGCCCCCAGCCGAGCATGACGTAGGTCAGCACCAGGATGCCCATGTCGAGCCAGTAGCGCCCGGCGAAGAGCGGCAGCGCCACGGCGAAGGCCAGCAGCAGGGGGGCGACGAAATGCCCGATGCGCGCCATGCGCCGGGCGAGGGCGCCGGGGCCGGTGGCGTGCGGGGGCCGCGCCTTCTTCCACGCCAGCAGCGCGAGCCGGCCGACGAAGACCAGGCCGACCGCGACGGCCACCGCGAGCGGGCGGGGCGTGAGGGTGAGCGCGGTGGCGCCGACATCGGTCTTCAGCCCGATCATCGCGCCGAACAGGCCGAGCGCGACGAGGGCGGAGAGGAAGGCGTCGCGCAGCATCGAGCGGTCTAGACCTTCTCGACGTCGGCGCGGCCGAGCAGGCCGGTGGGCATGAAGATCAGCACCAGCACGAGGATGGAGAAGGCCGCGACGTCCTTGTACTGCACGCTGAAATAGGCCGACCAGAAGGTCTCGATCAGCCCGATCGCCAGCCCGCCCAGCACCGCGCCGGGCAGCGAGCCGACGCCGCCCAGCACGGCGGCGGTGAACGCCTTCACCCCGGCGATGAAGCCGATGAAGAAGTCGATCACCCCGTAATAGAGCAGGAACATCAGCCCGGCGACGGCGGCGAGCATGGCGCCGATGACGAAGGTGAGGCTGATGGTGCGGTCCGTCGCGATGCCCAGCAGGCTGGCCATCTTGAGGTCCTGCTCGCAGGCGCGCATGGCCCGGCCGAGCGGCGTGCGCGTCACCAGCCAGGTGAACCCGGCCAGGATCACCAGCGTGGTGACCACCACGGCGATCTGCATCCAGGACAGCTGCACCGCGAATCCGCCCTCGCCGCGCATCAGCGTCCATCCGCCCGGGATCAGCGCGGGCATCGGCTTGGCCCGCGCACCCTGGCTGACCTGCACGAAATTCTGCAGCACGATGGACATGCCGATCGCGCTGATCAGCGGCGCCAGGCGGAAGGAGCCGCGCAGCGGCCGGTACGCCACCCGCTCGATGGTCCAGCCATAGAGCCCGGCGATGGCGGCCGCGAGGATCAGCGTGATGGCCAGCGCCAGCGGCACGGAGGAGATGCCGAGGGCGGACAGCGCCACCAGCGAGATGAGCGAGAGGAAGGCGCCGACCATGAACACGTCGCCATGGGCGAAGTTGATCATGCCGATGATGCCATAGACCATGGTATAGCCGACCGCGATCAGCCCATAGATCATCCCCAGCGTGACGCCGTTGATGAGCTGCTGAAGCGCGTAGGCCAAATGGGCTCTCCCGCCGTTCCCCTCCCGTCACGGAAGCACGGGGTTGCACCCCGCGCAAGCCAGCGCTGCGTTGGTAACGAGGGGCCGGCGGGGCTTCACAGGCCGGGGAGCAGTTGCTATACGCGCCGCCTTGCTTCGGCCCGGACAGGTTCCGGGTCGCGGGCGGGCGCATAGCTCAGTTGGTAGAGCAGCTGACTCTTAATCAGCGGGTCCCAGGTT
>CAMFLK010000213.1 GCA_945957135.1 uncultured Rhodospirillales bacterium
CAGACGATGAATCACACGCCTCGTGACCTCGGGAATCCCAATTCCCCACAGGCCCCAAAAAAGAACGCGCTTCCTTACTTGCACCCTTGCCGCACCAGCTCCACCCGCCGGTTGCGTGCCCGTCCCGCGTCGCTGGCGTTGTCGGCGATGGGGCGGGATTTGCCGTAGCCTTTGGAGGTGATGCGGTCGGCGGCGAGGCCGTGCTGGGTGAGCCACAGGCGCACGCTGGCGGCGCGGTCGTCGGAGAGTTTCAGGTTGTAGGCGTCGGTGCCGACATTGTCGGTATGGCCTTGGATTTCCACCTTGAAGTCGGGGTGGGCGGCGAGCATGGCGGCGACGCGGGTGAGCACGGAGTTGGATTCGGGTTTCAGCGTCGCCTTGTCGAAGTCGAAGAACACGCCGTAGAGCGGCAGGCGGCAGTCCTTCTGGAGCTTGGCGGCGAGGTCGTCGGCGCCGGCATCGGCCACTTCGTACCAGAGCTTGGCGGTGTCGGTGTAGGAGAGCTTGGCCCAGATGTCGCGCCCGTCCTTGGTGTAGTGGGCGACCAGGCTGCCGTAATTGGCGATGTCCTTCTCGTCGGGATAGGCGATGTCCCAGCCGGCGGCGAGCAGGGCGGCGCGGTAGTCGCCGATGAACTGGCGCTGGGAGAGGGTGGGCGGACCCATATAGACGCGGGTGAAGGTGCCGTTGCCGACCAGCCGTGCCTCCTCGCCGGAGCCGGGGCGGGTGATGTCCATGGGCGTGTTGCCGCGCCCGCCATTGTCGCGCTTCGCGCCCGGCCAGGGCGGCAGGTACGGGATGTCCGCGGCGTCGGCGATGGTTTCCGGCTTGGCGGCGGGGGCGGGCACGGCGAAGCCGCGCGTGGCGGTGCCTTGCTCGACCAGCTCCAAATGGACCTGGGCCTGTGGCGCGTCCATCCGCACGTCCAGCCACGCTTCGCGGCCGTTGCGGGTCTGGCGCATGACGAAGTGGGACTTGTTGTCGTCGGTGAACACGGGCTGCCAGCCGGCGGCGGCCAGGGCGGACTGCATGGCGGCGGTGATGCGCCCTTCCGTGCCGTTGTCGTAGCCCGGCGCGGGTTCGCCCTTGGCGGGGCGCCAGGCGAACCAGCGGGTGAAATGGCGGCCCTGGATTTCGCGGGTCTGGCTGCCGTCGGCGCTGGTGATGAACTCGAAGGCGCCGACCGCCTCCTCCTGGAGCTTCTGGTCGGGATCGATGGCGATCTGCGGCGGCAGCTTCACCGTGTCGGGAAAGCCGAGATCGGCGCGGGCCGGGCCGGCGCAGGCGAGCAGGCCGAGCAGCGCCGCCGCGAACCGCGAGAGGATGGGGTTCACGCTGGTCTCCGTCGCAATCGTGTGGGGATGGAACGGTACGCGATTCGCACGATCTGTCGAGGGGGCGCGCGATACCAACGCCTCTTCGCGGTGAAAGAGTCACCGCTTCGTGCCGTTGGTATCACACAGAGTTCATCGCGCACCGGGCGGGATTTGGACAACTCTGCCGCCGACGCAACGAAAGGCTGATCGGCATGGCGGACGACATCACCACCAGCGCCAGCGATTGGGAAATCTGCTTTCTCGGTGGCGCGGCATTCGCCGTCGGCGGGGGCGCTGGCTTCTATTTCGCCGTGTTCAGAAGCAAGTCCGCCGGCGCGCTGGAACCGTTCTACCTGACCGCGTCCGGGGTCGGCGCGGGCGGAAATGCCACCGGCTTCGATCTGTCCAATCGCAAGGGGTTGAATTGGACGCCCCTGACCGTCCTGACGCCCTTCTCGATCAGCACGCTTCATCTGTCGGCCGGCACGCTCATTTCCGCTTCGATCGGGATCGGCATCAAGAAGAGCGGCGTCAACTATGGCTACAGCTATCTCGATGCCGGCCGCGACGGGACGAAGTTCTTCAAATCGGATGGTTTCGGGGTCAGCGAGGGGTCCGGAACCGGCGCCGTGGCGTTTGCGGGCCTGTGGTATTCGCACAAGCTGAACAATGACTCCATCAATCCGGCCACGGCCTGGAGCGCATCCTTCAAACAGCAGGTTCTTGAAATCGTCGGCACTTTGGACCGTGGCGTCCGCAATCTCTACGGCGTGCCGTACTAGCGGCGGGGCCGCGAACCATCCGCGACAGGACAGGCCTCAGGATTCCTCGCCCAGCGCCTTCTTCTGCAACGCCTTCAGCCGTTCCTGCCCGTCCGGCGTCTTGGGGTCCAGGTCCAGCACCTTCTGCCAGGCGGCCAGCGCGCCGGCGTAATCGCCGCGCTGTTCGGCGATGCGCGACAGGGCTTGCAGGGCGGCGAAGTGGCGGGGTTCGCGTTTCAGGGTTTCCTGGATGTCGATCAGCGCGCCGCGATAGTCGCCCACGGCGAAGCGGGCCTGGGCGCGGCGGCTATAGGCTTCGGCGTAGTTGGGGTCGAGCACCAGGGCGGCGTCGAAATCGCCCAGCGCGTCCTCCTCGGCGTTGTTGGCCAGGTTGCGGCTGCCGCGCGCCACCAGCAGGGCGGCGGCGGGGGAGCCGGCGCGCAGCCAGATCTCGCGCACCCGCATCTCCACCGCCGCGGCGGCGGCCTCGCTGGGCGCGATCTTCAGGGCGTTGAGCAGGTTGTCCAGCTCCGCGCGCTTCGGATCGGGCTTGGCGGGCGCGGGTGCAGGGGCCGGCCGGTCCGGGCTTTGGGCCAGGGCCGGTCCGGCGATCAGCAGCAGCGGCAGGAGCAGGCGGCGCATGGCCCATGGTGGGCCGGAAGCGGTGGCTCAGACAACGCCTTTGTCGCGCAGGGCGGTGAAGGCGTCGGGCTCGATGCCCAGCAGGCCGCTCAGCACCTCCTCCGTGTGCTGGCCCAGCACCGGCGGCGGCAGGCGGTAATCCACCGGGGTTTCCGACAGGCGCACGGGGTTGGCGATCACCTTCACCGTCTCGCCGTCGGGCAGGGCGGCGTGGGGCATCTCCACCACCACGCCGCGCGCCTGCACATGCGGGTCGGCGAACACCTCGGACAGGCGGTTGATCGGGCCGCAGCCGATCTTGAGCCCCTCCAGCCGCTCCACCCACCAGCCGGTGGGGTGGGACTGCATCACCGGGGTGAGCGTGTCCGTCACCAATTGCCGGTTCTGCACGCGGGCGGCGTTGGTGGCGAAGCGCGGGTCGTCCAGCAGATGGGCGAGGTCGAAATTCTCGCAGAAGCGGCGGAAGGTGGGGTCGTTGCCGATCGACAGCACCATGTGCCCGTCCGCCGTGGGGACCACCTGGTAGGGCACGATGTTGGGGTGCTGGTTGCCCAGGCGCGGCGGGTTCTCGCCGGTGGCGAGGTAGTTCATGCCCTGGTTGGCGAGCCAGGCGACATGGGTGTCGAGCATGCCGATATCGATCTGCTGGCCCTGGCCGGTGCGCTCGCGGTGGCGCAGGGCGGCGAGGATGCCGATGCAGCCATAGAGGCCGGCGAACAGGTCGGCGACGGGGATGCCCACCTTCTGGGGCAGGCCCTCGGGCTCGCCGGTCAGGCTCATCACCCCGCCCATGGCCTGGATCAGGCTGTCATAGCCCGGGCGGGGCGCGTAGGGGCCGGTCTGGCCGAAGCCGGTGATGGAGCAGTAGATCAGGCCGGGGAAATCGGCGTGCAGCTGCTCGTAGCCCAGGCCGTATTTGGCCAGGGCGCCCACCTTGAAGTTCTCCACCAGTATGTCGCACTCGGCGAGCAGCTGGCGCACGATGGCCTGGCCGTCCGGGCTCGCGATGTCGAGCGTGACGGAGCGCTTGTTGCGGTTCACGCCGACGAAATAGGCGCTCTCCTGCGTGCCGGGCATCGAGGGCGGCGCGAAGCCGCGCGTGTCGTCGCCGGCGCCGGGGCGCTCGATCTTGATCACCTCGGCGCCGAGGTCGCCGAGCATCTGGGTGCAGGTGGGGCCGGCGAGCACGCGGGTGAGATCCAGCACCCGGAGCCCCTTCAGCGGCCCTGTCCTCTCTCGTCTGTGCATCCGCGTTCCCGCCCCTCTGGTGTGGCTGTGGACCCGTCATATCGGCGGGCCTATAGGTTCGCCAACCCCCCGCGGAGGAAAACCCATGCCCGACAGCGTCCCCAGCCAGGCCGTGCCCCAGGACCCGACGCTCGATCAGGCGGCGCTGGCGCGGGCTTTGTCCGGCCGGCATTTCATCGGCGGCGCCTTCGTGCCGGCCCGCTCCGGGCGCAGCTTCGCGGTGGTGAACCCGGCCACGGGGCTGGAAATCGGCGCGGCGGCGGAGGGCGACGCGGCGGACGTGGACGCGGCGGTGACCAACGCGGCGGCCGCGCAGAAGGACTGGGCCAAGCTGCCGGCCCGCAAGCGCGGCGCGCTGGTGGCCGCCTGTGCCGCGGTGATCCGCGCGCATGTGGAGGAGCTGGCGCGGCTGATCGCGTTCGAGACCGGCAAGGCGCTGCGCACGGAATCGCGGGTGGAAGCCAACACGGTGGCGGACATCCTGGAATTCTTCGGCGGGCTGGGCAGCGAGCTGAAGGGCGAGAGCGTGCCCTTCGCGCCCGGCGTGCTGAGCGTGACGGTGCGCGAGCCGCTCGGGGTGGTCGGCGCCATCATTCCCTGGAACGTGCCGCTGCTGCTGATGGCGCTGAAGATCGCGCCCGCGCTGGTGGCCGGCAACGCGGTGGTGGTGAAGTCGGCCGAGGAGGCGCCGCTGACCGTGCTGCGCATCTGCGAGCTGATGAACCGCGTGCTGCCGGCGGGCGTGTTCAACATCCTCTCCGGCTTCGGGCCGGAATGCGGCGCGCCGCTGGTGGCCCACAAGCTGGTGCGCAAAGTGACCTTCACCGGCAGCGTGGAGGTGGGGCGCATCGTGGCCAAGGCGGCGGCGGAGAAGATCATTCCCGTCACGCTCGAGCTCGGCGGCAAGTCGCCGATGCTGGTGTTCGCCGATTGCGATTTCGAGAAGACGGTGACGGGGGCGGTGACCTCCATGCGCTTCACCCGCCAGGGCCAGAGCTGCACGGCGGCCAGCCGCATCTACGTGGAGCGGCCGATCTTCGACAGGTTCGTGGACGCGCTGGCCGCGCGGGTGGACGCGATGGTGATGGGCGATCCGCTCGACGAGAAGACGGATATCGGCACCATCATCAGCCCGGAGCAGTTCGACAAGGTGTCCGGCTTCATCGCCGAGGGGCTGGCCACCGAAGGGGCGGTGGGGCGCGCCTGCGCGGCGATGCCGGAGGATGCCGGGCTGCGCAAGGGGCTGTTCATCCGGCCCTACATCTTCACCCATCTGCCGGCGGATTCGCGGCTGGTGCGGCAGGAGATTTTCGGCCCCGTGACCTGCGTCTTTCCGTTCGACGACGCGGAGACGGCGCTGGCCGAGGCCAATGACAGCGAATACGGCCTCGCCGCCTCGCTGTGGACCAACAACCTCAAGCGCGGGCTGGAGCTGGCGCACCGGCTGGAGGCGGGGCTGGTGCAGATCAACCAGAACCTGGTGGTGCAGGCCAACCTCTCCTATGGCGGGGTGAAGAGCTCCGGCCTGGGCAAGGAGGCCAGCCTGGAATCCATGCTGGAGCACTTCATGCACAAGAAAACCATCATGGTGAACTACAGTTGATCTGAACCCGGCTTGATCGCCAGCCCTTCATGCGGAAAGCTCAACGAACCGCATGAAGGGAGTGGGCCATGCCGATCAACTCCGAGTGCAAGTACCTGAAATCCGGCGCGTGGAGCAAGAACAGCTATTCCGGCTCGGCGAACGGCAGCGAATCGCCGGAGAACCACGCCGAGCGCCTGGCCTGGAGCGAGGCCGCGGCCAAGACGACGGGCACCAACAACACCTATCTGTTCGAGCAGAACGCCTTTCCCTGCGCGAAATGCATCAGCTTTTTCCTGTCGAAGTCGCTGGCCGGCGGCACCTATGTGTTCGCCTGCACCGCCAATAACGGGTTCTACGCGGCGGAAAGCGGCTTCGTCGCCACCGCGGATTCACCCTCCGCCAAGCAGGATCTGAAGATCCGCGGCGTGCTCTACGCCTCCGGCGGCCAGCTCTACGCGCGCAAGAAGCGCATCACCTGCACCCAGAACGGGGCGGACTGGACCTTCAAGACGGTGCGCGACATCACCATAGACGTCACCACCGCCATACCGCAGAACCTTCGCGACCTGCCGGATATCGAGGTGGATTTCGGATAATGAACGGCAACAACCTTCTCTTCGGCGTCGATCCCTTCGCCTATGCCCAGCAGCGGGTGATCAGCGCCATGAACATGAGCGTGGCCAACAAGGACGCGCTGGGGCCGGGCACGCTGAAGACCGCGTTCAACTTCGTCTTCACGCTCGACTACGAGGCGGCGGCGAAGAACCAGGTGACCAGCGCCGTCGCGGTGATCCTGGAGAAGGTGGACAACAAGAAGCGCTCGAAATTCGACCTGGAGCCGGCCGGGCTGACCAACATGGTCATGCTCAGGGCGGTGAGCACCAAGGACGGCGCGGTGAACACCGGCAACGGGTCGGAGGCGGCGCTGAAGGCGTATTGGTGCCCCTACATTCCCATCGGCAGCCAGGGCCATCTCCTCGCCGGCGTGCCGTTCGTGGAGTTCCCGCGCAACCTGCCCGCGCGCAGCTACGTGTTCACCGGCGCGATGAACGGCTGCTCGCTGGTGGTGACCGATGCGGGCAACGGCAATCTGCGCCTGTATCACGATTCCACGCACACGATCGGCCTGTTCAACGGCCTCAACGTGCTCACCAGCCTCGGCTATGACGGCACGGCCGGCTGCGCCCATACCTACGCCCATGCCGGCCCGCTCAACGGCGTGCGCAGCTCGTTCAACTTCCTCTACTTCGACGGCAACCACTGGTTCATGGTGAGCCAGCCGCAGATCATCCTGAACGGACAGACGATGCAGGTCGGCCTCAACCCGAATATCGCGCCGTTTCAGGTGCAGATTTGAAGCCGTTAGGTGAGTAGCCCCTTGCCGCGCAGGTAGTCGGCGGCGACCTGCCTTATGTCGCGCCCATCCACCGCGACCTGGGCGTTGAGCGCGCGCAGCGTCGCGTCGTCGAGCGAGGCGAAGGCGGGGGCGAGGATGTTCTGGATCGCCGGCCATGCGGCGAGCACGGGGGCGCGGATCACCGGCGTGGGGGCGAACACCATCTGCGCCCCGCGGATATCCTCCATCATCACCAGGCCGAGGGCGGCGATCGCGCCGTCCGTGCCATAGACCATCGCGGCGTTGGCGCCGGAGGTGCCCTCGGCCGCGGCGCGGATGGTGACGCCCGTGTCGCCGCCGGCCAGCACCATCGCCTGGGCGGAGGTGATGCGGAAATCATAGGCCGCCTCGAAGGCCGGCAGGGCCGCGGGGCTTTCCATGAACTCGGCCGAGGCCACCAGCTTCATCCGCCCGCCGCCGCGCACCCAGCGGGCGAAATCCTCCATGGTCGCGAGCCGGTTGGCGCTGGCCACGTCGCGGCGCACCGCGATGCCCCAGCTGTCATTGGCCGGCGCCGGGGTGAGCCAGGCGAGGTTGTTGGTCTCGGCATCGAGCTGGCGCACCCGCACGTAGCCGTCGCGCGCGTTCTTCCACACCGGGTCGGTGGCGATGCGGAAGAAGAACTGTCTCTTATACACATCTCCGAGCCCACGAGACGGACTCCTATCTC
>CAMFLK010000214.1 GCA_945957135.1 uncultured Rhodospirillales bacterium
ACCCGGCGCAGGCGGCGTGGCACGCGCTGCTGGCCCGCCGCGCGGGGGCGCGGCTGGGCGCCAGCGCCTTCGTGGCGCGCGGCGCCCATGTCTTCACCAGCCGGCTGGCCCTCGGCGCCGGCAGCTGGATCGCCGCCGGGGCCATCCTGCGCGGCGACGTGCGGATCGGCGAGAACAGCTCGATCAATTCCTTCGCCCATGTCGCCGGCGCGGTGGCGATCGGATCGCGCGTGCGCATCGCCGGCGGGGCCGCGATCTACGGCTTCCGCCAGAACGCGCCGCAGGGCGCGCCCCCCGCCGGCGTGACGATCGGCGACGACTCGACGATCGGCCCCAACGCGGTGATCGGGCCGGGCGTGCGCATCGGCGCCCATTGCACCATCGCCGCCGGCGCCGTGGTGGAGACCGACATGCAGGACCACGCCACCGCCACCGGCAACCCCGCCGTGATCAACGCCGCATCCCCCTCGCCCGCGAGCCCGCCGGACATGCCCCCAACTGGCATGACCCCGGCTGGCATGCCCCCGACTGGAATGCCCCGGGTGCGCGCCCTGCTGCACGACGGCGATCCCTATGCCGACCCGCCCTTCCGCTATCCGCCGGACATGCAGGGCTGGGATTCCGAACACGCCATCTTCGGCGAGACCATCGCCGAGCTGCGCCCCCGGCTGATCGTGGAGCTGGGCAGCTGGAAAGGGGCGTCCGCCATCCATATGGCGCGGCTGGCGCGCGAGCTGAACCTGGCCACCGAGATCGTCTGCATCGACACCTGGCTGGGCAACTGGCAGCACTGGAGCCGGGCCACCGGCGTGGGCAGCCGGGCGGACATGCGCATCGTCAACGGCATGCCGCGCCTCTACTACCAGTTCCTCTCCAACGTGATCGCGGCGGGGATGCAGGACCTCATCACCCCCCTGCCGCTGACCGCGGTGGCCGGGGCCAAGCTGTTCGAGCACCTGAAGCTGGCGCCGGACATGGTCTATCTCGACGGCGACCACGAATACGAATCGGCGGTGGCCGATCTGCGCCTGTGGATGAAGCGCCTGGCCCCCGCCGGCGTGCTGGTGGGCGACGACTACAACTGGCCCGGCGTGCGCCGCGCGGTGAACGAGCTGGCGGCCGAGGGCGGGCTGATCTTCCGGCTGTCCGGCAACAAGTTCACGCTGCGCCGCGGCTGATGCCATTTCTCACCTGGACGATCGTCGCGCTGGCCACGGCGGGGGTGATCCTGCGCCCCGGGAAGCTGCCCGAGGCGATCTGGGCCTGCGCCGGCGCCGCCCTGCTGGTGCTGGCCGGGCTGCTGCCGGCGCGCGAGGCCTGGGGCGGCATCCTGCGCGGCATGGACGTGTACCTGTTCCTCGTCGGCATGATGCTGCTGGCGGAAACCGCGCGGGTGCTGGGGCTGTTCGACTGGCTGGCCGCCTGGGCGGTGCGCCGGGCGCGCGGCTCGGCCACGCGGCTGTTCCTGCTGGTCTATCTGGTCGGCACGGTGGTGACGGTGCTGCTGTCCAACGACGCCACCGCCGTGGTGCTCACCCCCGCGGTGGCCGAGGCGGCGCGGCGGGCGCGGGCGGAGAAGCCGCTGCCGCACCTGCTGATCTGCGCCTTCGTCGCCAATGCCGCCTCGTTCGTGCTGCCGATCAGCAACCCGGCGAACCTGGTGATCTACGGCAGCGCCATGCCGCCCCTGCCGGTCTGGCTGGCCCGCTTCACCCTGCCCTCGCTGCTCGCCATCCTCGCCACCTTCGCGGTGCTGCGCCTGACCCAGCGCGCCGCCCTCGCCGCCCCGATCGCGGCGGATATCGACCAGCCCGCCCTGGGCCGGGGCGGGGCGGTGGCGGCGGCCGGGGTGGGAGCGACCGCGCTGGTGCTGATGGCCGCCTCGGCGATGGGCTGGGATCTGGGCCTGCCCACCTGCCTCGCGGGCATCGCGACCACGGCGCTGGCGCTGGCGGTGGCGCGGGCCTCGCCCTGGCCGGTGCTGAGGGACGTGTCCTGGGCGGTGATTCCGCTGGTCGCCGGGCTGTTCGTGCTGGTCGCGGCGCTGGAACACACCGGGGTCATCACCCTGCTGGCCGACGCGCTGCGCGCCGCCCCGGCCCCGCGCTGGCTGGCGGGCGTGACCACGGCGCTGGCCGCCAACCTCACCAACAACCTGCCCGCCGGGCTGATCGCCGCCAGCGCGGTGCACGAGGCCGGCTCGCCGCCGGACGTGGTGGCCGCCGTGCTGATCGGCATCGATATCGGCCCCAATTTGTCGGTCACCGGCTCGCTCGCCACCATCCTGTGGCTGGGCGTGCTGCGGCGCGAGAACATCACCGTCAGCGCCGCGCGCTTCCTGCGCCTGGGAATGCTGGTGATGCCGCCGGCACTGCTGCTGGCGCTGGCGGCGCTGGCCTTGGGATGACGTCGCGGTTCATGACTCGCTTCCGGTTGCGGCGGATACTGTGCCGCCACACCTTGGAAGATCGCCATGATCCGCCGTGACCTGCTCGCCGGCTTTCTCACCCTGGCCGGTCTCGCTGCCACTCGCCCGGCCGGGGCGCAGGGGGCGAGGCGCGTCGCGCTGGCGATCGGCAACGGCGGCTATGGCAACGGCGTGCCGGCCCTGCCCAACCCGCCGCGCGACGCACGCGCCATGGCGGTGGTGCTGGGACGGCTAGGTTTCCGGACGGAGTTGCTGGTGGACGCAGACGGGGCAGCCTCGCGCGCGGCGATCCGCCAGCTCGGCCAGGCGGCGCGCGGCGCGGAGGCGGCGCTGTTATTCTACGCCGGCCATGCCGCGGAGGTGGGGGGCCGGAATCTGCTGTTCCCGGTTTCCGTCTCGCTGCGCGGGGCGGCGAGTCTGCTGCGCGAGGCCGTGCCCTATGACGAGGTGGCCACCGCCCTCAGCGGCCAGGCGCGCACCACGCTGATCTTCTTCGACGCCTGCCGCGACAACCCGTTCACCGGCATGGAGGTGGCCGCCGCCCCGCCGGCTGCCCAGCCACGCGCCGGCGCGCAGCTCGCCAGCCGCTCGGTGGGAGCCGGGCTCGCCAGCGTGCCCTCGATGGCCGGCACGCTGATCGCCTTCGCCACAGCCCCCGGACAGGTGGCGCTGGACGGCAACGGCCAGAACAGCCCCTTCACCTCCGCCCTGCTGCACCACATCGAAACGCCCGATGTGGAGGTGCGCGACATGCTGACGCGGGTGCGCCGCACAGTGCGGCAGTCGACCAACGGCCAGCAGACCCCCTGGGATAATTCCAGTCTGGACGTGGCGTTTTTCATGCGCACCGCCGCTGCCCCCAGCGCCTCACCTGGCCCCACACGGCGCATCGTGGAGGAAGCGGCGATCCACGGTATTCCCCTGCCGCCCGGCCTAACGGAGGAGCGCTTCCGCCGGCCGGCAGCCAACGCCGGACCGGCTGCGCAGTTGATCGGTAGTTGGAGCAGCGGCGAGCGGCGCTGGGGCGGGCGGACAGGCCGGCGCAACATCCTCGTCGTACTGGCGGTGGACGAGGTGCGTGGCACGGCGGAGACGATCTTCGCCCAGAGTGCCGGGGGCGACGCCACCGACGACACCGCCGCCGCCCGCTTCCGCCGGCGAGTGATGACCGTGACCGGCAACACTGCGATGCTGGAATGGACGGCGCCGGACGGCTCGGCGCTGAAGTTTATCCTCAATACGTCGGACACACTGACGGCCATCCTGATCCGCGCCGGCAAGGGCCAAGCCAAGGTGCAGATGCAGCGAATCGATTAGCGCGGGCCACCCCGCCATCGCGCGATCCGCCGCTCCATCGGCTGGAACGCCGCCCACTCGATCGCCTGCATCACCAGCACGAAGGCGAGCGTGTAGGCGAGGATGGCGGTGACGTCGAAAAGCTGGAAATGGATCTGGATCTGGAATCCCACGCCATCGCTGAGGCCGAGCAGCTCCACCACAAGCACGATCTTCCAGATCAGCGCGAGGCCGGAGCGGCAGGCCGCCACGAAGAACGGGGCGAGTTGCGGCAGGATGACGTGGCAAAGCATGCGCAGGCGGGGGATGTGGAAGCTGCGCGCCATGGCCGTCAGCTGCGGGTCGAGCGCGCGGGCGCCCTCGCGCAGGGTGACGGCGGTGCTCGGCAGCTTGACCAGCGCCACCGCGCCGATCGCCGCCCCCTCGTTGAGGCCGAACCACACATAGATCAGCACGATCAGCACCAGCGCCGGCAGGTTCAGCAGGAAGATCAGCGCGCTGTCCAGCGCCGCGTCCAGCCGCGGCCAGACGCCCATGGCGATGCCCAGCGCACTGCCCGCCACCAGCGACAGCACGAAGGCGGCGGCGACGCGGGCGAGGGTGGTGGCGAGGCTGCGCGGCAGCACGCCCGACTGGGTTAGCCGGACCATCTCCGCCGCCACATCCGTGAAGCTCGGCAGCAGGCGGCTGCCGGCGAGCAGCGCGGCGACCTGCCAGATCAGCAGCAGGAAGAGGACGGAGAGCAGCCGTGCGGTCATCCCTCCCAGGTCACCGGCCAGAACGTGCCCTCCGGCACCGCAGCCACCGGCCCGACCAGTTCGCGGCCGCCGATCTCGGCGAGGACGGCGTAGAGACGCAGCGCCGCCTCGCGATCCCCCGCGTTCCAGTGCCGGGGCAGGCCGGCCCGGTACCAGTCGCGCAGCCGGGCGAGTTCGCCGTCATCGGCCGCACCGGTGAGCGGCTTCAGGCGGTCCCACTCGGTATTGGAGGTGGCGAGGATGGCGCGGGCCTGGCGCGAGGCGGCGAGGAAGCCATCGAGCGCCACGGGGTTCGCCTCCGCCCAGCGCTGGGAGAAGGCGTAGCCGATATACGGCACGCCGCCGGCGATCCCCAGCCCGGCCACCGCCTGCTCCACCGTCAGGATGCGGCGCGCGCCGGCGGCCTCGGCCTTGGCGGCGAAGGACCAGAAGGTGAGCAGCGCGTCGAGCCGCCCGGCCCGCATCTGCTCGGCCAGCAGGGGCGGCGGGCCGAAGCTGCACGCCGCCGCGCTGTCCAGCGCCAGGCCGTAAAGCTGCTTCGCGTAGGCGCGCAGGATCAGCCAGCTCTTGTCGAGCGGCGTGCCGGCGATGCCCAGCCGCCGCCCGGCGAGGCCCGGCAGATCGGCGACCGGCGAGCCGGCGGGGGCGATCAGCGCGCCGACAGCGTTCGAGAAGGGCACGAAGCTCCAATCCGCGCCGGCGCCGCGCTGGCGGGCCACCCACAGCCAGTCCACCACGATCGTGTCCACCTGCCCGGCCTGCAACGCCACCTGGGCAGCCTGCGGGGCGGCCAGTTCCAGGGGCGCCACGGCGATGCCGGCGGCTTCGTCCAACCCGTGCCGGCGGATCACCTCCAGCTCCCACGACACGGTGCCGAAGCGCAGCACGCCGACGCGGATGGCCGGCGGCGCGGCGCGCGCGGTCCGCGCGAGCATGGCGGCGGAGAGGGCAAGCGGCGGCAGGGCGCGGCGCGTCAGCATCATCGCTATTCCTGTGGAGGTATATCGCCCGCGGAGGTAATCAATGGTACCAAGCCCCATTCGGCGCGGCCAGACGGCAGGATCGGAGACGGACAGGTGAGCTTCTCGAAGGCATTCGCGCGCGTCGTCGCGCTGGTGGGCGGCGGCGCGGTGATGATGCGGCGCATGAAGGACGGCGACCAGACCCCGGCCTGGGGCAGCGCGCCGGCGATCCCCACGGCCAAGCCGCAAGGCGCGATTCCCACCCTGAAGATGCCCACCGCGCGCGGCTGGGCGGAGGGCCAGACGCCGCAATGCGCGCCGGGGCTGAAGGTGAACGCCTTCGCGCGCGGGCTGAAGCATCCGCGCTGGATTTATTGCCTGCCGAACGGCGACGTGCTGATCGCCGAGGCGAGCAGCGTGCCCGGGCCGGTGAAATCGGTGTTCGGCTATGCCGTGCGCGCCACCATGGAGCGCGCCGCGGCGATCGTGCCCAGCGCCAACCGCATCACCCGCCTGCGCGACGCCGATGGCGACGGCGTCGCGGAGGTGCAGGAGGTGTTCATGGAGGGGCTGAACCAGCCCTTCGGCATGGCCCTGCTCGGCGACACATTCTATGTCGGCAACACCGACGGGGTGATGGCCTTTCCCTATACGCCGGACGCCCGGCGGATCGACGCGCCGGGCCGCCGCATCACCACCTTCAAGCCCGGCGGCCACTGGACGCGCAGCCTGCTGGCGAGCCCGGACGGCACGAAGCTCTATGCCGGCGTCGGCTCGCAGACCAACATCGCCGACGAGGGCATGGCGGTGGAGGAAGGCCGCGCGGCGGTGCACGAGATCGACCTCGCCGCCGGCACCAGCCGCATCTTCGCCGGCGGCCTGCGCAACGCGGTGGGCCTGGCCTGGGAGCCGAACACGGGCGTGCTGTGGACCGTGGTGAACGAGCGCGACGGGCTGGGCGACGAAACCCCGCCGGACTACCTCACCTCGGTGGTCGATGGCGGGTTCTATGGCTGGCCCTATTGCTACTGGGACCGCATCGTGGACGACCGCGTGAAGCAGGACGCGGAGCTGGTCGCCCGCGCCATCACACCCGACTACGCGCTGGGCGGCCACACCGCCTCGCTCGGCCTGTGCTGGCTGCCCGCCGGCACGCTGCCGGGCTTTCCCGAGGGCATGGCGATCGGCCAGCACGGCTCGTGGAATCGCAGCAAGCTGAGCGGCTACAAGCTGGTCTTCGTGCCGTTCGAGAACGGCAGGCCCAGCGGCCCCTCGCGCGACATCCTCTGGGGGTTCCTGGCGCCGGACGAAAGCGTGTCCTACGGCCGGCCGGTGGGGGTGACGCTCGCGCCGGACAATTCGCTGCTGATGGCGGACGACGTGGGCAACGTGATCTGGCGGGTCAGCGCCGCGTGACCAGGGCTCGCCGGCGCAGGCTGCCGACGATGCCGGCCGGGAAGAAATGCACCATCAGCACGAACAGCACGCCCAGCCACAAGAGCCAGCGATCCGGGTGGAACACGGCGAAGCCGCCGGTGGCGTCGAACACGGTCTGCATCACCGGTTGCAGGTAGTAGTGCGCCATCACGATCGCCGCGGCGCCCAGCGCCGGGCCGTACAGCGTGCCCATGCCGCCGATCACCACCATCAGCAGGATATCGACCATCAGGTCGAACGACATGGTGGCGGCGGGGCCGTTGTAGCGCAGCAGCAGCGCCATCAGCACGCCGGCCAGGGCGGCGATGCCGGCGGAGATGGCGCTGGCGATGGTGCGATAGACCACGGTGCGGTAGCCGAGCGCCTCGGCCCGGAACTCGTTCTCGCGGATCGCCTGCAGCACCCGGCCGAACGGGGCGTTGACCACGCGCAGCATCAGCAGGAACAGGGCGAGGGAGACGAGGAAGATCAGGTAGTACGTCACCACCCGCCCGTCGATGCGCAGGCCGAACAGCGGCTCGGCGAGCAGGCGGAAGGAGGGGGCGAGCTGGGCGGGCAGCGAGAAGGTCAGCCCGTCCTCCCCGCCCGTGAGGTCGCGCCATTGCGTGGCGAGAAGCTGGGCGAAGCTCGCCACCGCCAGCGTGATCATCGAGAAGAAGATCTTGCGCACCCGCAGGCTGAGCAGGGCGATGGCGGCGGAGACCAGCACGGACAGGCCCACGCCCGCCAGCGTGC
>CAMFLK010000215.1 GCA_945957135.1 uncultured Rhodospirillales bacterium
GCTCTTGAGCGAAGCGTGCCTTGACAGCGCCCGACGCAACGCAAGCACAATCGCAAGAAGCGAAGGAGCCCGCCTCTACTTCGCCCGCAGCAGCGTCGCGATCCAGGCGGCGTCGCGCGACTGCTCGCAGATCGTCAGCGCGGCGATGGTGATGGGCACGCCGATGAAGGCGCCGGGGATGCCCCACATGAAGCTCCAGAAGAACACCGAGAACAGCACCACGAAGGGCGAGATCGACAGCGCCGCCCCGGAGATGCGTGGCTCCAGATAGCTGCCGATGATGAACTGGATCACGTTCAGCCCCGCCAGCACCGCCAGCGGCGCCTGCCAGGTTCCGGTCTGCGCGGCGGAGAACAGGGTGGGCAGCAGGGTGGCGACCAGCGAGCCGATGAACGGCAGGTAGTTCAGCGCGAAGGCGATCACCCCCCAGGCCGCCGCGAGGTCCAGCCCCATGGCCAGGGTGAAGCCCCAGAACGCCAGCCCCGTGGCCACGCTGGCGGCGGTGCGCACCAGCATGTAGCGCCGGTATTTCTCGCCGATCCGCCGGCCGGACTGCATCAGCGTATGCCCCAGCCCGCGCTTTTCCAGCACCGCGAGCTTGGCGCCGTAGTCGCGCACTTCCAGCAGGCCGAGCAGCATGAAGATGAACACCAGCAGGCTGAAGGCGATCAGCGTGTTGAGATGCCCGGCCGTGCGTTGCAGCACGCGCACCGCCCAGAACATGTCGAACCGCTCGGTCCACGGGCCGGTGACCATCAGATCGTGCTCTTCCAGCCAGGCGGTGGCCTGGAGATACAGCGCCTGGAACCGCCCGGCATTGTCGAACAGCCAGTGGGCGACGCTGGAGAAGCCCCACACCACCATCGCGCCGAGGCCGAAGATGGAGACCGCCGCCAGCAGCACCGTCAGCACCAGCGCCACCAGCCGCGGCAGCACCCGCTCCAGCGCCTGCTGCACCGGCCAGACGATGGCGATGAGGAACAGCGAGAAGGCGACGGGGGCGAAGATGTCCTCGGCCACATACAGCGCGGCGAGGATGAGGATGGAGGCCGACACCATGGGGGCGACCCGCGCCGGATGCTCTGCCGCCATGGTGGGTCTGCCTCGCTCATTGCCGTCGGGCGTGTTATGGCGGCAGGGGCGTGACGAAGGCAAGGAAGCAAGCGTGTTCTTTTTTGAAAAAAAGAACCAAAAAACTTTTGTTCGTTTGGTGTGTATTCGACCCGGCGCCACGCGAAGAATATCGGGCAAAAGTCTTTTTGCTTCTTTTTCTTCAGAAAAAGAAGACCCTTCCTGATGCGCTTTCTTGCCCGCACTGCCCGCCGCCTGCTGATCGGCCTGCTCATCGCCCTCGCCGTCTTCCTGGGCGTGCGCGCCTACGATTCCCAGCGCGGCGCGCCGCTCGAGCTGTGGCACACCCACGAACCCCACGAGCTGACCGCCGAGGAGCTCGACCGCACCGACTGGGCCGGCTGGATGAAGGCCGAGGACGCGGTGTTCGCCGAGGTCGCGCGCGAGGTGGTGCGCCACCCGCCCGCCGGCCGCCAGCCGGCGCTGAACCGCTACGATGCCGCGAGCCCCGTCCACCCCGGCCGCTTCGCGCAGGACTGGAACCGCTCCTACGAACTCGCGCCCCAGGGCAAGCCGGTGGGCGCGGCGGTGTTCCTGCACGGGCTGACGGACTCGCCCTACAGCCTGCGCCACATCGCCCGCGCCTATCGCGATCGCGGCTTCCTGACCGTGGCGATCCGCCTGCCCGGCCACGGCACGGTGCCGGCCGGGCTGGTGGCGGCGGACTGGAAGCTGTGGATGGCGGCGACAAGGCTGGCGGTGCGCGAGGCGCGGGAGAAGGTCGGGCCGGGCGTTCCGCTGCATATCGTCGGCTTTTCCAACGGCGGCGCGCTGGCGATGAAATATGCGCTGGACGCGGCGGACGACCCGAAGCTCGCGCGGGTGGACCGGCTGGTGCTGATCTCGCCGATGATCGGCATCACCCGCTTCGCGCGCTTCGCCGGCATCGCCGGCTGGCCGGCCTTCTTCCCGGCCTTCGCCAAGGCCGCCTGGCTGGGCGTGGTGCCGGAGTTCAACCCGTTCAAATACAACTCCTTCCCCGTGAACGCGGCGCGCGAATCCTGGCGGCTGACCCAGGCCTTGCAGGCGCAGATCCTCGCCCACACGCGGGCGGGGCTGATCGAGGGGCTGCCGCCCGCGCTCACCTTCCAGTCGGTGCTGGATTTCACCGTCAGCACGCCCGCCGTGATTTCCGCGCTCTATGCCCATCTGCCGGACAACGGCAGCGCGCTGGTGCTGTTCGACATCAACCGCACCGCGAGCCTCGGCCCGCTGCTGCGCCCCACCACGGACACCGCCATCGCCCGGCTGCTGCCGCCCGCCCCCCGGCGCTTCGCCACCACCATCCTGGCCAATGCCGGGCCGCAGGACGAGCGCATGCTGGCCCGCACCACGCCCGCCGGCAGCACCGAGGAAACCACGAGGGCGCTCGACCTGCTCTACCCGTCCGACGTGTTCTCCCTGTCCCACGTCGCGCTGCCGTTTCCGCTGACGGATTCGCTCTACGGCGCCAAGCCCGACACGAGCGAGGATTTCGGTGCCCATTTCGGCGCGGTGGCGGCGCGCGGCGAGCGGGGGGCGCTGATCCTGAACCTCGATTCCCTGCTGCGCATGTCCTCCAACCCGTTCTTCGGATACATGCTGGATCGCATCGTGCAGGACATTCCCGAGCGTTCACAGTAGAATGGGAGCGCGGTAGGATGGCGGCCCGCAACGAAGTGGAGCGATTCCCATGACCAATGTCGATCCGGGCCTCGGCTACGCCCATACCAGCGGCCGTTGGGGCTGGTTCGTCGCCCTGGGCCTGGTGCTGATCGCCGGCGGGGTGTTCGCCTTCGGCAACGTGGCGCTCGTCAGCCTGATCAGCGTGATCTTCATCGGCGCCTCGATGCTGGTGGGCGGAATTTTCCAGATCATCCACGCCATCACCCTGCGCGAAGGCTGGGGCGCCTCGCTGTTCAGCCTCGCGGCCGGCGTGCTCTACGTGATCGGCGGCATCCTCATCATGCAGGAGCCGGTGCAAGGCTCGGTGATCATCACCCTGTTCATCCTGGTGGCGCTGGTGATCGGCGGCATCCTGCGCGTGGTGATCGCGCTGCGCCACCGCGAGCTGGCGGGGTGGTGGCTGATGCTGCTGGGCGGGCTGATCAGCATCGTGGTCGGCATCATGCTCTACAACAGCCTGCCCTGGTCCGGCTTCTTCGTGCTGGGCACGCTGGTCGCCATCGAGATGATCGTGCAGGGCGTCACCTGGCTGGCCTTCGGCCTGTCCCTGCGGCGGCTGCGCCACGCCGTGGCGGCGCGCCTGGCCTAGGAGCGCCGGGCGATGACCATGGTGCACTACCGCATCGTCCCGCACGATGGCGGCTGGGCCTACAAGCTCGGAGACGTGTTCTCCGAGCCCTTCCCCAGCCGCGAGCGCGCCTTCAAGGCCGCCCAGGCCGTGGCCCGGGAGCAGCGCACCCCGGGCGAGACGGCGCAGATCGAATACCAGGACGAGAACGGCGAATGGCACGTCGAGACCGCCTATGGCGACGACCGGCCGGAGGCCGACGTGAAGGGGTAGCTCCCCCCTGGCCCTCGCAGTGGCCAACTGCGGCCGGCTCCTGTAAGCCGTGGCCGCATGAATGCCATCGAGGTCGCCGGGCTCAGCAAGCGCTACGACGCCACGCTCGCGGTCGATGACATCGGCTTCGCCGTGGCACGGGGCGCCACGGTGGGCCTGCTGGGCGGCAACGGGGCGGGCAAGACCACCACCATCGCCATGCTGCTCGGCCTGCTGATCCCCACCGCCGGGCGCATCGCCGTGCTGGGCCACGACATGGCGCGTGACCGCTTCGCGGCCCTCGCCCGGATGAACTTCTCCTCCCCCTACATCGCCCTGCCGCACCGGCTGAGTGTCGCGGAAAACCTGCGCATCTACGGCCATCTCTACAACGTGCGCGACACCGAGGGCCGCATCCGCGAGCTGGCCGCGGAACTCGATCTCGGCGAGCTGCTCGACCGCCGGGCCGGCGACCTCTCGGCCGGGCAGAAAACCCGCGTGGCCCTGGCCAAGTCGCTGATCAACCGGCCGGAGGTGCTGCTGCTCGACGAACCCACCGCCAGCCTCGACCCCGATACCGGCGACCTCGTCCGCACCTGGCTCGAGCGCTACCGGGCCCAGAGCGGCTGCACCATCCTGCTCGCCAGCCACAACATGGCCGAGGTGGAGCGGCTGTGCGGCCAGGTGCTGATGATGAAGCGCGGCCGCATCGTCGATCGCGGCAGCCCGGCGGAGCTGCTCACCCGCTACGGGCGCGACGACCTCGAAGCCGTGTTCCTCGACATCGCCCGCGACCGGCGGGCGGCATGACCCCCTCGCTCCGCCGCATCTGGGGGCTGATGTACCGCCATCTCGCCCTGTACCGCCGCTCATGGCCGCGCCTGCTGGAACTGGCGTACTGGCCCACTTTGCAGATGTGCATCTGGGGCTTCACCGCCAGCTTCTTCAGCGCCCGGCTGGGCGCCGCCGGCGCCGGCGGGCTGGCCACCACCGCCCTCGCCACCCTGCTCGGCGGCGTGCTGCTGTGGGAGATCGCGCTGCGCAGCCAGATGGGGGTGGCGATCTCCTTCCTGGAAGAAATCTGGTCCCGCAATCTCGGCCATGTCTTCGTCAGCCCCCTGCGGCCGTGGGAGCTGGTGGCGGCGCTGATCGCCATGTCCGCGCTGCGCATGGCCGCCGGCGTGCTGCCGGCCATCCTGCTGGCCTGGGCGCTCTACGCCTTCGACCTGTTCGCCATGGGGCCGGTGCTGATCCTGTTCGCGCTGAACCTGATGGCGATGGGCTGGTGGGTGTCGCTCGGCGTGGTCTCGCTCATCCTGCGCCACGGCGCGGGGGCGGAGGCGCTGGCCTGGTCGGTGCTGTTCGGCCTCACGCCGCTCTCGGCGGTGTTCTACCCGGTCTCCGTGCTGCCCGCCTGGCTGCAACCCGTCTCGCTCGCTTTGCCGTCCACCCACGTGTTCGAGGGGATGCGCGCGGTGCTGAACCAGGGGCGCATCGACTGGGGCCACCTCGCCTGGGCGACCGGGCTCAACCTGCTCTGGCTGCTGGCCGCGTCGCTGCTGTTCGCGCGCCAGTTCCGCGTGGCGCGCACCAAGGGCGCGCTGCTGTCCATCGGGGAATAGACCATGCACACCGGTTTCTGGCTCGTCCGCCATGCCATCGTGGAGGAAAACGCCCGCACCATGCTCTACGGCGCGATGGATGTCGGCCTGTGCGCCACCAGCCTCGCCGAACAACGCCCCATCTACGCCGGCCTCGCCGCCCGCCTGCCCCAGCCCGCCCACTGGGTGGTCACCCCCCTCTCCCGCACCCGCCGCACCGCCGAAGCCATCTTCGCCGCCGGCTACCCCGCCCCCCTCTTGCCTGGGCAGGAATTGCCGGTTGAACCGAATCTCAGCGAGCAGCATTTCGGCACCTGGCAGGGCCTGCCCTACGAGGAACTGCCCGCCCTGCTCACCCACCCCGCCCACGCCTTCTGGCCCGTCGCCAGCCACGAAGTCCCGCCCGAAGGCGAAAGCATGGACGACGTGGTGGTCCGCGTCGGCACCGCGCTGGAACGCCTCGCCACCGCCCACCCAGGCCGCGAAGTGGTGGCCGTCAGCCACGGCGGCGCCATCCGCGCCGCCATCGCCCACGCCATGGGCGTGAAGGCCGACCCCGTGCTGCACATCTCCATCGCCAACCTCTCGCTCACCCGGCTGGAACGCGTGGCCGAGGGGTGGCGCGTGGTGTGCGTGAACGAAATGGCGGGGGTTTGAGGAAGTAAGGAAGCGCGTTCTTTTTTGAAAAAAAGAACCAAAAAACTTTTCACTTTGGCTGCGCCGTGGCTTGTTCTTCCAAACGCCCCGGTTTCGTCTTGCCCACGCGCCATCGCCCCGGGAATGACCCAGGGTAAAAAATTTTGGGGTAGCCGGTTCGGGTTGAGGAAAAGGCGCGACCTGCGAAGGAGTCGGGACGCTATCCCGACCATTCGCCACATCGCGGCACGGTGACCTTCCGCCGCTTCCAACGGGACTCGATCCGCCTGGGAATGACCGACCAGTTCACCGGCCGGAGGCGGATGATCCGCCTTGCCTCGGGCTTGGCCACCCTCGGAGGACGGGGAGACGTGGAGCGGGCACGGTGCGTCCGCACGCGCGGCTTGCGAACGCGAGCGGGCGTCTCCACCTCCACCTCCGGCACCAGCGTGCCCGCCCGCCACTGGGCGAGCAGTTCGTCGAAGGCGCGCATGGTCTCCATCATCATGGCGGCCATGGCGGTTTCTTTACGACCAAGGAACAACCGCCCCCACACCCCGCCCAGCAGGGCAGAGAGCATCTGCACGATCTGGGTGAAGGGGCTGGGCGGGTGCATCGGGGCGGTCTCCTGGGGTGAGGGGGTATGTTTTGGAAACTACCAACCTCCACAGACCGCTGCAACAGAAAAATTTGATGATTTCAACTTTTTTTAGGGAACATCGAGCCGCCCAGCTAACCCCCTGAAGAACAAGAGAATAAAGTCTTCTTACCTCCTTCTCTCCAGAAGAAGGAGACCCTCCCTTCCCCTCACCCGCCCCACTCCGCCCGCGCGCTCCCCAACGCCGAAGCCGCCCGGACCCAGCGCAGCGGCGCTCCGTCGAGACGCAGCGGGCTGGCGACGCGCCGCGCCGGCCCCCAATCCGTGGCCTCGATCCCCGGCGCGAGATCGGCTTCCTCGGCCTTCGCGGCGGTTTCCGCCGCCGTGGCGGGATGGCGGACCAGCAGGGCGGCGATGCGGGCCAGCGAGGTGCGGGCGAAGCCGCCGGTGCCCTCGCGCAGCCGGGCGGTGAGGCCGCGCAGCGCGGCGGCGGCGAGCAGGTAGCCGGCGGCGTGGTCCAGCGCCTGCACCGGCAGGGGCGTGGGGCGGTCGCGGCCCATGCGCCGCATGCCCGCCTCGGCGATGCCGGCGCTCATCTGCACCAGGCTGTCGAAGCCGCGGCGGCCGGCCCAGGGGCCGGTCCAGCCATAGGCGTCGAGCCGCACATCGACCAGGCCGGGGCGGATGGCGCCGCGCGCCGCCTCGTCCAGGCCCAGCCGGGCCAGCGCGTCCGGCCGGTAGCCATGCACCAGCACGTCGGCGCCGGCCAGCAGCCTGGTCAGGCAGGTCAGGCCGGCGGGGTCGCGCAGGTCGAGCCGGGCGCAGCGTTTGCCCAGCGTCACCTCCGGCACGATCGGCGGTTCGTCCCACCAGGGCGGGTCGATGCGCAGCACCTCCGCCCCCAGCCCGGCCAGGAAGCGGGTGGCGACCGGGCCGGCCAGCACGCGGGTGAGGTCGAGCACGCGGATGCCGGAAAGCGGGCGGCCGGGCACCGGCGCGGGGGTGGCGCCGGCGAAGCGGCCGCCCGCCTGCCAGTGGACCAGGGGCTCGGCGGCGACGGCGGCGCCCTGGGGATGCGCGGCCCAGGCC
>CAMFLK010000216.1 GCA_945957135.1 uncultured Rhodospirillales bacterium
GGCAATGTCGGCGGCGGCACCGGCATGATCTGCCACGAGTTCAAGGGCGGCACCGGCACCGCCTCGCGCATGGCCGGCGAATGGACGGTGGGCGCGCTGGTGCAGGCCAATTACGGCCAGCGCGCCCTGTTCCGCGTGGGCGGCGTGCCCGTCGGCCTCGCGATCGGGCCGGATGTCGTGCCCTCCCACCGCACCATGCCGCGCGATGCCGGCTCGATCATCGTGGTGCTGGCCACCGACGCGCCGCTGCTGCCGATCCAGTGCCAGCGCCTGGCGCGGCGGGCCACCACGGGCCTGGCCTGGGTGGGCGGCATCGGCTCCAACAGCAGCGGCGACATCTTCCTGGCCTTCTCCACCGGCAACCGGGTGCGCCAGGGGGAGGCGATGTCGGACGTGCGGATGCTGGCGCCGGACGCGATGACGCCCCTGTTCCAGGCCGCGGCGGAGGCGACGGAGGAGGCGATCCTGAACGCCGTGTGCATGGCCGAGACGATGACCGGCCGCGAGGGCCGCATCGTCCACGCCCTGCCGCTCGACCGGCTGCGGGCGGTGATGGCGAGCTATGGGCGGCAGGTCACGCCGCCGCCTTCTCCGCCTTGAAATCCTTGATGTCGCGGAAGGTCAGGTCCGGGTTCAGCTCGGCCGTTCGCCGCAGCATGAAGGCGCTGGTGGCGAGAAACACGGGGTCGTTGTCCACGTCGTCGGCCATGGCGCTGCGGTTCTCGGCCATGAAGCGGTCGAGCTTGGCGCGGTCGCCGCTGATCCAGCGGGCGAGGTTGTAGGGGGTGGATTCGAAGCCGATCGTCACCCCGTATTCCGCGGCCATGCGGGCCTGAAGCACGTCGAGCTGCAGCGTGCCGATCACGCCCACCATGGCCGAGGCGCCGTCCTGCGGGCGGAACAGCTGCACCACGCCTTCCTCGGCCAGTTCCTGGAGCGCCTGGCGCAGCTTCTTGGCCTTCATCGCGTCGTCCAGCCGCACGCGGCGCAGGATTTCCGGGGCGAAATAGGGCACGCCGACGAAGTTGATGTCCTCGTTCTCGCTCAGCGTGTCGCCGATGCGCAGCGTGCCGTGGTTGGGGATGCCCACCACGTCGCCGGCGAAGGCTTCCTCGGCCAGGGCGCGGTCGCGGGCGAAGAAGAATTGCGGGGCGTGCAGCGGGATCAGCTTGCCCGTGCGCACCTGCTTCAGCCGCATGCCGCGCACCAGCTTGCCGGAGCAGACGCGCGCGAAGGCGATGCGGTCGCGATGGTTGGGGTCCATGTTCGCCTGGATCTTGAACACCAGCGCGGTCAGGCCGGGCTCCGTCGCCTCCACCACCCGCGTGTCGGCCGGCTGGGCGCGCGGGCGGGGGCCGTATTCGGCCAGCCCGTCGAGCAGGTCGGCCACCCCGATCTCCTTGATGGCGCTGCCGAAGAACACCGGCGTGAGATGCCCGGCCGCGAAGGCCGGCACCTCGAATTCCGGCAGGGCGGCGCGCACCAGCTCGATCTCCTCGTCCAGCGCCTGCATGCGCGGGTCGGATTGCGGCAGGTCCTGGGTGAGGTGGTAGCTGCGCTTGCGCAGATCGTAGGTGCCGGCGAAGGTCGCCGCCCGGCCCACCGGCCAGGTGACGGGCGCGGTGTCCAGCGCCAGCGAGGACGACACCTCGTCCAGCAGCGCGAACGGGTCCTGCGCCTCGCGGTCCATCTTGTTGATGAAGGTCAGGATGGGGATGTCGCGCAGGCGGCAGATTTCGAACAGCTTGCGGGTGCGCGCCTCGATGCCCTTGGCCGCGTCGATCACCATCACCGCGGCATCGACGGCGGTGAGCGTGCGGTAGGTGTCCTCGGAGAAATCCTCGTGGCCCGGCGTGTCCAGCAGGTTGAACACGCAATCGGCGTATTCGAAGGTCATCACCGAGGTGACGACGGAGATGCCGCGGTCGCGCTCGATGCCCATCCAGTCCGAGCGGGTGCGCCGGCGCTCGCCCTTGGCGCGCACGTTGCCGGCGAGCTGGATGGCCCCGCCCGCGCGCAGCAGCCGCTCGGTCAGCGTGGTCTTGCCGGCGTCGGGGTGGGAGATGATGGCGAAGGTGCGCCGCCGCGCGATCTCGGTCACGGCGTCCAGGCTCTGCGGATCGGTGCTCATGGCGCCCGCATATAGCGGGCCGGGCACGCGTTGTCGCGTGGGCTCCTTCGCCTGGGTGATTGTGCTTGCGTTGCGGGGGACGGCTTCGTGGGCACGCTTCGCTTAAGCGCCTTGACGCCGTCCCCCGCAACGAAGCGAGGCTGGGCATGCGAAGTAAGGAAAGATGCGAGCCCTTTCAGCTTTCTTGTTCGGCTGAAAAAGGCCGTTTCCTTGCCCCGGCCTGCCACCCGCAGGGCGCCGCGCGCAGATGCCGTCAAGGGACTTGAGCGAAGCGACCCTTGACGACACCGAGCACGGCGCCACTCTCCGAAGAAGGCGCGGCGACTACTGCTTGATGCGCACCCACCGCATCGGGAAGGTGTTGTCCGCCGGCTGGGTCAGCTCGACATTGTCGCGCGCCGCCCAGGTGATGCGCTGCTGGTGCAGCGGGATGAAGCCCACCTCGTCCTGCACGATCTTGATCACCTCGTTGATCATCGCCTGGCGCTTGCCCTTGTCCAGCTCCTCGCCGATCAGCGGGAACAGCTCGTCCACCCGCTTGTTGGAGAAGCCGGCGGAGTTGCCGATGCCCAGCCCCGGCCGCAGGCCGCGGGTGACGAGATGGTCGAGCATCACGTTGTGGGCGTCATAGGTGGAGGGCGTCCAGCCCAGCATGTAGAAGCTGGTCTTGTAGCCGCCGCCCAGGCCGATATCGGTGAAGAACTTCACCTTGGTGCGGGCATACACGTCCACCTTCACGCCGACGCGCGCGAGCATGGCGGAAATGGCGGTGCAGATCGCCTCGTCGGCGATGTAGCGGTCGTTCGAGCAGTCGAGCGTGACGGTGAACCCGTCGGGATAACCGGCCTCGGTCAGCAGCGCCTTGGCCTTCACCAGATCCACCTTGGGCCGGTTGTTGAGGTCCTTGGCGAACCCGTTCACGCCGGGCGCCCACATCTGGTACAGCGGCACGCCCTGGCCGCGCATCACGCGGCTGGTGATGGCGTCGGTGTCGATGGCCAGCAGGAAGGCCTCGCGCACCCGCTTGTCCTTGAACGGGTTCTTGCCCTTCACGTTGGAGAACAGCAGCTCGTCGCGCATCTGGTCCATGCCGAGATAGATGGTGCGCAGCTCCGGCCCCTGGATGAGATGGATGCCCGGCGCCTTGGCGATGCGGTCGATATCCTGCGGCGGCACGGAATAGATCATGTCCATCTCGCCCGACAGCAGGGCGGCGACGCGGGTGGCGGCGGAGGTGATGACGTTGAACTCCACCCGGTCCAGATTGGTCTCCGGCTTGTCCCACCACAGCGGGTTGCGCTCCAGCACCGTGCGGCGGTCCGCCTCGCGCGAGACCAGCTTGAACGCGCCGGTGCCCATGATGTTGCGCAGGGTGAAGCCCTCGCTCACGCCCACCACCGGCACCTCGGTGACGTTGTTCTTCTCCAGCCAGGCCTTGGGCATGATCGGCCAGTTGGTGAAGGACGAGGTCAGGATCGGGTCCGGCGACTTGGTCTCGAAATCCACCGTGAGGTCATCGACCTTGCGCACATCCTTGACGGAGGCGACGTTCCCCGCGGTCTGCGCCCCCTTGCCGGTGATGCGGGCATAGGAGAACAGCACGTCATCGGCGGTGAAGGGCGACCCGTCCGACCATTTCACGTTGGGGCGCAGGTGGAAGCGCCACACGGTCGGCGCCGTCTGCTCGTAGCTGACGGCGAGGCCGGGGATGATCGACAGGTCCTTGTCGCGCCGCACCAGCGGCTCGTACATGTTGCCCAGGAAGGTGTTCTGGACGGTCTCGTCCAGCGTGTACGGGTCCATCGACCGCACGTCGCCGTCATTCGCCCATTTGAAGGTCACCGCCCGCGCCGGGGACCAGGCCGGCAGGGCCAACGCCAATGTCGCGAAGGTCAAAAGCCAGCTGCGCATCCGCATCCTGAAATCTCCCGGGATTCACCAGAATGTGATGGTTGCAACCAACGCATGGCAGACACAAGTCTCAATCGGTGAGGATTGTCGCCGCCGGACGGATTTCTCCCACGGTGATTCCATTCCAGTTCCGCATGATGGGGCGGGTCAGCGCCGCCAGCGTCGCGGCCTTCTCGCCCTCCAGTTGCAGGAACCGCCCGATCAGCGCCGCCGTGGCGATCTCGGCCGCGCGGCCCGCGCCATCGTCGCATTTCACCGCGATGCCCAGACCCAGCTCGGGCAATGCCGCGCAATGCACGCCCTCGGCCCCGCCCTTGCTGAAGATCTCCGCGCCGAACGCCTCCATCAGCCGCGTGTCGAACCGGCCGGTGCCGGCGACCATGATCGGGTGGGCGGCGACGGCGGCACGGATGCGGCGCGTCGCCTCCGCCCGCGCCGGCTCCAGCCCCTGGCCGGTGGCGAAGCGGGCGAAGCCATGCGCCAGCGCGCGGAGCGGAATGGCGAAGGTGGGAATGGAGCAGCCATCCACCGCGCGGTTGGACTCGTCGAGCACCGTGCCGGTCATGGCGGACAGCGCCGCGGTCACCACGCGCATGGTGGGGTGATCGGGCTTCACATAGCCGGCGACGTCCTCGCCGCGATCGCAGGCGAGGCAGACGAAGCCGGAATGCTTGCCGGAGCAGTTGTTGTGCAGGGCCGAAGGCTCGGCGCCGGCCGCGGCGAGGGCGCGGGTGGCGGCGGAATCGAGCGGCCAATGGGTGCCGCATTCCAGGCAGGCGCCGGTCTGCCCGGCCTTGGCGAGCATGGAGGTGGCGGCGGCGACATGCACGTCCTGCCCGGAATGGGAGGCGCAGGTCAGCGCGATCTCCGCCGGCGTCAGCCCCAGCCGGTCGGCCCCGCCGCCCTCGACCAGCGGCAGGGTGAGCATCGCCTTCACCGCCGAGCGCGGATAGACGGGCCGGTCGATATCGCCCGCCTGGAACACCACCCCGCCCGCCGCGTCCACCACGGCGGCGATGCCGGCATGCTGGGATTCCACGCGCGTGCCGCGCAGAACTTCAACGAGGATCGGATCCATGGACAGTCTCCCGGTCAGTCGGCAGAAAATTCAGCCAAAAACAAAGGCGGCCGGCCCACTCGCGTGGACCGGCCGCCTCGGTCGGAGAAGGTGAGGCCGTTAGCCGCGCGAACCTTCAGTGGCGCGCTGGAAGGGCATGTTCACCTTGATGTTGTTGCAGCCGTCGCCCTTCATTTCGGCGACCAGGCCCTTGCTGGTGCGCGAGCCGGTGACGGTGCCCACCGGGCCCTTGCCGCTGACCGAGGTCAGGGTCAGGGTGAACTGACCGGTCTTCGGGTCGCCCTGGCCGACGGCGTTGCTGACGCCGCTCATGTCGCGGAAGAACACCACGCCGGTCAGCTTGCCGCCGGGCTGCTGCTGGATGTGCCAGTCCACGCCGGGGCAGTTGGCCACGGTGGGTTTCGCACGGGCTTCGTACATGCCCACCCCCGCCCAGTTGTCCTCACCGGCCATCGCGCCGCCGAACGGAGCGGCCGCCAGGCCGCACAGCACGAGCGCAGACGTGATTGTCGCAAAACGCATTGGAAACTCCCTGGTTACTGACTCGAGCCCACCTGCGCTCGAACGCAAACGACTCTGCGGAAACCCGCTGGCGCATGTCATAGCACCCGCCAAAGCCGGCAACAAGCCGGGATTTCAAGACGATGCGGGCCGAACCGACCGGATGGCGCAACACAAAGGCCATGATTACTGCACTGTCGGAAAATGGCAAAAGAAAAGGCCCACCGTCATGCGACGGTGGGCCCCTTTGTTCGGAAGCGGATCGGGATCAGCGGGAGTAGAATTCCACCACCAGATTCGGTTCCATCTGCACCGGATAGGGCACGTCGGACAGCTTGGGGGCGCGGGCGAAACGGCCCTTCATGGCGCGGTGGTCCACCTCGAGATACTCCGGCACCTCGCGCTCGCTGCTCTGCGTGGCGTCGAGCACCATGGCGAGCTGCTTGGACTTCTCCTTCACCTCGATCACGTCGTTGTCGCGGACCAGGAAGCTCGGGATGTTCACGCGCCGTCCGTTCACCAGCACATGGCCGTGGTTGACGAACTGGCGGGCGGCGAAGGGGGTGATGGCGAACTTCATGCGGTAGATCACCGCGTCCAGCCGGCGCTCCAGCAGCTCGATCAGGTTCTCCGAGGTATCGCCCTTGCGGCGCACCGCCTCGTCGTAATACTTGCGGAACTGCTTCTCGCCGATATTGCCGTAATAGCCCTTCAGCTTCTGCTTGGCCATCAGCTGCACACCGAAATCGGTGGGCTTCTGCTTGCGGCGCTGGCCGTGCTGGCCGGGGCCGTATTCGCGCTTGCTGATCGGGGACTTCGGCCGGCCCCAGAGATTCACGCCGAGGCGGCGGTTGATCTTGTACTTGCTCTCTGCCCGCTTGGTCATGCGGGGGCTCCTTCTTCGCGTGCCGGGCATCGCCGATGGCGTGCCGTGCGGCTTGTTGCACCGGTAGTCCCGCGCGCCACGCATGGGCGCAGGCGGGCGCGGCCCTCACCAGGTGTTTCCCTGGCGGACCGTCCACGTTCCCGGCAATGGCGCGGCGTATAGGCGCGCCCGGTTCGCCTTGTCAAACCGCCGGCTTGTCAAACCGGAGGGCTGCCCTTAGCAAGCCGCCCCATGGTCAAGCGCGGCGACATCCTCATGCTCGGCATCTCCGCCGGCGTCTCCGGCGGGCTGATCGGCGGGATGATGCTGGGCATCGGCATGAACCTGATCGTCCAGGGCGCCAATATCGGCTGGCTGCTGCTGCTGCCCGCCGCCCCGGCCAGCGCCCTGGTGGGCTGGATCATGGGCCGACGGCTGGCGCGCGAACTACCCGAATAATCCGGGCGGCCTCCTTCACCTGCTTGATTTTGCTTGCGTGACGACGACCTGCGCACGCCGTGGGAACGCATGGAATACGGTTGCTCAAAAAAATTTGTTCCCTCTATGATTTTCATGCTGACGGCGCTTTTCCCTATATTAAAATACGAACCATGATCCTTGCGCCCACCGCTACCAACCCACAGGACCCCATACCGCCCTTCCCCACCCGCCGCGACGATGTCGCCGCCGGGGGGCTCTCCCTTGTCCAAAGCGTGGTCACGGCCCTGCTCGGCCTGTATCTGCGCTGGGTGTTCGCCCGGCTCGACCGGCTGAGGGCGGATTGGCTGGCCGGCACCCTGCCCCCGCCGCCCGCCCCCCGCGCGCGACCGCACGCCCCCGGCCGCCGCCGTCCGCGCCGCCAGAACTGGTTCGCCGCGCTGTGCGAGCAGGTCGAATGGCCGCAAGGCGTGCCGATGCCCGAGATGTCCTTCTCCTGGACGCCGGTGCAACAGGCCGAGGTCGCGCCGCCGGCCATCCGGGCCCGCCGCCTCCGCCCCCTCCGGGGC
>CAMFLK010000217.1 GCA_945957135.1 uncultured Rhodospirillales bacterium
ATCAGAAGCCTTCGCGCTCCAGGCGCTTGCGCTCCATCTTGCGGGCGCGGCGGACGGCCTCGGCGGCCTCGCGGGCGCGGCGCTCGGACGGCTTCTCGTAGTGCCGGCGCAGCTTCATCTCGCGGAAAATGCCTTCCCGCTGCATCTTCTTCTTGAGCGCCTTCAGCGCCTGATCGACATTGTTGTCGCGTACCAGAACCTGCACTTGGCCGCCTTCTCCATCTCTGCGCGCGCCCCGACCATCGGGACGACAAAAAGGGTCCGGGGCGGCTGCCCGTCCCGGAAAGCGGGCGCTATAACACGCTCCGCCAACGCGGCGAAAGCGGTTTTTCCCGGCAGGAGATTCCATGGCCATTCTCAAGATCGCCCGCATGGGCCATCCCGTGCTGCTCCAGAAGGCCGCGGAGGTGGCCGACCCCACCGCGCCGGAGATCCGCCGCCTGGTGGCCGACATGATGGAGACCATGGAGGACGCGATGGGCGCCGGCCTCGCCGCGCCCCAGGTCCATGTGCCGCTCCGCCTGTTCGTCTTCCGCGTGGTGGCCGACCGCGCCTCCGGCGATCCGGACGACGTGGCCATGCCCAACAGCGTGGTGATCAACCCCACCGTCACCATCCTCGGCGACGACACCCGCCTGCGCTGGGAGGGCTGCCTGTCCATCCCCGGCCTGCGCGCCGCCGTGCCCCGCGCCTGGCGCATCCGCTACGAAGGGGTGGACACCGAGGGAAAGCCGGTCGGCCGCGAGGTGACCGGCTTCCATGCCGGCGTGGTGCAGCACGAATACGACCATCTCGACGGCGTGCTATACCCGATGCGGATGACCGACTTCTCCCTGTTCGGCTTCAACGAGGAAATCGCCCGCGCCATGGCGGCCCGCTCATGACCACGCAAACCATCCCCGACCGCGACGCCGCCCTCGCCGCGCTGCTGCCCCGCGTGCCCGGCCAGGGCTGGACCATGGCCGCCCTGCGCGACGGGCTGCGCGATATCGGTGCCGACCCGCTCGACGCCGAGTTGCTGTTTCCCGGCGGCGTGGCCGACCTGCTCGAGGCGTTCTGCGACCGTGCCGACCGCGCCATGGCAGCGGAGGCGGCGACACTCGGCCTCGCGGCGATGCGCACCCCCGCGCGCATCCGCGCGCTGATCGCGCTGCGCCTGCGCCAGGCCGCGCCGGACCGCGAGGCGGTGCGCCGCGCCCTCGCCCTGCTCGCCCTGCCGCGCAACGCCCGCCTGGCCCTGCGCTGCACCGCGCGCAGCGTGGATGCCATCTGGCACGCGGCCGGCGACCGGTCGGCCGATTTCAGCTGGTACACCAAGCGCGCCATCCTCGGCGCGGTGCTGAGCGCCACCATGCTGTTCTGGCTGCGCGATGCCAGCGGCGACGATTCGGCCACGCTCGATTTCCTCGACCGGCGGCTGGCGCAGGTCGGCCGGCTCGGCCAGCTGCGCCGACGGGCGGAAGGGGCGCTGGCCCGGCTGCGCCCGGCGGCGGCGGGCTGACCCATGCCCTTCGTCCGCGTGGTCCACACCACCGAATACCACTATGCCAACCCCGTGCGCTTCACCACGCACCGTATGATGCTGCGGCCGCGCGACAGCCACGACCTGCGGCTGATCGACACGCGCATGGGCATCACCCCCGCCCCGTCCGCCACCCGCTGGTCGCACGACGTGTTCGGCAACTCCGTCTGCTACCTGGACTGGGACGAGGCGACGGAGGCGGATCTGCTGCGCATCGTCTCGGTGCTCGAGCTTCAGCATTTCCCGGCCGACCCGGAGCTGAAATACGAGAAGATCGATCCCGGCGCGGAAATCTACCCGTTCGGCTATGCCTCGGAGGAGTTCCCCGACCTCGCCCGGCTGCTGGAGCGCCACCACCCCGACCCAAGGCGCGAGGTGGATGCCTGGGCGCGCCGCTTCCTGAACTCCAAGGGTCCTACCCACACGATGGACCTGCTGGTGCGCATGACCCAGGCGATCAAGCAGGATTTCACCTACGAGGCGCGCGATGCCGAGGGCACCAACCCGCCCTTGGTGACGCTGGCCACCGGCCAGGGCGCATGCCGCGACTTCACCCTGCTGATGATGGAGGCGGTGCGTTCGCTGGGCTTCGCCGCGCGGTTCATCAGCGGCTACCTGTATGACGAGTCGCTGATCGATCGCGACGAATCCTCGGTGGTGGGCGGCGGCGCCACCCATGCCTGGTGCGCGGTGTATCTGCCGGGCGCGGGCTGGGTGGAGTTCGACCCGACCAACGGGCTGATCGCCGGGCGCAACCTGATCCGCGTCTGCGGCGCGCGCACCCCGGAACAGGCGGTGCCGATCGGCGGCGGCTATCTCGGCACCGCCGACGATTTCACCCGGCTGGACGTGAACGTGGAAGTGACGGTCGGCGCCGAGCCCTTCGCCGAGGCCGCCTAGCGATCACTGCCCGCCACCGCCCTCATGATCCGAGGGAGAAGGCGGCACGGCGCCATTGCGGCCATAGGACGGCGGCCGGCCCTGTCCGCCCATGGACGGCGGCGGCCGGTTGGCGCCGGGGGGCGGCCCACCCGGTGGCGGGCGATATCCGCCTCCGCCTTGCGGCGGCGGAGGGCGGGAGCCGGCATAGGGTGGCGGCGGACGATAGGCTGGGGGTGGCGGCGGGGGCGGCGGCGGTGGCCGGTAGTAGCCGGGGCCGCCGTAATAGGTCGGGGGCGGGGCATAGCCATATCCGTATCCCGTGCCATAGCCGACGGCGCCATAGGCGGGATAGCCACCCACGCCATAGGCCGGCGAACCGTAATAGCCGGCATCGACGCAGCCCCCCAGCGCGGCCGCGAGAGCCAGACTCATGCAGGCGATGCGGGCGGGCTTCCTCTCCATGGCCGGATCGTGCCGTTCCTTTGCGTCCAATCCATGGCAATCCCGCGCCGGTTCAATCGTTCCCGCGCGGGGCGGCGGCGCGGCCCAGCCGGTCGTTGATCGCTTCCCCCAGGCCCCGGCCGGGGATGTCCATCACCGCGATGCCAACCAGCCCGCGCCGCGCGCCCTCTTCATCCAGCCGGCGCAGCCCGTCGAACAGCCGGGCGGCGGCCTCGCGCAGATCGCCGGCGGCGCTGAGCTGGAAAGTGGCGGCGGCTCCCGCCAGCGGCGCGCCGAAGGCCAGCAGCGCCTCGTCGGCCGCCACCGATGTGGCCGCCAGCCGCACCGGCAGGGAGGGCGCGTAGTGCGAGGCGAGCATGCCCGGCCCCTTCAGCGCCGCCCCCGGCGCGGCCCGGGCGATCGGGCCGATGAGCGCTTCCAGCGCCTCCTGCGTCACCCCGCCCGGCCGCAGCAGCACCGGGGTATCGCCGAGGTCGAGCACGGTGGATTCTACCCCCACCGCGCAGGGGCCGCTGTCCAGCACCGCGTCGATCCGGCCGCCGAGACCATCGCGCACATGGCCGGCGGTGGTCGGGCTCACCTGGCCCGAGCGATTGGCCGAGGGGGCGGCGACCGGCCGGTCCACCGCGCGCAGCAGCGCCCGCGCCAATTGATGGGCGGGCACCCGCACCGCCAGCGTGCCCAGCCCCGCCCCGGCCAGCAGCGCCACCGGGCATTCCGGCCGGCGCGGCAGCACCAGGGTGAGCGGGCCTGGCCAGAACGCGGCGGCCACAATACGGGCGAGATCGTTCGCCACCACGTCGGCGAAGGCCGAATCGGCGTCGGGGTAGTGGCAGATCAGCGGGTTGAAGCGCGGCCGGCCCTTGGCGGCGAAGATGGCGGCCACCGCCGCGGCATTCGTGGCGTCCCCGCCCAGCCCGTACACCGTCTCCGTGCCGAAGGCGACCAGCCGGCCCGCCCTCAGCAGCCCGGCGGCAGCGGCGATCCCCGCTTCGTCGGCGGCCAGCGTTTCCGTCAAGCCCGGCCCGTGCAGACGAAGGGCGGGTTGCGCCAGTCTGGCTTGCCGTAGCGCAGGGGCGCGCCGCCCTCCAGCAGCCGCACCGCGCCGCCGGCCGCCTCCAGCACCGCCTGGGGGGCGGCGGTGTCCCACTCCATGGTGGGGCCGAAGCGCGGATACAGGTCGGCCTCGCCCTCGGCCAGCAGGCAGAATTTCAGCGCCGAACCCATATGCCGCACCGCCTCCACCCTATGCCCGGCCAGGAACGGCGCCAGCCGCGGATCGTCGCGGTAATGGCGGGAGGCGACCACCGTGATCCCCGCCTCCGGCGCCCGCCGCGCGGCGATCGCATGCCGCCCGGCCGCGTCGTGCTTCCAGGCCCCCTCGCCGACGATGCCCGCATAGACCGTGCCGGCCACCGGCGCGCCCACCGCGCCCAGCACCGCCCGGCCCTCGCGCACCAGCCCGACGCACACCGCGAAATCGTCCCGCCCGGCGGCGAATTCGCGGGTGCCGTCCAGCGGATCGACCACCCAGGCGGTGGAATGCGCGGGCGGGACGTGGCCCGCCGCCACCTCCTCCTCCGCGATCACCGCAATGTCCGGGCAGGCGGCGCGCAGCCCGGCGGCGATCAGCGCCTCGGCCGCGTGGTCGGCCTCCGTCACCGGCGAAGAATCCGCCTTGGCGTGGGTGTCGAAGCCGCGGGCGCGGACCTGCATGATGACGAGGCCGGCCTCATGCGCGAGGCGGGTGGCGAGGCGGAGCAGGGCTTGGTCGTCCATGCCCCCCTCTTACAGCCAGGCCGGCGGTCTCGCCATTCCCGGCGCGGCTGCTACAGTCATGCGCAACGGAATGACCCCCGAGGACCCGCCCATGCTCGACATCGCCTTCGCCAAACCCGCCCTGCCCAAATCCGGCGCGCTGGTGCTGCTGCTGCCGGAAGGCGTGGCGGCGGCCGACCCGGCCGGGGCGATGTGGCAGGCGGCCGATGCCGCCACCGGCGAGGCCATCACCCGCGCCCTGTCCGCCGCCGGCTTCAAGGGCAAGCCGGGCCAGGTGACCACCATCCTCGCCCCCGGCGCCGGCCTCTCGCGCGTCGTGGCCGTCGGCCTCGGCAAGCCCGACGCGCTGACCCCCCACACGGCCGAGGAAGCCGGCGGCCACGCGGCCGTGGCGCTGACCCGCGAACCCGCCGCCGCCATCGCCGCGTCCGGGCTGAGCGCTGACATGGCCGTCTCCGTCGCCCTCGGCGCCGTGCTGCGCGCCTACCGGTTCGACCGCTACCGCACCCGCGAGAAAGCCGACGACAAGCCCAAGCTCGCCAAGCTCACCATGCTGACCGACGATGCCGCCGCCGCCAAATCCGCCTGGCCCGCTGCCCGCGGCATCGCCGAAGGCGTGTTCCTCACCCGCGACCTGGTCAGCGAGCCGCCCAACGTGCTGAACCCGGTCAGCATGGCCGAACGCTGCAAGAAGCTGGAATCGCTCGGCCTGAAGGTCGAAATCCTCACGCCCAAGGACATGGCCAAGCTCGGCTTCGGCGCCCTGCTCGGCGTCGCCCAGGGCAGCGCCAACGAAGCGCGCATGGTGGTGATGCACTGGAACGGCGCCGGCGCAAGGCGCGGCAAGGCCAAGCCGTTGTGCTTCGTCGGCAAGGGCGTCACCTTCGATACTGGCGGCATCTCCATCAAGCCGGCCGGCGGCATGGAAGACATGAAATGGGACATGGGCGGCGCCGGCACCGTGGTGGGGCTGATGGCCGCCCTCGCCGGCCGCAAGGCCAAGGTTGACGCCATCGGCCTGGTCGGGCTGGTGGAGAACATGCCCTCCGGCACCGCCCAGCGGCCGGGCGACGTGGTCACCAGCTATTCCGGCCAGACCATCGAGGTCATCAACACCGACGCCGAAGGCCGCCTCGTGCTGGCCGACGTGCTGTGGTACGCCCAGCAGAAATACGACCCCCGCTTCATGATCGACCTCGCCACCCTCACCGGCGCGATCATCATCGGCCTCGGCCATGAATATGCCGGCCTGTTCAGCAACGACGACGAACTCGCCACCCAGCTCCACGCCATCGGCAACGCCACCGGCGAGAAGGTCTGGCGCATGCCGCTGGCCGAGGCCTACGACAAGCAGATCAAGTCCGACATCGCCGACATGAAGAACGTCGGCGGCCGGCCGGGCGGGGCCATCACCGCGGCCCAGTTCATCCAGCGCTTCATCAACGGCAAGCCCTGGGTGCATCTCGACATCGCCGGCACCGCCTGGAGCAGCAAGGATTCGCCCACCGTGCCCAAAGGCGCCACCGCCTTCGGCGTGCGGCTGCTCGACCGGCTGGTGGCCGAGCACTATGAAAGCTGAGGCGGGGGAGAGCTGACCCCTGGCGGAGATCGGCTTCTACCACCTGACCCGCACCGGCGCCGACCAGGCGCTGCCGCCGCTGCTCGGCCGCACCCTCGCCGCCGGCCAGCGCGCGGTGGTGCTGTGCGGCAGCCCGGAACGGGTGGAAGCGCTGGACGCGGCGCTCTGGCTGGTGGCGGAACCGGACTGGCTGCCCCACGGCACGGAAGCCAGCGGCAACGCCGACCTGCAACCCATCTGGCTGACTGCGCGCGACGAAGCCCCCAACGGCGCCCGCTTCCTGTTCCTGCTCGACGGCGCGGACAGCACGCAACTCACCGCCTTCGACCGCGTTTTCGACCTGTTCGACGGCAATGACACCTCCGCCATCGCCGCCGCCCGCCAGCGCTGGACCCGCGCCAAGGCCGCCGGGCACACGCTGACCTACTGGCAGCAAGGCCCCCGCGGATGGGAGAAGAAAGCATGATCACCCGCCGCCTGGCCCTGCTGGCCCCCCTGCTGACCCCGCTGTTTGCGGCCCGCCCGGCGGACGCCGCCTGGGCCCCCTACCCCGGCGCCCGCGACGACCCGGCGCTGACCACCCGCGCCAACGCCATCGCCCAACGCGAGGGCCTCGCCGCCCTCGCCGGCGTGAACGGCCTCACCGGCCCCCGCGCCATCGCCACCACCAACGACCCGTTCGACCGCGTGCTCGCCTTCTACCGCCCCCGCGGCCGCGAATTCCGCCTGCCCAGCCTGCGCAGCGAACCCGGCATGACCGGCTACGAACGCGACCTGCCCGGCGAACTGCGCGTCGGCCCCAACGGCCTGGAAACCGCCCCCTCCGGCATCCGCGTGAAACAAGCCCTGTTCGTGTTCGACAACGCCATGAGCCTGCGCGACTCCCGCGACTACATCGCCATCGTCCGCCCCTTCGTGTTCGACATCAGCCGCGACGGGCTGCGCCTGGTCTATCGCGATATCCGCGACGTGACGGCTATTCTGCGGATGGGGTAGGAAGGGAAGGCAAGGAAGCGCTTCTTTCTTGAAAGAAAGAAGCAAAGAACTTTTGCTCGTTTGGCTGCGCCGTGGCTTGTTCTTCCAAATTCCCCACCCAATACCGTCATGGACGGGCTTGACCCGTCCATCCCGCCGCGACCTC
>CAMFLK010000218.1 GCA_945957135.1 uncultured Rhodospirillales bacterium
CGTCAAGGCCCTTGAGCGAAGCGTGCCTTGACGACACCGAGCACGGCGCCACCCTCGAAGAAGGCAGGCCAGGTCAGCCCGGCTTCAATCCCGCCCGATAGCGCGCCGCCAGCTCGGTGTAGTGCACGGCGGTGCGGTCGTATTTCGCGCGCTCCTCCTCGCCCATCACCCGCACGAGGCGGGCGGGCGAGCCCTGCCACATCTCGTTGCGGCCGATGCGCTTGTTCGGCGTCAGCAGCGCGCCGGCGGCGAGGAAGCCGCCCTCCTCGATCACCGCGCCGTCCAGCACCGTCGCCCCCATGCCCACGAAGGCGCGGTCCATCAGCGTGCAGGCATGCACGATGGCGGCGTGGCCGACCGTGACGTCGTTGCCGATGATCGCCGCCTGGGTGCCCGCGTTCACATGGATGATCGTGCCGTCCTGGATGTTGGTGCGCGCGCCGATGCGGATGATGTTGGTGTCCCCGCGCAGCACGCAGTGGAACCAGATGCCCGAACCGGGGCCGATCTCCACATCGCCGATCACCGCGGCGCTGGGCGCCACGAAGGCGTCCGGCGCCACCCTGGGGGTGACGCCGTCCAGCGTGTACAGGCCGCTAGGCAGCATGCGCGGCCTCGCGCATCCCGTCCTGCGGGGCCAGGCCGAGCATCAGCCCGATATTCTGCACCGCGGCCCCCGAGGCGCCCTTGCCGAGATTGTCCAGCCGCGCCACCAGCACCGCCTGGCGATGCGCCTCATGGGCGAACACCCGCAGTTCCAGCAGATCGGTGTCGTTCAGCGCCTCCGGCTCCAGCTTGCCGTCCTCCGGCAGAGCGGCCACCCGCACCAGCGCGCTGCCGGCATAGCGCGCGGCCAGCGCCGCGTGCAGGTCGGCGGCCTTGGGCGCGCCCGGCAGCGTGTCCAGATGCAGCGGAATGGAGACCAGCATGCCCTGCCGGTAATGGCCGACGGAGGGCACGAAGATCGGCCGGCGGGTCAGCTTGCTGTAAAGCTGGGTCTCCGGCAGGTGCTTGTGCTCCAGCCCGAGGCCATACAGTTCGAAGGCCGGGCCGCCGCTGGCCTCATGGGCGGAAATCATCGCCTTGCCGCCGCCGGAATAGCCGCTGACCGCGTTGATCGTCACGGGATGGTCGGCGGCGATCAGCCCGGCTTCGACCAGCGGGCGCAGCAGGGCGATCGCGCCGGTGGGATAGCAGCCCGGATTGGCGACCAGCTTGGCGCGCGCGATCTCCGCCGCCTGGCCCGGCGCCATTTCGGGAAACCCATAGGTCCAGCCTTCGGCCACGCGATGGGCGGTGCTGGCGTCGAGCATCTTCGGCGCCCGCGCGCCCAGCGCGCCGGCCATGGCGACGGCCTCGCGCGCGGCGGCGTCCGGCAGGCACAGCACCACCAGATCGACTTCGGCCATCATCGCCTGGCGCGCGGCCGGGTCCTTGCGCGACTCGCCGGTCAGGCTGCGCAGTTCCACCCCACGCGTGCCCAGCAGCCGCTCGCGGATGCCCAGGCCGGTGGTGCCTGCCTCGCCGTCGATGAACACTGTCGCCATCGGAGCCTCCTTGGAATTGAAAGACGTAACGCAGGGGCGGAAAAAGCAAAAGGGGCGGGCCCTGCCGGACCCGCCCCCCGCAAACGCAGGACGAAACCGCCGGCTCAGCGCTTGCTGAACTGGAAGGAACGTCGGGCCTTGGCGCGGCCATACTTCTTGCGCTCCACCACGCGGCTGTCGCGGGTGAGGAAGCCAGCCACCTTGAGGATGCTGCGCAGCTCCGGCTCGTAATGCGTCAGCGCGCGGCTGATGCCATGGCGCAGCGCGCCGGCCTGGCCGGAGAGGCCGCCGCCGGTGACGGTGCAGTACACGTCGAACGCGTTGTAGCGGTCGGCCACCAGGAAGGGCTGGGAGATCAGCATGCGCAGCACCGGGCGGGCGAAATACTGGCCCACCTTCTTGCCGTTCACGGTGATCTCGCCCTTGCCCGGCTTGATCCACACGCGGGCGATGGCGTTCTTGCGGCGGCCGGTGGCGTAGCTGCGGCCCTGGGCGTCGCGCTTGGGCTCGCGCTTCGGCGCGTCGGTCGGCACGACGCTGGCGACCGCGAGGTCCTTCAGGTCGGCCAAGGTGCGGGACTGGGTTGCGGACATCGGGATCAGCCCCTCTTGTTCTTCGGGTTCATGGCGGCGACGTCGAGCGGCTTGGGCTGCTGGCCGTCATGCGGATGGGTGGCGCTGGCATAGACGTGCAGGTTCTTCATCTGCTTCCGCTGCAGCGGGCCACGGGTGATCATGCGCTCCACGGCCTTTTCCAGCACACGCTCGGGATGCGCGCTGTCCAGCCGCTGGCGGGCGGAGCGGCCCTTGATGCCGCCGGCATAGCCGGTGTGGTAGTAGAACACCGACTGGTCGGCCTTCTTGCCGGTCAGCTTCACCTTGCCGGCGTTGACGACGATGACGTTGTCGCCGCAATCGACATGCGGGGTGAAGCTGGGCTTGTGCTTGCCGCGCAGACGGTTGGCGATGACCACGGCGAGGCGGCCCAGCACCAGGCCCTCGGCGTCGATCAGCACCCAGTCCTTCTTCACCTCCGCGGGTTTCAGCGAGAGGGTGGTCTTCATCATGGTCCGGGGTATCCCTGTCTTCCCAGGCCTGATCGGCGCCGGGCACGCGAATTCGTGCGCGGCATATGCCCGCCAGGCCGCGCTGCGTCAAGGGTTCAGCGTGGTGGTAAAATCATACCACAGGCGCGCGGGGGGTCAGCTTCCCCGGCGTTGGAACCCCATCGTGGCCTCCGGTTCGCAGTCGGTGGTCACCAGATAGGGCTTGATGTCGATCAGCGGGGTGCCGTCCACGCAGTCCAGATAGCGCAATCGCAGCCGGCCGTCCGCGTCGATGCCCTCGAATTTCGTCACCGACAGGCCGATCGGGTTGGGCCGGCGGGGGGTGCGGGTGGCGAACACGCCGCGGGGCTGGTCGTCGAAGGGCGGCGTGAAGACCATCTCCGGGGCCGTCGAGCGGTCGAGCCAATACAATATGATGAGGTGCGAATAGCCCTCGATCGATTGCAGCCCGTCGCGGAACTCCGCCAGCAGCTCGGCGTGGCACAGCGGCGGCGGATCCGCCCGGCGGCCGTTGCGCGGGCAGGCGGAGGTGGTGGTCCAGGGCGTGCGCAGCCGGCCGATGGGCGTGACGGTGAAGCTCACCAATCGATGGCGGGCCGGTGCTCCGCCCAGGGCAAGGCGCGCTCGAAGGCGGCAGAGGCCTGCAGCACGCCGATATCGTCGAAGCGCCGGCCGACGATCTGCATGCCCACCGGCAGCCCCGCCGCGGTGAAGCCGCAGGGCACCGTCGCCGCGGGGTTCCACGACATGTTGAACGGGTAGGAGAACTCCGCCCATTGCAGCCAGTCCCAGTCGTGCTGCGGCCAATGCTCGGGGATCAGCCGCTCCGCCGGGAAGGCGGCGACCGAGACGGTGGGGGTGATGAGGAAGTCCCACTGCTCGAAGAACCGCTGGATGTCCGCGATATAGGCGTGCTTGCGCTCCTTGGCCGTGAGGTAGTCGAACACCCGCGCATGCTCGCCGGCACGGATGCAGGCGACGAGGTACGGGTCCATCGCCGCCTCGTGCTTCGGCAGGTGCTGGGCCAGCCGCCCCATATGGGCGCACCAGAAGAACCGGCCGATCTCCGGCCCACGCTTGCCCCATTCCGGCACCACGTCGTGCAGCGGCGCGCCCAGGCTGGCGGCGAAGCGCTCGGCGGCGGAACGGACCAGGGCGGCCACTTCGGGATCGACCCGGGCATGGCCGAGATCGGGGCTGAAGGCGATGCGCCGCCCGCCGATCCCCTCGTCGAGCCGGCGCAGATAGGGGGCCGGCCAGGCTTCCAGCGTGGTGTGATCCAGCGGGTGCGGCCCGGCCATGATCTCCAGCATCAGCGCCGAATCCGCCACGCCCCGGGTCATCGGCCCGATATGCGAGGTGGAATCGCCCACCGGCACGGGGTGGTAGGGCACCCGGCCGAAGCTGGGCTTGAGGCCGAAGATGCCGCAGAAATGCGAGGGCATGCGGATCGAGCCCGCCCCGTCGCTGCCCTGGTGCAGCGGCCCATACCCGGCCGCCGCCGCCGCCCCCGCCCCGGCCGAGGAGGCGCCGGCGTTGTAGCCCTGCTTCCACGGATTGCTGGTGATGCCGGTCAGCGGCGCGCGGGACACCCCGCTCCAGCCGAATTCGGAGGTGGTGGTCTTGCCGATGACGATGCCGCCCGCCGCCTTCAGCCGCGTGACGATCGGCGCGTCATAGGGCGCGCGGAACCCCTTCTGGGCGTGGCTGCCGGCCTCCGTGTTGAAATCCTTGGTCCACACCAGGTCCTTGATGGTGACAGGCAGGCCATGGATCGGGCCGAGCGGCCCGCCACCCATCACCGCCGCCTCCGCCGCCCGCGCGCCATCCATGGCGAGGTCGCCGTCCCACGTCGCCATGGCGTTGATGCGCGGCTCCAGCCGCTCGATGCGGCCGAGCACGGCCTGCATGACCTCCACCGGCGAGATGGTCTTCGCCCGGATCATCGGCGCCAGCACCGTCGCCGGCGCGAAGGCGATGTCGTCGGGGCTCACAGCTCGTTCTCGGCGCGCAGCATGCGGATGGCCGAGCGCCAGGCCGTCACGGTGGCGTCCACGTCCGCCTGCTGATGGGTGCAGGAGGTGAAGCCGCCGATGCGGCCGTTCACATCCACGCCATTCACCAGCAGCGCGAGCCGCAGCCGGGCGGTGAGCTGCTTGGGCTGCCCCTTCAAATCCTCGCGCGACATCGCGGTGGGGTCGAATGCCGAGGGTTTCAGCGTCGTCCCCGCCGGCGCGAAATAGGTGTGGAAACCCGAGGAGGTGCCATACACCGCCCAGTTCACCCCCTCCTCCTCCAGCACCTTGTTCAGCCCGTCGCGCAGGGTGGCGGCGGTGGCGGCGGCGCGGGCGCAGGCATCGGTCTCGGCCAGGATGGTCAGCGCGGCGATGCCCGAGGCGGCGGAAACCGGGTTGGCGTTGAACGTTCCGGGATGGCCGATCTTCTCGCGCCCGGACTTGGCCATCACCTCGAAATCCAGCAGGTCGAGAATGTCCTTGCGCCCGGTCACGCAGGCGCCGGGCATGCCGCCGGCGACGATCTTCGCCCAGCTCGACAGGTCCGGCCTGATGTCGAACGCCACCTGCGCGCCACCGGGAGAAACGCGGAAACCCGTCACCACCTCGTCGAAGATCAGCAGCGCGCCGTTGGCCTCGGTCACCCGGCGCAGGAAGCGCAGGAAGTCCGGCCCGATCGGCACCTGGCCGAAGGAGGAGCCGGTCGGCTCCAGGATCACCGCGGCGATGTCGGGATTGGCCGCGAAGGCCGCCTCCACCGCCGCCTCGTCGTTCGGCTCCACCAGCACGGATTTCTCCGCCACCCCGGCCAGCACGCCCGGCGTGGGCGAGCCGTCGAAATGGTCGGAATAGCCGCTGGTCATGTGGTCGTGCCAGCCATGGAAATGGCCCTTGAAGCGCAGCAGGGTCGAGCGGCCGGTGAAGGCGCGGGCCAGCCGCACCGCCATCAGCGTCGCCTCGGTGCCCGAGGAGGTGAAGCGCACCCGCTCGGCCGCCGGCACCAGCCGCTGCACCGCCTTGGCCCAGGCGATCTCGGCCGGATGGCTGGCGCCGAACTGCGTCCCCTGCCCCACCGCCGCCGCCACCGCCGCCACCACGGCGGGATGGCAATGGCCCAGGATCAGCGCGCCATGCCCGCCGAAGAAATCAACATAGCGATTGCCGTCCACGTCCCATTTATGCGGCCCCAGCGCGCGGGCGATATAGGGGCCGTAGGGATCGACATGGCGGGCGTCATGGGTGATGCCGCTGGGGAACAGTTCCCCCGCCTCCCGCGCCAGCTCGGCCGAACCCGGCGTGCGGTCGCGATAGGCCGCGACGATGCGCGAATTGGTGCGGCGGTCTTCCAGCGCCATCGCCATGGACATGGGCGAACCTCTTTCTTGCAGTGCGGCGGCCATACTGCGACTCTTCCGTCGCGCCGCGAAAGAGGGGGCAGCGCGAAAGAGGAGGATGCGATGTACGACCTGCTGTTGAAGGGCGGACGGGTGATCGACCCGGCCCAGAATGTCGATGACATCGTCGATATCGCCTTCGCCGACGGCCGCGTCGCCGCCATCGGCCACGACCTGGGCGAAGCGGCGGACGTCCGCGACGTCACCGGCCGCATCGTCATCCCCGGCATCATCGACCTGCACACCCATGTCTATTGGGGCGGCACCGCGCTGGGCGTCGATCCCGACGCCTATGCCAAGGCCAGCGGCGCCACCACGCTGATCGACGCCGGCAGCGCCGGCCCCGGCAACATCCACGGCTTCCGCGCCCATGTGATCGACAAGGCCGAAGTGCGGGTGCTGCCCTTCCTCAACATCTCCTTCGCCGGCATCTTCGGCTTCCACTGGGACCTCAACGTGGGCGAGTGCACCGACCTGCGCCTGCTCAACCCCCGCATCTGCCTGAAGGTGGCGCGCCAGCAGGCCGATCTGGTGGTGGGCATCAAGGTGCGCGTCGGCTTCAACACCTCCGAGCACCTGGGCATCGAGCCGATGAAGATCGCGCTGGAAGTGGCCGAGGAAGCCGGGCTGCCGCTGATGGGCCATCTCGACAACCCGCCGCCAGCCCGGCCGGACATGCTGCGCCTGCTGCGGCGCGGCGACATCCTCACCCACTGCTTCCGCCCCTTCCCCAACGCCCCCAACGCACCGGACGGCAGCATCCACGCCGACGTGATGGAAGCCCGCGACCGCGGCGTGATCTTCGACATCGGCCACGGCCGCGGCAGCTTCGGCTTCGAGACGGCGATGGCGATGGTGAAGAACGGCTTCCTGCCCGACGTGATCAGCAGCGACGTCCACCTCACCTCGATCGACGGCCCCGCCTACAACATGCTCGTCACCATGTCGAAACTGCTGCGCGTCGGCGTGCCGCTGAAGGAAGTGATCCGCGCCAGCACCATCAACGCCGCCCGCGCCGTGCGACTGGACGACCGCGGCACCCTCGGCGTCGGCCTGCTGGGCGACGCCACCGTGCTGGACCTGGAACACGGCAAATTCACCTTCACCGACGTGCTCGGCGAAACCCTGGAAGGCGACCAGCAATTCGCCTGCCGAGGGATCGTGCTCAAGGGGAAGTGGTGGCACGGGTAAGGAAGGAAGCGGTTCTTTTTTGAAAAAAAGAACCAAAAAACTTTTGCTCGTTTGGCTTGTACATGCGGCATCGCCTCGGGAATCACCCAAGGTTTTGGA
>CAMFLK010000219.1 GCA_945957135.1 uncultured Rhodospirillales bacterium
GCCCCACCGTGGCGATCGGCGGCGTGGTGAACACCGCCGGCGCCACCCGGTCGAGGTCCCAGCGCCGCGGCCCCGGCCCGAACAGCCGGTCGGCGAGGCTGTGGCCCTGGGCGATGGCCACGGGGGTGAGGTTCAGCCGGTCGATCACGTCGCCGATGGCGAAGATGCCGGGCTGGCTGGTGGCGAGCGTGTCGTCCACGATCACCGCGCCATCTTCGTTCACCGCCACCCCGGCCGACTCCAGCCCGAGCCCGGCGGTGTGGGGCATGCGGCCGAGGGCGGAGAACACCAGGTCGGTGACCAGTTCGCCGCCGTCGGACAGGCGCACGCGCCTGGCCTCGCCCTCCGCCGTGACCCCCGCGACGGTCACGCCGCGATGCAGGCGGATGCCCTGGGCGGTCAGCGCCTCGTCGAGGGCGAGGCGCAGATCCTCGTCGAAGCCGCGCAGCGGCAGGGGCTGGCGATAGATCAGGTCCACCTCCGCGCCCAGCCCGGCGAAGATGCCGGCGAATTCCACCGCGATGTAGCCGCTGCCCAGCACCACGATCCGCTTGGGCAGCGATGGCAGATGGAAGGCGTCGTCGGAGACGATGGCCAGCTCCGCGCCCGGAAATTCCGGCGGCTTCGGGCGGCCGCCGACGGCGATGACGATGCGCTCGGCGGTGACGCGCCGGCCGCCGACATCGAGCGTGTGGGCATCGACGAACACCGCCCGCGCCTCGAACACCGAAACGCCGGCATTGGTCATCAGCCCGCGATAGATGGCGTTGAGCCGGGCGATCTCCTTGTCCTTGGCGGCGATCAGCCGCGCCCAGTCGTGCTCAGGATGCGCCTCGCTCCAGCCGAAGCCCCGGCTGTCGGCGAAGGCGCCGCCATATTCGGCGGCCATCACCATCAGCTTCTTGGGCACGCAGCCGACATTGACGCAGGTGCCGCCCCAGGCGCCTTCCTCGGCGACCGCCACCCGCGCGCCGTGCCCGGCGGCGATGCGGGCGCAGCGCACGCCGCCCGAGCCGCCGCCGATCACGAACAGGTCGAAATCATACGCCATGGTCAGATGCCGCCGAGGGCGAGGTATTTCACCTCGAGATATTCCTCGATGCCGTAATGCGAGCCTTCGCGGCCGAGGCCGGATTCCTTCATGCCGCCGAACGGCGCCACCTCGGTGGAGATGATGCCCTCGTTGATGCCGATGATGCCGTATTCCAGCGCCTCCGCGACACGGAAGACGCGGCCGACGTCGCGGGCGTAGAAATAGGCGGCGAGGCCGAACTCGGTGTCGTTGGCCATGCGGATCGCCTCGTCCTCGCTGGTGAAGCGGAACAGCGGCGCGACGGGGCCGAAGGTTTCCTCGCGGAAGATCAGCGCCTCCTTCGGCACGTTGGCGAGCAGGGTGGGCTGGAAGAAATTGCCGCCCCGGCTGTGCCGCGCGCCGCCGGTGACCACGGTCGCGCCGCGGCCGAGCGCGTCGGCGATGTGTTCCTCGACCTTCTTCACGGCATCCGCGTTGATCAGCGGGCCCTGGGTGACGCCGGGCTCCATGCCGTCGCCCACCTTCAGGCCCTCCACGGCGGCTTTCAGCTTGGCGGCGAAGGCGTCGTACACCCCGTCCTGCACCAGGATGCGGTTGGCGCAGACGCAGGTCTGGCCGGTGTTGCGGTATTTGCTGGCCATCGCGCCCTGCACGGCGGCGTCGAGATCGGCGTCGTCGAACACGATGAACGGGGCGTTGCCGCCCAGCTCCATGCTGGTCTTCTTGATGGTCGCCGCGCATTGGGCGAGCAGCCTGGCGCCGACCTCGGTGCTGCCGGTGAAGGTCAGCTTGCGGACGAGCTTGTTCTCGGTCAGCTCCGCCCCGGTCTCGGCGGAGGGGCCGGTGATGACGTTGCACACGCCGGCCGGCATGCCCGCGCGCTCGGCCAGCACGGCGATGGCGAGGGCGGAGAACGGGGTCTGGCTGGCCGGGCGGACCACGCCGGTGCAGCCGGCGGCCCAGCCGGGGCCGGTCTTGCGGGTGATCATCGCGGCGGGGAAGTTCCACGGCGTGATGGCGGCGAACACGCCCACCGGCTCCTTCTGCACCAGGATGCGGCGGCCGTTGACGTTCTGCGGGATGGTGTCGCCATAGACCCGCTTGCCCTCCTCGGCGAACCACTCGATGAAGCTCGCGGCATAGGCGATCTCGCCGCGGCTCTCGGCCAGCGGCTTGCCCTGCTCGGCGGTCATGATGGTGGCGAGGTCGTCGGTGTTGGCGAGCATCAGCTCGAACAGCCGGCGCAGGATGGCGGCGCGCTCCTTGGCGGTGAGCGCCCGCCAGGCCGGCTGGGCGCGGTGGGCGGCCTCGATGGCCCGACGCGTCTCGGCGCGGCCCATCGCCGGCACGCTGCCCAGCGCCGCCCCGCTGGCGGGGTTGACCACGGTGAGGGTGCGGCCGGAATCCGCCTCCACCCATTTGCCGTCGATGTAGTTGGCCTGGCGGAACAGGCTGGGGTCCTTCAGCGGCAATGCGACGGCCTGGTTCAGCATGGCGGGGCTCCTCCTGGGTTGAGGTCTAGATAGGACGGGGCAGGCCCGCCGTCACCTGCCGGCGCGCGGGCAAAAAAAGGGCGGCACGACCCTGCGTGCCGCCCCGTTGCAAGGTGTCGTCCGGCCCCAACCAGGGCCGGAGATCAGGGAGGAGTCCGAAGCCAGTCAGACGGGCTTCGGGTGTCAGCCTGACGTGCAACTGGCACCATTCGTAAAGTTCTGTCGCTGCCCGGCGCCGCACAAGAGGCAAGCGGCGTTCGGCCGATCACGGTTGCGTCAAGGCATCGTTCAGGCGGGGTGGCCACGAAATCGTCAAAGATTTTTGAGCATTGGGGGTGGTTTTTGATATGATGTGCCAATCATGCCCCGTAACCCTCCCGCATGGCTCCGCCCGGCCGCGCCGCTGATGCTGGCGGCCCTGCTCGCGGCTTGCGGTTCCACGCCGCGCACCGGCCCCAACCTCGCCGCCTCCAGCCGCCATCCCGGCGTGAGCTGCGCGCCCTTCGCGCGGGAGCTGTCGGGCATCGCGCTGTATGGCGAGGCGGATAGCTGGTGGCAGGCGGCGTCCGGCCGCTACGCGCGCGTCAGCCGGCCGGAGGTGGGGTCGGCGCTGGTGTTCCAGCGCTCGGGCCGGCTGCCGTCGGGCCATGTCTCCGTGGTCTCCGCCGTGCTGGCGCCGCGGCAGATCCACGTGATGCAGGCCAACTGGGTGCCGGGCGAGGTGGACGAGGACCAGCTGGTGATCGACGTCTCGCCGGGCAACGACTGGACGGAGGTGCGCGTGTGGTACCCGCCGACCAACCAGATGGGCGGCGGCACCTACCGCACCTACGGCTTCATCCTGCCCTCCCGCCCGGCCACCCACGCCCAGCTCGCCCGCGCCGTGCAGCCGGCGGCCTACTATGCGCTGGACACGCGCGGACGGCCGCCGCCGCGCGCGCGGGGAAGCTGAGTTCCCCCCAACCTTACCGATCCTTCGCTTGCATCCGGCGCGCAGGCAGGCCATGTCGTGGCCAGCGGGTGAGGACCCGGTTGGAGGGCGTCATGGGTAGTTTCAGCGTGTGGCACTGGATGATCGTGCTGCTGGTCGTGCTGCTGCTGTTCGGCAGCGGCAAGGTCAGCAACCTGATGGGCGATTTCGCCAAGGGCATCAAATCGTTCAAGAAGAACATGGCCGAGGACGACGACGCCTCGATGGAAGCCGGCGCCGGCAAGCCGACGGGCACGCTGGCCAGCCCGGCGCCCTCGAGCACGGCGAGCACGTCGCAATCCGCCTCCGCCAATCGCGGCTGACATGACCGTCGCCGAGGCCCAGGCCGGCGCCCTCGCGGTTCCGGCCTGGGCGGTGGATGCCATCGTCCGGGCCGGGCGGCGGATGGACCGGCGTGGCTGGGTGCCGGCCACGGCCGGCAATATCAGCGTGCGGCTGGATGACGGCGACATCGCCATCACCCGCAGCGGCGGCCACAAGGGCTTCCTCGACGCCGACGGCGTGATGCGGGTGGACCTCGCGGGCAGCTCGCGCACCCCGGGCGCGCGGCCGAGCGCCGAGACGTTGCTGCACTGCCAGCTCTACCGGCTGGATGTCGGCGCGGGCGCCGTGCTGCACGGCCATTCCGTCGCCGCGACCGTGCTGTCGATGGCCTTTCCCGGCCCGATCCGCCTCGCCGGCTACGAGGTGCTGAAAGTGTTCGAGGGGCAGCGCACCCATGACGTGGCGCTCGACCTGCCGGTCTTCGCCAACGACCAGGACATCGCCGGCCTCGCCGGTGTCATCGAACCGGTGCTCGCCGCCGGCTGTCCGCTGGGCTATGTGATCAGGGGGCACGGCGTTTACGTCTGGGGCGCCGACATGGCGGTGGCGCTGGCCCGGCTGGAGGGCCTGGAATTCCTGCTCGCCTGCGAGCTCGAGAGAAGGAAGCTGGAACGATGAGCCGACTGAGCATCTATGCCGACGACGCGCCGGCCTCGCCGATCCTGGTCACCGAGGACGCCGCCCGCATCGCCGAGGAGCTGAACGCCATCGGCGTGCGCTTCGAGCGCTGGCAGAGCCCGGTGGCGCTGGCGCCGGAGGATTCGGCCGAGACCATCCTCGACGCGTACCGCCCCTATCTCGACGGGCTGATGGGCGAGACCGGCGCGGGCTCCGCCGACGTCATCAAGCTGACGCCGGACAATCCCAACGCCGCGGCGCTGCGCCAGAAATTCCTCTCCGAGCACACCCATAGCGAGGACGAGGTGCGCTTCTTCGTGCACGGCTCGGGCAATTTCATCATGCACCTCAACGGCCGGGTGTATGACGCGCATTGCGTGCAGGGCGACCTGATCAGCGTGCCCGCCGGCACCAAGCACTGGTTCGACGCCGGCGAGGCGCCATTCTTCACCGCGCTGCGCGTGTTCACCGACACGTCCGGCTGGGTCGCCGCCTATACCGGCGACACCGTGCACGAGCGCTTCCCCGCCTCGCGTCCCGCCCCCGTCGCCGCTTGAGCGCGCTGCCGCCGGCGGCGGTGCTGACGGATATCGAAGGCACCACCACCCCGATCGCCTTCGTGCGCGACACGCTGTTCCCGTTCGCCCGGGCGCGCATGGCCGCGTGGCTGGAAGCCCATCCGGCGGAGGCGGCGGCCGATCTCGCGGAAATCCGCCGCATCGCGCCGGAAGTGCCGGAGCTCGCCACCCTCACCCGCTGGATGGACGAGGACGCCAAGGTCACGCCGCTGAAATCGCTGCAGGGCATGATCTGGCGGGACGGCTATGCGGAAGGCGCCCTGCGCGGCGACATCTACCCGGACGTCGCGCCCTGCCTGCGCCGCTGGTCGCAGGGCGGCGTGCGGCTGAGCGTGTTCTCCTCCGGCTCGGTGGAGGCGCAGAAGCTGATCTTCGGCCATTCCGTGGCCGGCGACCTGACCGGGCTGTTCGACGGGTTCTTCGACACGCGCATCGGCGGCAAGCGCGAGCCGGACAGCTACGCGCGCCTGGCGATCGGCATGGGCCTGCCCTCGGTGGAGGTGCTGTTCCTGTCGGATGTGGAGGCGGAGCTGGATGCCGCGGCCGCGGCCGGGCTGCGCACCTGCCAGCTGGTGCGCGCGGCGGACGGCACGCTGCCCTCCGACCGCCACCAGGTCGCCGCCGACTTTCCCGAAGTGGCGCGGCTGTTCGACCTGCCGCACCCCGCCTGACCGGAGCCCGCATGGCCACGCACCGCATCGCCGCCACCCCCACCACCGTGCGCTGGGGGGTGTTCGCCCATGACATTCCCCCGGTGATCACGATCGCCTCCGGCGACAGCGTGGTATTGGAATGCGTCTCCGCCGGCGGGCCGGAGGCGATGCCGCCGCCCGAGTCGGGCTTCACCGTGCCCGCCTGCGTCGCCGCCATCCATCGCGAGGTTCCCCGCGGTCGGGGGCACATCATCACCGGGCCGGTGGCGGTGGAAGGGGCCGCGCCCGGCGACATGCTGGAAGTGCGGGTGGAGGCGATCGAATTCGGCGCGGATTGGGGCTTCTGCGGCTTCCGCCCGCTGGCCGGCACGCTGCCGGATGATTTCGCGGAGCCGTTCCTGAGCCATATCGCCATCGACCGCGCCCGCAATCTGTGCCGCCTGCCGCACGGCGCGGAAATCCCGCTCGCCCCCTTCTTCGGCGTGATGGGTGTGGCCCCGCGCCCCGGGTTCGGCGCGATTTCCACCATCGAGCCGCGCGCCCATGGCGGCAACCTGGACAACAAGGAGCTGGGGGTGGGATCGACCCTGTTCCTGCCGGTCTGGGCGCCCGGCGCGCTGTTCTCCGCCGGCGACGGCCATGGCGTGCAGGGCGACGGCGAGGTGTGCATCAACGGGCTGGAGACCTGCCTCACCGGCACGTTCACGCTGGTCCTGCACAAGCGCCAGGGGGCCGCGCCGGCGCTGGCCTATCCGCGCGCGGAGACCGCGACGCACTACATCAGCATGGGCATGGATGCCGACCTGGACGACGCCATGCGCCTGGCGCTGCGCGAGATGATCGGCTTCATCTGCGCCCGCACCAACCTCTCCCGCCAGGAGGCGTATCAGTTCTGCTCGCTGGCCGTGGATTTCCACGTGACGCAGACCGTGAACGGTGAAAAAGGCGTGCACGGCATGCTCAGGAAGGGGCTTTTGTTCTAAAAACCCTGGCCGGCGCCGCAAAATGCGATGGGAATCGCATGAATACCACCATATGTTGGGGTCGGACCGGCAGTTTTCCACAAGTTTTTGCGTTGCCACCCGACTCGATGGTTGACCCCTGGCAACGCATCGGCTCCATATGTTGTGGTCAGTTCACGGGGAGAGCCACGATATGGAGTGGAACGAGGAATCGATCGGCCGTATCCGTGCCTTGTGGGCGGAGGGGCTGTCCACGGCGGAGATCGGCCGGCGCATGGGCGTTTCCAAGAACGCCATCGTCGGCAAGGCGCACCGGCTGAACCTGCCGGCCCGCCCTTCGCCGATCCGGCGCGACCGTGCCGCCGCCCCGCCGCGCCCGCCGGCGGTGCGCCGGGTGGTGGGGCCGACCCTCCCGCCGCTCTCCGAACCCGCGGCGACCGTCGCGCCGCCGCCGGTGCTCACCGCCCCGCGACCGGTCGCGCCCTCCCCCCAAGCCGCGAACCGCCCGCCGGTGATGCGGACGGTCACCACCCTGTCTCTTATACACATCTGACGCTGCCGACGAACTCTAGGGGGGAGGGGTCGGTGGGGGGCGGGGCAGGGTGAGGGGGGGGGGGGGGGGGGGGGGGG
>CAMFLK010000220.1 GCA_945957135.1 uncultured Rhodospirillales bacterium
TGAATATCATCGCGAAGGTGCAGTACATCATGGAGCCGTCGAGGTTGAAGGAATAGCCCAGCGGCAGCACGAAGCTGATGATGCGGTTGCTGATCGGGAATTTCTCGAGCTGCTCCATGGTGCGCGGATAGGCCGCCTCGCTGCTCGCGGTGCTGAAGGCCAGCAGGAACGGCTCGCGCACCAGCCGCACCAGGCGGATGACGTGCTTGCCGAAGATCAGGAAGCCCACGAAGACCAGCACGCACCACAGGATCACCAGGCTGAAATAGAACTCGGCCACGAACTTGCCGTAGGTGACGAGAATCCCCAGCCCCTGGGTGGTGACGATCGCCGCCATCGAGGCGAACACGGCGATGGGCGCCAGCTGCATCACATAGCCGGTGATGGTGAGGATGATGTGCGACAGCTCCTCCACGCCCTGCACCACCGCGTGCGCGCGATCGCCCAGCGACGCGCAGGCCACGCCGAAGAACAGCGAGAACACCACGATCTGCAGGATCTCGTTGTTGGCCATCGATTCGAAGATCGAGCGCGGCACCAGATGGGCCACGAAATCCTTCAGCGACAGCGCGGAGACCTTGATGCCCGCCGAGGCACCGGCATCGGGGATCGGCAGGTTCAGATTGGCGCCGGGCTGCAGGATGTTCACCAGGACCATGCCCAGGGTCAGCGAGACCAGCGAGGCGCAGATGAACCACAGCATCGCCTTGGCGCCGATCCGCCCCACCGATTTGGTGTCGCCCATATGCGCGACGCCCACCACCAGGGTGGAGAACACCAGCGGCGCGATGATCATCTTGATCAGGCGCAGGAAGATGTCGGTGAACAGGCCGATGAAATCGGAGATGCGCTTGGCGGTGCCGGGGTCGGGCCACAGCTCGTGGCAGGCGGCGCCGACCGCGATGCCCAGGACCATGCCGATCAGGATGATGGTGGTCAGCTTGTTGGTCTTCATGGCATTTCCGTCCGGCGTGCGGTTGTTACCGAAAGTTTAGGCGTGTTCCGCATCGCCACACCACAGCAAATCGAAACGGTGTTGCGCGCCGGGCTGCGTTGCGGTTTTGCATGTTGCGCGGTGAAGGGCAGGAATGCTGCCATTTCTTCATGGAAACGCCCGTTCTCTCCCTGCTGCTGTTCGCCTTCGTTGCCACCATCACGCCGGGGCCGAACAATGTGATGGTCGCCGCTTCGGCCGCCCGGCACGGGCTGCGTGCCACGGTGCCGCACATGGCCGGCATCGCCGTCGGCTTCGCGGCGATGATCGCGCTGGTGGGACTCGGCCTTGGCGAGGTGATTCTGCGCGCGCCGGCCGTGGCGGCGGTGCTGCGCATGCTGGCGCTGGGCTGGCTGCTGGTGCTGGCCTGGCGCATCGCCCGGGCCGGTGCGCCGGGGGAGGGGCAGGCGGGACCACCGCTGGGCTTCTTCGGGGCGGCGGCGTTCCAGTGGGTCAACCCCAAGGCGTGGCTGATGGCGGTGAGCGCCAATGCGGTGTTCATCCTGCCGGACCGGCCGTTGGGGCCGCAGTTCGCCCTGGTCGCGCTGGTGTTCCTCGTCCTGTGCCCGCCCTGCGTGCTGCCGTGGGCCATGTTCGGCAGCGGCGCCGCGCGGCTGCTGCACTCGCCCGCCCGGCTGCGCGCGTTCAACTGGGTGATGGCGGTGCTGCTGGTCGTGTCGATGCTGCCGGTGGCATTCGAATAGCCCTGCATCGGCGTTGACCGGGTCGGCGGGTATATTTTAGGTTTAAAATATATCGCGCTGATCGGGGGATTCCGCATGGACAGCTTCGCCCGTGACCACCTGCCGCCGCGCGAGCTGTGGCCGGACTTCCTGTTCACCCGGCCGGAATATCAATATCCCGAACGATTCAACTGCGTCTCCGTGCTGCTCGATGCCTGGCTGGCGCGCGGCTGGGCCGACAAGCCGTGCCTGATCTCGCCACGCCGCAGCCTGACCTATGGCGCGCTGGCGGCCCTGGTGAACCGCATCGCCAATGTGCTGGTGGACGAGTACGGGCTGGAGCCAGGCGGGCGCGTGCTGCTGCGCGCGGCGAACACACCGATGATGGTGGCCTGCCTGTTCGCCGTGCTGAAGGCGGGCGGCATCGCCGTGCCCACCATGCCCATGCTGCGCACGCGCGAACTGGCCTATCCCATCCGCAAGGCCCGTATCGCGCTCGCCCTGTGCGACGGGCGGCTGGTGGACGAGCTGCGCGAGGCCGGCGGTGAGGGCCTGCGCGTGGTGGCCTTCGACACCGACGCGCCGGAAGGGCTCGATGCGCGCCTTGCCTCTGCCTCGGACGCGTTCACGGCCTATGACTCCGCGTCGGACGATGTGTGCCTGATCGGCTTCACCTCCGGCACCACCGGCGAGCCGAAGGGCACGATGCATTTCCATCGGGACATGCTGGCGATCTGCGACGGGTTCAGCCGCAATATCCTGCGTCCCACGGCGGAGGACCGGTTCATCGGCTCCCCGCCGCTGGCCTTCACCTTCGGCCTCGGCGGGCTGGTGCTGTTTCCCCTGCATGTCGGCGCTTCCACCGTGCTGCTGGAGCGGGCGGGGCCGGACGACCTGCTGGAGGCGATTCCGACATTCCGGCCCACCATCTGCTTCACCGCCCCCACCGCCTATCGCGTCATGCTCGCGCGGCGCGGCGATGCCGATCTGTCGAGCCTGCGCTGCTGCGTGTCCGCCGGCGAGGCCCTGCCGAGGCCGGTCTATGATTCCTGGCTGGCGGCAATGGGGTTTCCGCTGCTGGACGGCATCGGGGCCACGGAGATGCTGCACATCTTCATCAGCGCCAAGGTGGAGGAAATCCGGCCGGGCGCCACCGGCAAGCCGGTGCCCGGCTACGAGGCGAAGGTGATCGACGCCGAAGGCAACGAGGTGCCGGACGGCACGGTCGGGCGGCTCGCGGTGCGCGGCCCCACCGGCTGCCGCTACCTGGATGATCCGCGCCAGCGCAACTACGTGCTGCACGGCTGGAACATCACCGGCGACAGCTACATGCGCGATGCCGACGGGTATTTCTGGTACCAGGCGCGTTCCGACGACATGATCATCTCCGCCGGCTACAACATCGCAGGCCCCGAGGTGGAGACGGCGCTGCTGCTGCACCCGGCCGTGGCGGAATGCGCCGTGGTCGGCGTGCCGGACGAGGAGCGCGGCCATGTGGTGAAGGCGTTCGTGGTGCTGGCACCCGGCCATGTCGGCGACGAGCCGATGGTGAAGGTGCTGCAGGATTTCGTGAAGGCGACGATCGCGCCCTACAAATATCCGCGCCGCATCGAGTTCCGCACGGAATTGCCCAAGACGGCATCGGGCAAGTTGCAGCGATTCCGGCTGCGGACGGAGTAGAGAGGCTACGGCGCCAGCGCCATCACCGCCGCCAGCAGCGTGCCCACCGGCAGCGTGCCGTCCAGCCGCAGCACGGGGCAGGGCAGGTGGGCGAGCCAGGTATTGTGGCGCGGCAGGCTGCGGCCCTCGGCGGTGCCGGCATCGTAGGCCGAGGCCCAGGTGATGAACGCCTCGTGCTCCTCGTAGGATGGGCCGCCCGGCGCGATCTCCGCCGCGCCGAACACGCGCGCCTCGCGTTCGCGCAGCCGGGCGAGGCGAACCTCCGTGGGGGCGCTCAGGAACACCACCTGGGTGAAGCGCGGAATGAGCGGATCGCCCCAGCCGTCGAGCGAGCCGGAGGAAATCCACGCCGGACCGGCGAAAAGCGGCTCCATCAACTCCAGCCGTTCCGCCACCGCGCGGCGCTCGCGATAGGGTGGCGTGGTGGGCAGCCAGAAGAAATCGTCGGTGTCGTAGAGCGGCACACCGCGATGCCTGGCCAGCGCCGCGCCCAGCGTGCTCACGCCGGCGCCGGAGGCGCCGGTGATGTGGATGCGGTCCAGCCGCATGGATGCCTCATCAAAGCGTGGTGACGCTTGGCGGAATCGCCAAAAGTCTGAATCACGCGTTCTAGAGAAAGCCGATCGACAGCCAGGGGATCGCGGCGACGGCGAGCAGGCCGATCACCAATGCGATCATATAACCCCAGATGCGCCGCATGCCCACGTCCGGTGACACCCGGCCGATGGCGCAGGCGGTGTAGTATCCCACCCCCAGCGGCGGCGCGAACAGGCCGATGCCCATCGCCAGGATCACCACCATCGCATAGTGCACCTCGTGGATGCCCACCGCCCTGGCCACTGGAAACAGCAGCGGCCCGAACAGCACGATGGCGGGTATCCCCTCCAGCACGCTGCCCAGCACCACGAAGGCGAAGATCGAGATCAGCATGAAGCCGACGGCCCCGCCGGGCATGCCGGCCATGGATTGCGCGAGGTGGCGCGAGAAGCCCGATTGGGTCAGCGCCCAGGCCATGCCCGTGGCCGTGCCGATGATGATGAGGATGGCGCCGGACAGCGCCGCCGTTTCCAGCAGCATCGGGTAGATGCGCCGCCAGTCGAACTGCCGGTACACGAACAGCCCGGCCAGCACCGCGTAGGCGATGCCGATGGTGGAGACTTCCGTCGCCGTGGCAATGCCTTCCATCACGGAGGTGCGGATCACCACCGGCAGCAGCAGCGAGGGAATGGCGACCAGGAACGCCCGCGCCACCACACCGCCCGCCGCGCGCGGCGCCGGCGTCTCGTCGCGCGAACGCCACCACGCCACCACGCCGAGCGCCACGGCCAGCACCGCCCCCGGCAGCAGCCCGCCGGTGAACAGGGCGGCGATCGAAACGCCGGTGACCGAGCCGATGGTGATCAGCACCAGGCTGGGCGGGATCGTCTCGCTCATCGCGCCGGAGGCGGAGAGGATGGCCACCAGTTCCCCCTCCGCCGCCCCGCGCCGCTTCATCTCGGGAAACAGCACCGGCGCCACCGCGGCCATGTCCGCCGCCTTGGAGCCGGAAATGCCGGAGACCAGATAGATCGCGCCGAGCAGCACGTAGTAGAGCCCCCCGCGGACATGGCCGAGCAGACCGGCCAGGAAGGCCACCATCGCGCGCGCCATGCCGGTCATCTCGATCAGCAGGCCAAGAAAGACGAACAGCGGCACGGCGAGCAGGATCAGGCCGCTCATCCCCTCATCCATGCGCGAGACCACCAGGGTCAGCGGCACGCGCGTCATGGTGCTGAGGAAGGCGACGGTGGCGATGCCGAAGGCGAAGGCGATGGGCACGCCCAGCAGCACCGCGCCGCCCAGCAACAGGACGAAGAATACGCCCAGGTTCCAGTTGCCCATCGCCAGCAGCGCCGGGGTGGCGACGTGCAGCAGCCCCCCGATCGCGGCGAGCGCCACGGCAACCAGGATCAGGTCGCGCGGCGCGGTGCGCAGCAGGCGCAGCGCCATCAGCAGCAGCATCACCGCGCAGCCCGCCGGCAGGGCGGCGGCGCGCACGATGTTGGACAGGCCCAGCGCGGGCGTCTCGATGAACCATTCATCGGCCGCGTAGTCCCGCGCCGCCGGCAGCACGCACAGCAGGAACAGCGCCGGCACCACCGTGGCCAATGCCTCCGCCCGTTGCCGCCATTGTGGGGACATCGAGGCGACGATGGCGGTCAGCCGCATGTGCTGGCCGCGTTGCAGCGCGATCACCGCGCCGAACATGGCCAGCCACAGGAACAGGATGGAGGCCAGCTCGTCCGTCCACACGAACGGGTGGTGGAACACGAACCGGCTGATCACCCCGGCCAGCAGCACGACGATCTCCACCAGCACCAGCACCGCCGTGGGAATCTCCACGGCGCGGCGGAAGGCGGTCTCGATGCGTGCGGCGACGCCCCCCGGCGCGGCGCTGGCGGCGAGCGCGGTCATGCCAGCGAGCCGACCGCCCCTTCCAGCACGCCCCACGCCTCCGGCCCGAATTTCTCGCGCCACTCCGCGTAGAAGCCCGCCTTCTTCAGCGCCGCGCGGAAGGCGTTGGGGTCGGTCTCGACGAACTCCAGCCCGCGCGATTTCAGCGAGCCGGACAGGGTGGCGTTCAGCGTCGCCACGTCCGCGCGCTGCTGCAGGGCGGAGGCGTTCAGCTCGCGCTCCACGATCGCCCGCAGATTCTCGGGCAGCGCGTCCCAGGCGCGGCGGTTGGCGAGGAACCAGAACCCGTCCCACATATGGTTGGTCACCGACAGGTATTTCTGAACCTCGTAGAGCTTGGCGACGTCGATCACCGCCAGCGGGTTCTCCTGCCCGTCGGCGATGCGGGTCTGCAAGGCGGAATAGGTCTCGTTGAAATTGATCGTCACCGGCGCCGCGCCGAGCGCCTTGAACATGCTGGTCCACAGTGGCGAGGGCGGCACGCGGATCTTGAAACCGTCGAGATCGGCCGGCGCCTTCACCGGCTTGGTGGCGCTGGTGATCTGGCGGTAGCCGTTGTCCCACTGCTTCGCCATGGCATACAGCCCGCGCTTGGCGATCTCGGCGCGGACATGCGCCCCCAGCGCCCCGTCCATGGCCGGCCACACCTGGCCGTAATCCTTGAAGGCGAAGCCCACGCCGTTGATGGAGGCGACGGGCACCAGGGTGGACAGGATCAGGCCGGAGAGGGTGAAGAATTCCACCGCGCCGGAGCGCAGCTGGCTCAGCGTGTCGGTGTCCGAGCCGAGCTGGTTGTTGGGGAACACCTGGATGTCCACCCGCCCGCCGCTCGCTTCCTTGATGCGGGCGATGGCCTCGGCCGCGCGGGTGTTGAGCGGATGGGTGGCCGGCAGGTTGTTGGCGAATTTGTAGCTGAACTCGGCGGCGCGGGCCGGGCGCGTGGCGATGGCCACCAGCGGCAGGCCGGCAAGAAGGGTACGGCGGCGGATCATCGTCGTGTCTCTCTCCCCTGCGGGCGTGGCGTGGTGCCGGCCCGTTCTGTAGATTTGCCCTGTCTCTTAGAAGCGGATTGCGGTCTTGGAAATACCCGTGGTGGTGCTGGCCGGCGGGCTGGGCCGGCGCATGGGCGGTGGGGACAAGCCGCTGCGCCCACTCGCCGGACGCGCGCTGCTGGACCATGTGCTCGCCCGCGTGGCGCCGCAGGCTGGCGCCGTGGCGCTCAACGCCAATGGTGACGCGGGGCGCTTCGCCGCATGGGGGGTGCCGGTGGTGGCGGACACGCTGCCCGGCCGTCTCGGCCCGCTGGCCGGCGTGCTCGCGGGGATGCGCTGGGCGCGCGGGGCGGCGGCGATCGTCTCGGTGCCGGGGGACACGCCCTTCCTGCCGCACGACCTGATCGCCCGGCTACACCGGGCCGGCCCGCTCGCCTGCGCCGTCTCGCGC
>CAMFLK010000221.1 GCA_945957135.1 uncultured Rhodospirillales bacterium
GGGGAGGCGGCCGGGCGCGCCACCGCCGGCCCGGCGGCGCGGATTTCCTGCGCCAGCCGCTGGGTTTCCTCCGAGGGCTGGGCGTCGAGCTGTTCGGCCAGCACGGTGCGGCAGCGCTCGAAGGCCTGGATCGCCATGCCGCGCTCGCCGCGCCCGTTATAGGCGCGCATCAGCGCCCGCCACGCCCCCTCATGGGTGCGGTCGATGGTCAGCAATTGCTGGGCGGCGGGGATGATCGAATCGGGGTCCGATTTCTCGCGCAGCAGCGATTCCGCCAGGCCCCGCGCGCGGTCGCGCAGCCGCTCGCGCTCGCCGGCCAGCCAGGAATCGAAGCTGTTGTCCACCCCGTCCAGGTCTTCGAGCAGCTCGCCGTCGAGCAGCGACAGCGCCGCCGGCTTGGTCGGCGAGGCCCGCAGCACCTCCTCCACGTCCACCCACACCGTGCCGGGGCGCAGCAGCAGGTGGTCGCGGTTGATCGACAGGATCTGCGTGCCCACCGGGTCCAGCGCGTCGAGCAGCCGGTGGATTTCCTGGCGCAGCGAGGCGCGGGCCTGTTCCTCCGGCCGCCGGCTCCACAGCAACTCGGCGAGCTTGCCGCGCAGCACCGGGCGCGGCGAGGACAGGGCGAGCACCGCCAGCAGCGCGCGGGTCTTGCGTCCCGTCGGCAGGATGCTCTCGCTCGTCAGCGTCCATGCCTCCATCTGGCCGATCAGGCGCAGACGCACGAGCACGGGGTCGGACGTATGATTGATGCTGGACAGAGCCGTCACGATGTCGGGTCGCGCATTATGATCCGTTAATAATCATGCAATAACGGTTGCGGTGGCAAGGCTTTCCGCAACGCATGGGTGCATCGCTGTGCAGTGTGGCCCAAAACCGGCCGCTGCGTCACCTATTGTTGCGTTTTCGTACCTTCAGATCGCCGATTCGGCAAAGATTTTCGTGACATCGCCCTGCCAAACCCCGTGAAACCGGGCGAGCCAGTGCTCCGCCTGGGTCGGCGCCCCCGCCACGATGGCCTCCAGCGGCGCGAGATGGATCGATTCGTCCCGCCCCGCCGAGTCGCGCCGCGCCCGGGCGCGCAGCCCGTCTTGCGCGATCGCCACCACCTCGCGCGCCAGGTCGCGCAGCGTGCCGCCGGCGAACGGCGTGGCCAGCCCCTGGCGCGGCACCAGCGGGCGCAGCGCCACGTACTCCGCCCACGGCCGCCGCGCCACCAGCGCCGCCGCCGCTTCCAGCGCCGCCTCGTCGTAGAGCAGCCCCACCCACAGTGCCGATTGCGCCAGCATCATCTCGGCCGAGCCGGCATCCGCCCCGCGCATTTCCAGGAAGCGCTTCAGCCGCACGTCCGGGAAGGCGGTGGTCATGTGGTCGGCGAAATCGCCCATCGTCGCCGGCCCGGGCACGAGGTCGCCCAGCCTGCCCGCCATGAAGTCGCGGAACGACCGGCCGGAGAGATCGACATATTCCCCGTCGCGCACCACGAAATACATCGGCACGTCCAGCAGCCACTCCACGTAGCGCTCGAAGCCGAACCCTTCCTCGAACGCCGCCAGGGGAATGCCGGACCGCGCGTTGTCCGTGTCGGTCCACACCTGGGCGCGGTAGGAGAGGAAGCCGTTCGGCTTGCCCTCGGTGAACGGCGAGTTGGCGAACAGCGCGGTGGCCAGCGGCTGCAGGGCGAGGCTGACGCGCAGCATGCGCACCATCTCCGCCTCGCTGCCGAAATCCAGGTTCACCTGCACGGTGCAGGTGCGGGTCATCATGTCCAGCCCCAGGCTGCCCACCTGGGGCATGTAGGCGCGCATGATGGCGTAGCGCCCCTTGGGCATCCACGGCATCTCCGCCCGGCTGGCGATGGGGTGGAAACCGAGCGGCGCGAAGCCGAGCTCGAGCGGTCCGGCCGCCGCCCGCACCTCGGCGAAATGCTCCGCGAATTCCGCCTGGGTGTCGTGCAGCGTGGCCAGCAGCCCGCCCGACAGCTCCAGCTGGCCCGCCGGCTCCAGCGAGACCGAGGCGGACCCGCGCCCGGTCAGCCCGATCGGGTTGCCATGGTCCAGGATCGGCCGCCAGCCATTCGGCGCCATCGCCTCCAGCAGCGCCCGGATGCCCCGCGGTTCGTAGGGCGGCGGCGCGAAGCCCTGGTGGCGGAAGCCGAATTTCTCGTGCTCCGTGCCGATGGTGAAGCGGTCCCGGGGCTTGCATCCCGCGGCGAGATAGTCGGCGAGCTGGCGCGCCGACGTGATGGGCGTGGCGTCGGCGTCTCCGGGATTGGACATCGGGATTCCGTTCGGGCGAAAGGGACAGGCTCAGCCCGGCGCCTGCAGCAGGGCCAAGCCGACAAGCGACGCCGTCTCGGCGCGCAGGATGCGCGGGCCGAGCGAGGCCACATGAACAAAGGGACAGGTTCGCAGAACGTCAAGCTCCTGGGGCGTGAAACCTCCCTCCGGCCCCACCAGCAGCCCGGCGCGGGGCAGGGGGCTGATACCCGGCGCCGCCTGCCGCTCCGCCGCCACCACCAGGGGCCGCTCGGCCGGCCAGTCCTTCAGCAGCAGGCGCAGCAGGACGGGGGCGGCGATGGTCGGCACCGTCAGCCGCTCGCTCTGCTCCGCCGCCTCGATGGCGATGGCGGCGAGCCGGGCGGTGTTGACGCGCGGCGTGTTGGTGCGCGCCGTCAGCACCGGAACGATCCGCGCCACCCCCAGCTCCGTCGCCTTCTGCACCACCAGCTCCGTGGCGTCGCGCTTCAGCGGCGCGAAGGCCAGCCACAGATCGGCATCCGCCACCTGCGCGCGCAGCCGCTGCGCCACCGCGAAGCGTGCATGCCCCCGCGCCATGTCCGCGATGCGGGCCTGCCATTCGCCATCCGCGCCGTTGAACAGCACCACCGAATCGCCCGCCGCGCGGCGCATGACGGTGCCGAGGTAGTGCGCCTGGGCGGCGGTGGCATCGATATGCGCGCCCTCATGCAAGGGCGCGGCAACGTGGAGGCGGATGGGGGAGGACATCGACGTAAGGTAGAGCGAAGCAAGCGAAGAAGGAAGGAAGCGGTTCTTTTTTGAAAAAAAGAACCAAAAAACTTTTATTCGTTGAAGGCGTGCGTCGGCATTGCCATCCAATGGATAACGGATAAAGTCTTTTTGCTTCTTTTTCTTCAGAAAAAGAAGACCCTTCCTTTCTTCCTTCTTCGTGACCTGCCGATGCACACCGACATCTCCACCACCGGCTGGATCGCCCGCCTGCCCGCGGGCTGGCTGCCCTACGCGCTGCTCGCCCGGCTCGACCGTCCCATCGGCGGCTGGCTGCTGTTCCTGCCCGGCCTGTGGTCCATCCTGCTCGCCGGCGCCGCGCCCGCGTTCAGCGCCTGGCTGATCGCCCTGTTCCTCGCCGGCGCCTTCCTGATGCGCGGCGCCGGCTGCGTGGTGAACGACATGTGGGACCGCGACATGGACCGGCGCGTCACCCGCACCGCCGGAAGGCCGCTCGCCTCCGGCGCGCTGCGCATGCGCCAAGCCGCCGCCTTCCTGCTCGCCCTGCTGCTGCCCAGCCTCGCCATCCTGCTCGCGCTGTCGCCGCTGGCCCAGGCGCTGGGCGTGGCCTCGCTGGCCCTGGTGGTCAGCTACCCGTTGGCCAAGCGCGTCACCTGGTGGCCGCAGATGGTGCTGGGCTTCACCTTCGGCTGGGGCGCGCCGATGGGCTACGCGGCCGCCGGCGGGGCGCACTGGGCCGCGGCGCTGGCGCTCTACGCCGCCGCCATCGCCTGGATCCTCGGCTACGACACGATCTACGCCCATCAGGACCGCGAGGACGACGCGCTGGTCGGCGTGCGCTCCACCGCCCGCCTGTTCGCCGAGCGCACCCGCCCCTTCCTCGCCGCCTGCTACACGGCCACCATCGCCCTGCTGGCGCTGGCCGGCTGGCTCGCCGGGCTGGGCCCGTGGTTCTTCGCCGCGCTGGTCCTGCCGGCCGCGATGCTCGCCTGGCAGGTCCGGCGCATCGATATCGACGACCCCGCCTTGTGCCTGCGCCTGTTCAAGGCCAATCGCGAGGTGGGGCTGGCGGTCGGCCTGGCGATCCTGGCCGGCTGGGCGTGACTCCCGAGGACTTCATCCGCGCCCACACGATCGTGGGCCGGCCCATCCTGGTGCCGGAAATCGCCCTGCATCTCGCCAGCGAGATCACCCCGCTCTGGCAGGCCAGCGAGGACTGGCTGGCCGCCCGCAACATCGCCCCCCCGTTCTGGGCCTTCGCCTGGCCGGGCAGCCAGGCCCTCGCCCGCCACCTGCTCGACCATCCCGACGCGGCGCGCGGCCGCCGCGTGCTGGATTTCGCGGCCGGCGGCGGGCTGGCGGCCATCGCCTGCGCCCGCCTCGGCGCCGGCGTGGAGGCGGTGGAGATCGACCCCCTCGCCATCGCCGCCATCGGCCTGAACGCCGCGCTGAACGGCGTGGCCATCACCGCGACAATCGGCGACATCATCGGCACGCCCTGCCGCTGGGACCTCATCCTGTGCGGCGACGTCTGCTACGAGGCGCCGATGACCCGCCACATCCTGCCCTGGCTGCGCACCCTCGCGCGCGAGGCCGACGTGTGGGTCGCCGACCCCGGCCGCGCCTACCTGCCAAGCGACGGCCTGACCCCGTTCGCCCACATGACCGTGCCCACCACGCTGGAACTGGAAGACCGCACGGAACGCAACGTCACGCTGTTTCGGTTGTCGGCGGAGTAAAGGCAGGAAGGAAGGATCTTCTTTTTCTGAAGAAAAAGAAGCAAAAAGACTTTATTCGTTATTCTTCGCGCGGAAAGTGCCGACGCACGGATCAATAAATAAAAAGTTTTTTGGTTCTTTTTTTCAAAAAAGAACCGCTTCCTTCCTTCCTTCCTTCCCTCGGCCGCGCACACGCTCCCCCCCCCCGCATTCCCGCTTGACCGACGTGGCCGCGTAGGCGCTAATGAGAATTATTCGCAACAACGAGTCGTCGATGGACCCCAAGCTTTCGCGCACGTTGCATCTGCCCACCGGGCTCTCCATCACCCACGCCATCGCCGGCGGCGCGGGCGCGCCGCCGGCGTGGTGGCGCGAGGATCAGAACTGGAGGACGAAATCCATCGAGGCCATGAAGGCCCCGTTGTCCTTCCCGTTGTTGAACGGCTTGGAATTGTTCAGCGAGGAATCATAGCGAAGCTCCGGGCGGATCAGCAGCCCTGCCACCGGCGCCGGCAGCGTGGGCTTGTACGTCACCCCCAGCGTGATCGCGCCGTAGGTGGTCGGCCGCGCCGTCATCACCGGCGCGGGATTGCCCAGCTGGGTGGAGGTGAACCCGTGCACCGAGGGGAAGGCGGCCACGAAGAACCCCTTGTCGTCGCGCCAGATTTCCGCCCGTCCGTTCAGCGCCACCTGCTCGCTCAGCGCGTAGGAGGCGTATTGCGCCGCGCCGAACCCGTTGGCCTGGTTCAGGCTCTCGCGCACCCAGTTGCCCTCGGTGATCAGGGTCAGCTTGTCGTTGGGCTTGTAGGTCACCACCACGTCGTTGAAGTAGCGGTAGTAGCCGTTGGCGTTGGGCACCAGCTTGGCCGGGTTCTCCGGGCCGAAATGGGTCAGCGCGAGAACCGTGAGGTTGCCCTCCAGCAGGTTCAGGCCGAAGCCCAGCACGCCGGCCATGGCGGAGTTGTTGTCGCCGCCCATGCCGAAGGTGGTGTTCGTGCCGGTGTCGATGCCCGTGTACACGTCCAGCCATGGCAGCGCATGGGTGATGGCATAGGCGCCCGTGTGCTTCAGCGGCAGGCCGAAATTGAAGATGTAGGAGTGGGTGTAGAACAGGTTGGTGCTGGGATCGATCGTCTCCGCCCCCAGCAGCGTGGGATACAGCCCGGCCTTCACGTCGATGCCGCCCTCGGTCAGCCAGGGCAGGTGCATCGACACGCTGGCCTCGCCGATATCCGGCTGCATCTGGTTGTTGACGGCGTGGTTAAAGATGCCCAGCGCCTGGGTGTAGCGCGAATCGCTGCCATACTGCGCCTGCAGCTTGAACCCGACCTCATAGGGGCCGGGATTCTTCGGGTCGATCTGCCGCTGCAGGGTGATCACCGCCTGGTTCAGCATCGGCTGGTTGGCGCGATCGTTCAGCGTCTGGCCGAAATTGATGCGCTGCTCGGGAAAGGCGGGGTTGAACACGTACCCGCCCTGAATCTGCGCCCCCAGCGTGATGCCGCTCATCCAGGTCTTCGGCGCCTCCGGCGCGGCATCGGGCTTGGGCGGATCCTCGGCCCGCGCCACGCCGGCGGCCAGGACGAAAGCCGTGGTGGCGAGCAATAGGCCGGCACGCGACGATGGTTTCATGCGTCCTCCTGGGCCGCGCGACGGCGCGGGCGAGGGGACGCTTTTCAAACGCCGTGCCAGCCGGTTTTGGCGCATTCGCGCGCGGGGTCGCGGGGCGCCGAAAGGGTATTTGCCTAAATAAAAATCAATGTCGGCTTCGTGACAGATTCTGCCCAATCATTGGGCGGTTGCGTGGCGCCGCACGCCCCGGCAAAACCCCGGCGCCAAGCCCCCAAACCCGCGCGAGCACCCGCCCATGGCGACCCCCCACCCGAGCCGGCTGGACATCCTGCTCACCTTCCTCCGCCTCGGCTGCACCAGCTTCGGCGGCCCCGCCGCCCATCTCGGCTATTTCCGCGCCGAATTCGTCGAACGGCGGAAATGGCTGACCGACGCCGCCTACGCCGACCTCGTCGCCCTGTCGCAATTCCTGCCCGGCCCCGCCTCCAGCCAGACCGGCTTCGGCATCGGCCTGATGCGCGGCGGCCTGCTCGGCGGACTCGCCGCCTGGGTCGGCTTCACCCTGCCCTCCGCCCTGCTGATGATCGCCTTCGCCCTGGGCGCCGGCGACATCCTCGGCACCCGCGCCGGCACCGGCCTGCTGCACGGGCTGAAACTCGCCGCCGTCGCCATCGTCGCCCAGGCCGTGGCCGGCATGGCCCGCGCCTTCTGCCCCGACCGCGCCCACGCCACCATCGCCACCATCGCCCTCGCCGCCATGCTGCTCACCCCCTGGCCCGCCATGCAGATCGCGGTGATCGCCGGCGGCGGCCTCGCGGGATGGGCGCTGAACGGCGCCACCCCACCCACCCCACGCGACGACGACCCCCCACCCATCTCCCGCCCCCTCGGCCTGGCCTGCCT
>CAMFLK010000222.1 GCA_945957135.1 uncultured Rhodospirillales bacterium
TCCGCGACGGCTACGTCGCCACCTTCAGCAATGTCGATCTCAGCCGCGTCGGCACGCTGCGCGCCGACTGATCGGACAGGGCCGGGGCGCAAGCCCCGGCCTCACCCGGCCCCGGCGAGCCCGGCCAGGCTCGCCGCCAGCTCGTCCTTGCGGAACGGCTTGGTCAGCCGGGGCAAGTCCGGCGCGACCCCCTCCACCTCCGCGTAGCCGGAGACGATCAGCACCGGCAGCTCCGCCCGCCGCTCGCGCACCGCGAGGGCCAGTTCCACCCCGGTCATGCCGGTCATCAGATGGTCGGTCACCACGGTGTCGATCCCCGCCCCCGCGTCGATCAGCCGCAGCGCCTCCTCGGCCGAGGCGGCCTCGACCACCGCGAATCCCAGCTCCGCGAGCATTTCCGCCGTGGTCATGCGCACGAATTCCTCGTCGTCCACCACCAGCACCGTGCCGCGGCCGCGCACCGGCTCGGCCTCCGCCGCCGCGGGCGCGGGCTCGGCCACCGCCTCCGCCTGGCGCAGCCACAGCTCGACATTGGTGCCCAGGCGCGGCCGGCTGCTGATGGTCAGCGCGCCACCCAGCTGCGAGGCCAGCCCGTGCACCATCGACAGGCCGAGCCCGGTGCCCTTGCCGATGCCCTTGGTGGAGAAGAACGGTTCCACCGCGCGGGCCAGCGTGGCCTCGTCCATGCCGGTGCCGGTATCGGCCACGGACAGGCACAGGTACCGGCCCGGCGGCAGCCCCGCCCGCGCGCCGTCGCCCATCGAGGCGCTGATGCGCAGCGTGCCGCCCTCCGGCATCGCGTCGCGCGCGTTCACGCTGAGATTGAGCAGCGCCATCTCCAGCTGGTTGGGGTCGGCCCGCGCCGGCGGCAGGCCCTCCGCCACCTCCACCACCACCCGGATCTGCGGGCCGGTGGTGCTCGCCACCAGCTCCGCCATGCTGCGCACCAGCTCGCCGAGATCGACGGCCACGGATTGCAGCGGCTGGCGGCGGGCGAAGGCCAGCAGGCGCTGCACCAGCGTGCGCGCCCGCTCCGCCGACTGCGCCGCGCCGCTGATCAGCCGCTGCTCGCGCGCACCCCCCAGGCCCTTGCGCTGGAGCATGTCGAGCGCACCGACGATCGGCGTCAGCAGGTTGTTGAAATCATGCGCGACGCCGCCGGTCAGGCTGCCCATCGCCTCCAGCTTCTGGCTCTGGCGCAGCTGCTCGTGGGCGGCTTCCAGCTCGGCGGTGCGCTGGGCCACCCGCGCCTCCAGCGTGTCGTTCAGCTCGCGCAGCGCCGCCTCGGCCCGCTTGCGGCCGGTCACGTCCTGGAAGATCACCGCCACCTGCCGCCGCGAGCCCGGCTCCACCCGGAACGCGGCGATTTCCAGGTGGCGGCCGGTCTCCACCAATTCGCGGTCGAAGCGGATCGACTCGCCCGTCACCAGCACGCGGCGATAGATTTCGGACCAGGCATCGGCCTCGGAGGCGGAGACGATCTCGCGCAGCCGCTTGCCGACGATGCCGGGGATGCCGGCATTGGTGGCATAGGCGGCGTTGGCCTCGACATGCACGTAGTCGGTCATCGGACCCTCCGGCCCGTCGAGGAACTCGATGACGCAGAATCCCTCGTCCATCGAGTCGAACAGGCGGCGGTAGCGCGCCTCGCTCTCGGCCAGCGCCGTCTCCGTCGCCTTGCGGGCGGTGATGTCGATGGCGGTGCCCACCACGCGCAGGCAGTTTCCGGACGCGTCGAACACCCCGCGCCCCTTGGCCGCCACCCAGCGCACCACGCTGTCCTCCTTGCCGATGGTGCGGTACTCCACGTCGTACAGCGCGCGGCGGGCGGGGTCGGCCGCGGCGTCGTAGGCCGCCGCCGTCGCTTCCCGGTCCAGCGGGTGAAGCCCCGCGTAGAAATCGGCCATGGAGACCGGCACGTCCGGCGAGATGCCGAACATCGCCTTGGTGCGGGCCGGCCAGACCAGATCGCCCTTCACCAGATCGACGTCCCAGAAGCCGATTTCCGCGTGCTCGGTGGCCAGCAGCAACCGCTCGGTGGTGCGCACCAGCTCGGTCACGTCGTAGCCGCCGACGAAAATTCCGGTGATCTCCCCGGCATCGTCGCGCATCGGCTGGTACAGCAGGTCGATGAACCGCGCGCCGTCCGGCCGGTTCAGCCGGATGGGCATGGCGCGGGCGCCGAACGGCTCGCCGGTGGCATAGACGCGGTCGAGCAGCTGGTAGAAGCCCTGGTCGGCGATGTCCGGGAACACCTCGCGCACGGTGCGGCCGATGAAGTCGCGCGCGCCGGCGATCTCGACATAGGCGTCGTTGACGTATTCGTAGCGGTGCTCGGGGCCGGAGAGCAGGGCGACGAAGCCGGGCATCTGCTGCAAGGTCATCCGCTGGCGGTCGCGCGCCGCGGCGGCCTGGCGGCGGGCGTGCACCTGCTGGGTGGTCTCGGTGCAGATCACCAGCACGCCGCCCACGCCGTGCGGCGCCGCCTCGTCGTCGATCGGGCTGTAGCTGTAGGTCCAGTACACGTCTTCCAGCCGGCCGTGGCGGGTGATGGGGACCAGCTGGTTCTCGTGCCAGGTGGCGCCGCGCCCGGCCAGCACCTGCGCGATCTGCGGGCCGATGATCGGCCAGATCTCCGCCCACACCTCGCGCACCGGACGGCCGAGCGAGCCCGGGTGCCGCTCCGGCCCGATCGAGGGGCGGTAGCCGTCATTGTAGAAGCAGTAGCCGGGCTCGCCCCAGAAGATGTAGGCGGGATGGCCGGTGTTCAGCAGCAGCCGCAGCGCGGTCTTCAGCCCATGGGGCCAGCCTTCCGGCGGGCCGAGCGGATGGCGGGACCAGTCGTGGTCCCGCATCAACGCCCCCATCTCGCCGCCCGCGCTTAGAAAACCCGGTGCCACCGACCCATCCTCCTGGCTCAGGCGGAGGATATCCCGGCTTTCGCGCTCCCGTATATCCGCGGATCAGCTGCCGAATTCGCGCGTCCAGCGGTCCAGGATGGCGTCGCGCTGCGGCAGCAGCTCCTTCCACGGCGCTTCCTTGATGGAATCCACATGCGCCTCGCCCAGCACCAGCCGCTTCTCCTGGTCGGCCGGGAAAGTGCAGTTGCGGTTGGTCGGGCTGTACAGGTTCTTCGCGAAGGCCATCTGGTAGGGCACGCTGAGCGTGGTGTTCACCCAGGCGATGGCGCCCTCGAGATTGGCGGTCTGCTTCGGGATCTGCGCGCCGGTGCGCTGGCCGAACGTGCCTTCCTTCGGCACGGTCTTGCCCACCGGCAGCCCGGCCTCGATCATCTGCTGGGCGCGGTGGCCGTAGAACAGCGCGGCATCCGCCTCCTTCTGCTGGAACAGCGACAGGCCCTGGCTGACGTTGCGGTAGATCTTGAAATTGCCCAGCCGCTTGATGGCGGCGAAGCCGGGGTCGAGATTGGTCGCGCTGCCGCCGTTGAGCGTGGCGGCGAGATACAGGAAGGTGAGCCCGTAGGACTGGCTGACATGCGGCACGGCGGCGACCACGCCGGGCGCCCACAGATCGTTCCACGAGGTCGGCGGGGTCTTGAACTTGTCGGTGCTGTACACCAGCCCGTATTCGTAGATCATCTGGGCGTAGTTGGCGGTGGCCGGCGGCTTGCAGCTGGTATAGATCGCGCCGAGATTGCTCAGCTTGGACGAAACATCGGGCGCCCACAGCTCCATCTCGCGGCCCAGGATCGCCTTGTCGTTGTCCATCATGCACACGTCGTAGGGGGCGCGGCCGCGGGCCACCTGCAGCTTGGGCAGGATGGTGACGTCGTCCTCGACGATCAGCTGCACCTCGACATTGTTGGCCTTCTCGAAGCCGGGGATGACCTCCTCGCGAATGGTCTTCTCCACCAGCCCGCCGATGCTCTGCACCCGCAGCACCGGGCGGGATTGGGCGATGGCCGGACGGGCCAGCGCCGGGGCGACACCGGCGGCCAGGCCGGCAAGCAGCAGGTTGCGACGGGTCTGGGTCATGCGGGGTCCTCGGGTGAAAGCGGTTTCGTGGCAAGAATGACGGTCCAGGGCAAGCGCCATGCCTGCCTGGGATGGTCCAAAGCGCCGTCTCTTTCGGCGAATTCATCCACGCGCAAGGTGGCGAAGCCGGCGCGGCGGAAGCTGGCTTCCAGGTCGAGCTCGGCGAGGTCGCGCATGAAGGGCTCGTTGTTGCGCGCGCTGTGGCCCGCATAGAGCAGCCGGCCCAGCGCGTCGGCCGGCGGCAGGAAATCGAGATGCGCCACGGTTCCGCCGGGGCGCAGCAGCCGGGCGCTCTCAGCGATCAACGCTTCCAGCGCGGGGGCGGGCATTTCGTGCAGCAGCATGGTGGAGGTGACGAGGTCGAAGCTCTCCGGCGCGAGGCCGGTATTCGCCGCATCGGCCTGGCGATAGGCGACGCGGCCACGCAGCGCCTCCGGCAGTTCGCAAGCGGCGAGGCGCAGGCAGCTCGCGGAGAGGTCGATGCCCGTCACCGCCGCATCGGCCGCGCGGGCGAAGGCCACGGCGCTGCGGCCGAAGCCGCAGCCGAGATCGACTATGTCCCGCGCTGGACGATCCTTCAGCACCAGCGCCGCGAAGCGGTCGTGCAGCTGCGGCTGGCCGACCACGCCGCCCTGGCCGGTGGCCTCGCGATAGACGAAGGCGGAAATCTCGTCGGCCAGCCCGCCGGGATGCTGATGGATGTCGTGATCGGTCCAGTAGCCCGGCAGCGCGAGGCCGGGATCGAGCGTCAGCCCATCGCCCTCCGCCGGCAGCCCGGCGGCGAGCGTCGCGCGTTCCGCTTCCAGCACCGGCACGAGGCCCCAGCGGCCGGAATATTTCATGCGCTGCAAATGGCGTTCGAACCAGGCGAAATAGGCGTGGGTAGGGCCGCCGGCGATGCGGGTTGCGAAAAGCTCAGGGTTTTCCGCGCAGGTTTCCGCTTCGTCGCGCAGCTGGCGGAACAGCGGTCCGGCCCAGAAGCGGCGGCAGGCGCCGACGAAATCCTGATAGGCCCGCGCCTCCGGCGTCACGGCCGCGTGCCCAGCACGGGTTCCAGCAGATGCCGGGCGAAGGCGTCGGCATCGCCGGGCTCGGGCGCGGCGCCCTCCAGGGCGCGAATTTTCGCCCGCAGCACGAAGACCTCGGCGGCCAGTGCCATCACCACGCCCATCATCCGGTCCAGCGCTGGATCGGCGAAGAAGACCTGCTCGGCTTCAACCGTCATGCGGCGCCTCCAGATGCGCGGGAACCCGGTCGCGGGCGAAGATGTCGGCGATCGTCTCACGCCGGCGGGTGAGATGCACGCCGCCCGGCGAGACCATCACCGAGGCGGGGCGGCCCACCGCATTGAACGGCGCCGCCAACACCTCGGCATACATGCCGGCATCGAGCACGGCGATGGCGTCGCCCGGCGCGAGCTCGGGCATCTCGCGCCCCGCCCCGAGGATCGAGGGCACGCAGGTGCTGCCGACGATATCCGCGGTCTGGGTGAACGGCGCGTCCATCCGCCCGGCCGGCAGGATGTGGTACCAGGCGGCGCTGGTCTCCGCGCGCATCAGCAGGTCGGTGCTGGCATCGGCATGGATCCAGACGTGATCGAGATCCTTGCGGATCGCCCCGACAGTGGCGAGCAGCACCACGCCGTTGCCCACGAGGTAGCGCCCCGGCTCCAGCCATAGGGCGGGCACGGGCTGTGCGGATGGGATGAGTTCGGCCAGCAGGGCGGCACAGGCCCGGTCGGCATAGGTTTCGATCGGGTGGGGATTGAGGTCCGGGGCGCGGGATTCCGGCTCGCGCTGGCGCGGCCAGCCGCCGCCGATATCCAGCGTGGACGGCCAGAATCCCGTCTCCGCGTGCAGCCGCACGACGTCGCGCCCCAGCTCCGCCGCCACCACGGCGAAGGAGTCGGGATCGGCGGAGAAGCGGCCGACATGGCAGCTGTAGCCTTCGAGTTCGAGATGCGGCGAGGCACGCAGGCGGGGCACCAGCCGCGCGGCGGCGGCGCGGGAGAAGCCCCATTTGGTCCGCTTCACCGCATCGAGCATGCCGCCGCCGCGTTTGAAGAAGGCGGCGCTGAACCGGTCGATCTCCGGCGGCAGCGGCTTCAGCCGCAGGTTCACCCGCACGCGCCGGCCGGGCGGAGCGAGGGATTCGATGAGGCCGATCTCGTCCTCGGAATCGATGTTGATGCGGATGCCATCGCGAATGGCGATGGCGATTTCCTCCGCCCCCTTGTTGCTGCCGTTCAGCACCATGCGCGCGGGGTCGGTGCCGGTGGCGAGGCAGGCGTGCAGCTCGCCCGCCCCGAAACAATCCCCGCCCGCCCCCTCGCGCGACAGCAGCGCGCGGATGGCCAGGGTGTTGTTGGTCTTGACCGCGAACATCACCGTCACCGCTTCCGGCCAGGCGGCGCCGAAGGCGTCGCGCAGGCGCCGGTAATTGGCGGTGATGCTGTCCTCGACAGCGACGAACAGCGGCGAGCCGTATTCGCGCAGCAACGCCGCCGCGTCCTGGCCGCCGATGGTCAGCCGGCCATCGGCCACGCCGAGCCGGTCGGACTGGGTGCGCAGGGCGGCGAGCGCCTCGGCGCCGGTCATGCGCGCAGCCAGTCGGGCACGGATTGGGCGCGGAACACGTCTTCCTCCGTCTCGCGGGCCCGCACCAGTTCCACGCCGTGCGGCGAGATCATCACCGTCGCGGGCCGGGGCACGCTGTTGAACTGGGTCGCGAAGACCTCGGCATAGGCGCCGGCATCGAGAATGGCGACGATATCGCCGCGCCGCGGCGCGGGCATGCGCCGCCCGCCCCCGAGCAGGGAGCGGAAGCAGGTGCCGCCGACGATCTCCACCGCCTCGTCGCAGGCATCGTGCATGCGGCTGGCGGGCAAAATCGCGTAGTGGAACTGGCCGGATTCGATGCGCGGCAGGTTGTTGGTGCTGGCATCCACATGCATCCAGCACAGCCCGGCATCGCGCTTGACCGATCCGGCACGGGCCAGCAGCACCACGGCGTTGGAGGCGATGTAGCGGCCAGGCTCGATCCACAGCGTGGGTGTGGGCATGTCCCCCGGCAGGGCGGCGCGCAGCGCGTCGCAGGCGGCGCGCGCCACGGTCTCGATCGGCGGTCCCTGGCGGCCGGGGCGGCGGCTGGCGG
>CAMFLK010000223.1 GCA_945957135.1 uncultured Rhodospirillales bacterium
GGGCAGCGCCCTGGCCTTTCTTCCGGGGTCGAGGGGCGGAGCCCCCGCCTTGCCTGATCAGTGCTCCTCTTCGCCGCTCTCCGTCTCCACTTCGACTTCGGCGATCGCGTCGTCGGCGCCGTCTTCGAGGTCGGAGGTGTCTTCCAGCACGTCCTCGTCGGCTTCCTCGTCGGCGGCGTCGGTTTCCACCTCCGCGTCGTCCGGGTCGCGGGTGGGGGCGGGTTTCGGGCGGCGCTTGTCGTCCGGCAGGTTGCCGGCGGGGCGGCGCAGGCGGGGCTGTTCGGGCGGCTGTTCGGTGCCGCATTTCGGGCAGACCGCCGGGGATTTCCCGAGATCGTAGAAACGCGCCCCGCAGGAGACGCAGACGCGCTTGGTACCGAGTTCGGGCTTCACCATTCGTATCGCCTCGCAGCAGGAAGACGGGAGCAGAAAGAAGAATCGCGGTCGGAAGGGCGCGCCCCATGCCATCGCTTTTCCGCGCTGTCAAACCGGGCCGGCTGGATGGGGCGGGGTTGGCGTGCTAAGCGCGCCGGCATGAGCAAATCCGCTGGCTTCCTCTCGCGCCGCCCCGCCGCCCCGCTGCGCGGCGTGCTGACCGTTCCCGGCGACAAGTCGATCAGCCATCGCGCGCTGATGTTCGGCGCGCTGGCGGTGGGCGAGACGCGCATCACCGGCCTGCTGGAGGGCGAGGACGTGCTGCGCACCGCCGCTGCCATGCGTGCCCTGGGGGCCGAGGTGGCGCAGGACGCGCCGGGCGCCTGGCGGGTGCGCGGCCGCGGCGTGGGCGGGCTGGTGGAGCCCGAGGACGTGCTGGACATGGGCAATTCCGGCACCGCCGCGCGGCTGCTGGCCGGCATCCTCGCCAGCCATGACCTGTTCGCGGTGATGACCGGCGATGCCAGCCTGCGCCGCCGGCCGATGCGCCGGGTGACCGACCCGCTGGCCGCCTGCGGCGCCGTTTTCAGCACCCGCGCCGGCGGGCGGCTGCCGCTGGCCATCCGCGGCGCGGTGGATGCCCTGCCGCTCGACTACGTGGTGCCCGTGCCCTCCGCCCAGGTGAAATCCGCCGTGCTGCTGTGCGGGCTGAACGCCACCGGCCAGACGCGGGTGGAGGAGCCGGAGGCCACGCGCGACCACAGCGAGAACATGCTGCGCCATTTCGGCGCCACGGTCAGCGTGGAGCCGGCCGGGCGCGGCCGCGTCATCACGCTCGACGGCCAGCCGGAGCTGCGCGCGGCGGATGTGGTGGTGCCGGGCGACCCTTCCTCCGCCGCCTTCCCCATCGTCGCCGCGCTGCTGGTGCCGGGCTCCGACCTGCTGATCCAGAACCTTGGCCTCAACCCGCTGCGCACCGGCCTGTTCGACACCCTGCGCGAGATGGGCGCCGACCTCACGGTGGAGAACGCCCGCACCGAGGGCGGCGAGCCGGTCGGCGATTTGCGCGTGCGCCACACGGTGCTCAAGCCCGTGGACGTGCCGTGGGAACGGGCGCCGAGCATGATCGACGAATATCCGGTGCTGGCCGTCGCCGCCGCCTTCGCCGGCGGCACCACGCGCATGCGCGGGCTGAAGGAGCTGCGGGTGAAGGAAAGCGACCGCCTCTCCGCCACCGCCGCCCTGCTGGCGGCCAACGGCGCGAAGGTGGAGATCGAGGGCGACGACCTGATCGTCCACGGCACCGGCCGCCCCGCCACCGGCGGCGGCCTGGTCACCACCCATATGGACCACCGCCTGGCGATGAGCGCCCTGGTGATGGGCCTGGCCACCGCCGAGCCGGTGCATATCGACGACGCCAGCTTCATCGACACCAGCTTCCCCGGCTTCGTCCCCCTGGTGAACGGGCTGGTGGGCAATGGCGGCTCGCCGGCGCTGATCGCCGCGTGAGCTTGATCATCGCCATCGACGGCCCGGCGGCGGCCGGCAAGGGCACGCTGGCCCGCCGGCTGGCCGCGCATTTCGCCCTGCCCTATCTCGACACCGGCCTGCTCTACCGCGCCACCGCGCGGCGCGTGCTGGACGCCGGCGGCAACCCCGCCGACCCCGCCGCCGCCGCCGCCGCCGCCCGCGCCCTCTCGCCCGAGGACACCGAGCGCACCGACCTGCGCGTGCCCCAGGTGGACGAAGCCGCCAGCCAGGTCGCCTCCATCCCCGCCGTGCGCGCCGCCCTGCTCGACTTCCAGCGCGCCTTCGCCGCCACCAACGGCGCCGTGCTGGACGGCCGCGACATCGGCACCGTGATCTTCCCCCAGGCCCAGGCCAAACTCTTCGTCACCGCCAGCGCCGAGGAACGCGGCCGCCGCCGCTGGCGCGAACTCACCGCCCGCGGCGTGCCCGCCGACCTCGCCACCATCACCGCCGAAATCCGCACCCGCGACGCGGCCGACGCCGCCCGCACCGCCGCCCCCCTGCGCCCGGCCGACGACGCGATGACGCTGGACACCAGCCACCTCGACGCCGACGCGGCCTTCGCCCGCGCCTTGGAGCTGCTGGCGGGGAAGGTCTGAATATCGAAAGAGTATCAAGGCAAGGCAGCGCTCTCGCCTTCCTTTATCCTTCGGCTCTAAAAACGAACGTGCCGGCCGGGAATGGGCCCGGCCGGCGTTCCGAAGGAGGGAAGCGATGCAGCAACATCGCCAACTCCTGCCGTGGATCATTGTGATTCTGACAATCAAAGTCAAGATCACGGTGCGCCGCCGGTAGGGGGACCGCCCGGTATATGCCGGGCGGTTTCCCCCGGGACGGTGGGCGCGCGCGCCGTGGGAATCAAGCGGAAAGCGGCCGATTTCCCTTGACTCCGTGGCGCACCGGATTATGTGTGCGCCGCCTTGACTCTCATTTTGCAACCCGGCCGGCGCTTTCAGAGCGCGGCAAGTCGTACCGGACAGTGGTGCGCATACCCCGGCCGCCCAGGGGCGGCCCTATCAAGGACGTATTCAACCTCATGGCTTCTCTCGCCACCGCCACCCATGCGCACGGCATGGATGAAGACTTTGCTTCGCTTCTCGACGAGACCCTCGGCCGCGACAGCGGGTTCGACGGCTCCGTCGTCACCGGCCGCGTGCTGCGGCTGACCGATGAATTCGCCATCGTCGATGTCGGCCTCAAGAGCGAGGGCCGGGTCGCGCTGAAGGAGTTCAGCGCGCCGGGCACGCCGCCCGACGTCAAGCCCGGCGACCATGTCGAGCTGTATGTGGAGCGCTACGAGGATCGTGACGGCACCATCGTGCTGTCGCGCGAGAAGGCCCGCCGCGAGGAGGCCTGGACCAATCTGGAGAAGGCGTTCGAGGCGCAGCAGCGCGTGAACGGCACCATCTATGGCCGCGTGAAGGGTGGTTTCACCGTCGATCTCGGCGGTGCGGTGGCCTTCCTGCCGGGCAGCCAGGTGGACATCCGCCCGGTGCGCGACGTGGGTCCGCTGATGGGCCAGCCGCAGCCGTTCCAGATCCTCAAGATGGACCGGGCGCGCGGCAACATCGTGGTGTCGCGCCGCGCGGTGCTGGAGGAGACGCGCGCCGAGCAGCGCAGCGAGCTGATCCAGGGCCTGAAGGAGGGCATGATCCTCGACGGCGTGGTGAAGAACATCACCGATTACGGCGCCTTCGTGGATCTCGGCGGCGTGGACGGGCTGCTGCACGTGACGGATATCGCGTGGCGCCGCATCAACCATCCCAGCGAGGCGCTGCAGATCGGCCAGCAGGTGAAGGTGCAGGTGATCCGCTTCAACAGCGAGACCCAGCGCATCAGCCTCGGCATGAAGCAGCTGGAGGCCGATCCGTGGGAGGGTGTGGCGGCGAAGTATCCGCCGGGCGCCAAATACACCGGCCGCGTCACCAACATCACCGATTACGGCGCCTTCGTGGAGCTGGAGCCGGGGGTCGAGGGGCTGGTGCACGTGTCCGAGATGTCGTGGACCAAGAAGAACGTGCATCCGGGCAAGATCGTCGCCACCAGCCAGGAGGTGGAGGTGATGGTGCTGGACGTGGACAGCGCCAAGCGCCGCATCTCGCTGGGCCTGAAGCAGGTGCAGCGCAACCCGTGGGAGGAGTTCGTCGATCTGCACCCGATCGGCTCGGTGGTCGAGGGCGAGATCCGCAACATGACGGAGTTCGGCCTGTTCATCGGCCTGTCCGCCGACATCGACGGCATGGTGCACATGTCCGACCTGTCGTGGGACGAGCCGGGTGAGCTGGCCATGGCCAAGTTCGAGAAGGGCCAGATGGTCAAGGCCAAGGTGCTGGACGTGGATGTGGAGAAGGAACGCATCTCGCTCGGCATCAAGCAGATGGCCGACGACCCCGCCGCCGGCGTGCTGGACCGGGTGAACAAGGGCGACATCGTCACCTGCGTGGTCACCGCGGTGCAGTCCAACGGCATCGAGGTGAAGGTGGACGACGTGCTCACCGGCTTCATCCGCCGCGCCGAGCTGGCCCGCGACAAGTCCGACCAGCGGCCGGACCGCTTCGCGGTGGGCGAGAAGGTGGATGCCCGCGTCACCGGGGTGGATCGGGCCGCGCGCAAGCTGCAGCTCACCATCAAGGGCAAGGAGATCGAGGAGGACAAGCAGGCGATCGCCGAGTTCGGCACCTCCGACTCCGGCGCCTCGCTGGGCGACATCCTCGGTGCCGCCATCCGCCGCCGCAATCAGCAGGCCAGCGAAGGCTGAGCCTGCAAAACGAGGCTGGGATTTGGCCGGGGAGGGCGATGCCTTCCCCGGCCTTTTCTTTTTCGGGGAGAACGACATGCCGAAGATCGATTTGGCCGCCGTGCCGGAACGGCTGGGCTGCCCCTATCCGCCGCCGTTCGACGCGCCGATCGCCGGGCGCGTGCGCAAGCGGCTGGGCGCGGCGGGCGGGCTGGGCGATGTCGGCGTCAACCTCACGATGCTGCCGCCGGGCAACTGGTCCAGCCAGCGGCACTGGCACACGCATGAGGACGAGTTCGTCTATGTGCTCGCCGGCGAGCTGGTGCTGGTGGAGGATGGCGGCGAGGTGCTGCTGCGCGCCGGGGATTGCGCCGCCTTTCCCAAGAACACCGGCGACGGCCACCACCTGGTCAACCGCTCCGCCGCCCCGGCCACCTATCTCGAGATCGGCACGCGCGCGCCGGACGACCTCACCACCTGTTCGGACGTCGATATCATGAGCAGCGCGGCGGACGGGCGGTTCGTGCATAAGGACGGATCGGCGTATTGATGGGCTGTCGTCCTTCCCGGGGAATCGCCTGCACATGAGTCTCGAAGTCGATCTCATCCTCGACCGCCGCCGCCTGAAGCGGCGGCTGATCTTCTGGCGGGTGGCCGCCGTGCTGGCGCTGGTGGCCTGCGCGCTGGTGGTGGTCGCGCCCAGGCTGTCGATCGGCGGGCGGGTGGCGCGGCTGAACATCCGCGGCGTGATCACCGACGACCGGCAGATGGTGCGGGCGATCGACGAGGCCGGGCGCGATTCCCAGGTGCGCGCCATGATCGTGGCGATCGACAGCCCCGGCGGCTCGGTGGCCGGCGGCGAGAGCCTGCATGCCGCCATCGCCCGGGTGGCGGCGAAGAAGCCGGTGGTGGCGGTGATGGGCGGCACCGCGGCCTCGGCCGGCTACATGGTGGCGATGCCGGCGGCGCGGGTGTTCGCGCGCGAATCCACCCTCACCGGCTCGATCGGCGTGCTGCTGCAGACCGGCGAGGTCTCCGGCCTGCTCAGCAGCCTGGGCATCACGGCCGAGACCATCACCTCGGGCCCGCTGAAGGACCAGCCGAGCTTCACCCGCCCGCTCTCCGATCCCGGCCGGGCGGTGCTGCACGGGCTGGTGATGGACATGTACGAGCAGTTCGTCGCCATCGTCGCCGCCGGGCGCAAGATGCCGGCGGACCGGGTGCGCGAGCTGGCGGACGGGCGCGCCTATACCGGGCGGCAGGCGCTGAAGCTCGGCCTGATCGACGCGATCGGCGGCGAGGCGGAGGCGCGGGCCTGGCTCGCGGAGACCCAGGGCGTGGCCGCCAGCCTGCCGGCGGTCGATCTGGACGGGCGGGGCCTCGCCGAGCGCGCGCTGGGCGACAGCCTGGCGGGGGCGCTGGACTTCGTGATGAAAACCCTTCTCTCTCAAGGGGTTAGACTTGACGGGGCGTGGGCCGTCTGGCAGCCTGGACGCTCGGGCGACTGAACTGAGGGCCGGGGGGCATGACGAAATCCGAACTGATCGCCGAATTGTCGGCGGCCAATCCGCATCTGCTCAGCCGCGACGTGGAAACCATCGTGGCCACCATCTTCAACGAGATCGTCAGCGCGCTGGCGCGCGGGGAGCGGGTGGAGCTGCGCGGCTTCGGCGCCTTCACGGTGAAGAAGCGCGACGCGCGCACCGGCCGCAACCCGCGCACCGGCGAGGCGGTGCCGGTGGACGAGAAGGCCGTGCCGTTCTTCAAGGCGGGCAAGGAGCTGCGCGAGCGCGTCAATCGCGGCAAGCCCGCCCGCGCCGGCGGCTGAGGCGATGGTCCGGCTGATCGTCGCCGCGCCGTTCCTGCTGGTGCTGGTGCTGTTCACCCTGTCCAACCCGCAGCCGGTGCGGCTGTCGTTCTGGCCCACCGAATGGTCGCTGGAAGCGCCGCTGTCGCTGGTGGTGCTGGGTGCCATGGCCGTCGCCTTCCTGCTCGGCGGGCTGCTGGTATGGCTGTCGGTGGTGGCGGCGCGGCGCCGGGCGCGCAAGGCGGAGCGCGAGGCACGCACGCTCGATGCGCGGATTCGGGAGATGCAGGCGCGGCCGCAATCGGCTCGTCCGGTGGCAGCCCTCCCCGAACCCTGAGCCCGCGCCCATGCAAACCGGCCTGATCGCCGCCCTCGACACCACCGACCCGCAGCAGGCGCGGCGCTGGGCCACCGCCGTCGCGCCGGCCTGCGGCATGCTGAAGCTCGGGCTGGAATTCTACCTCGCCAACGGTGCCGCCGGGGTGGCGCTGATCGACGACCGGCCGATCTTCCTCGACCTCAAGCTGCACGACATTCCCAACACGGTGGCCGGGGGCGTGCGCGCGGTGCTGTCGCTGGCGCCGCACTTCCTCACCCTGCACGCCAGCGGCGGCGCGGCGATGATCGCCGCCGCCCGCCAGGCCGCCGAGGCCGCCGGCGCCCGCCGCCCCCGCCTGCTC
>CAMFLK010000224.1 GCA_945957135.1 uncultured Rhodospirillales bacterium
AGGGCCTGGACGAGCCTCTGTAGCACCCCTTCGCCATCTGCGGAGGGAGTGTGGGTTGGGTGTATGAGGTTCAGGGACTGGGCGAGGTTTTCGCAGAGTTGTGTCCTGAACGAAGGGGGTTGCGTTATATCCATGCGCATTACATAACTACCCAACTCCGAATGCCAAAATGTTAAATTCGCATACCTCGTTAGATTTTCTGCATAGCTATCTGCCCTCTCCCCCGATCCTCGTCTCGTCCCGATCAGGCCCGACACGCCGCCCCAGGAGGATGGGACGACATCATTCGATACCTCGCTTGAGGCAGATCAGTCGCCCATGGATGCCTGACCGGCATACTGGGCGGTGAATTCCAACCCCGAGAGGGCGCGAAAGGCCACGACCACAGCGGGCGGAGACACCGGATGTCGCGGAACGGGACAATGCCGAGCGAGGAGCGGGGCCAGGCGGCGCCGCGCATGGGGTTGACGCAGGCGCAGGCCGCGGCGCGGCTGAGCGAGGACGGCCCCAATGCGTTGCCGCGGGCCGGCGCGCGCCGGCTGCCGGCGATCATCCGCGGGGTTCTGGCCGAGCCGATGTTCGCGCTGCTGCTCGGGGCCGGGGCGATCTACCTGGCATTGGGCGACCGGCTGGAGGCCCTGCTGCTCCTGGCCTTCGCCTCCCTGTCCGTCATCATCACCGTCGTTCAGGAGGCGCGCAGCGAGCGCATCCTGGAGGCGCTGCGCGATCTGACCAGCCCGCGCGCCCTGGTGGTTCGCGATGGCCGGCGCGTGCGCATCGCCGGGAGCGAGGTGGTGCGCGGCGACCTCGTTCTGCTGGCGGAGGGCGATCGCGTGCCGGCGGATGCGGTGCTGGTCGAGGCCGCCGAGTTGCAGACCGACGAATCGCTGCTGACCGGGGAGTCCCTGCCGGTGCGCAAGCGCGTGCCGGAAGCGGGCCTGCCGGCGGATGCCACGCCGGGCGGCGACGATTCGCCCTGGGTCTGGTCGGGCAGCCTGGTGGTGCGCGGCCAGGGGGCGGCCGAGGTTCGCGCGACGGGGCCGCGCAGCGAGATCGGCCGTATCGGCGAGGCGTTGCGGACGATCGATCCCGCCGCGCCCAACCTCACCCGGCAGACCGCGCGCGTCGTGCGCGTGGCGGCGGTTGGCGGCCTGGCGTGTTGCCTGGCTGTCGTCCTGCTGTTCGGCCTGTTCCGTGGCTCCTGGCTCGATGCCGTGCTGGCGGGCATCGCCGTGGGCATGGCGATGCTGCCCGAGGAGTTTCCCCTGGTGCTGACCGTGTTCATGGTCATGGGCGCCTGGCGCATGTCGCAGGCTCGCGTGCTGACCCGCCGCGCCGCGGCCATCGAGGCGCTGGGCGAGGCGACGGTGTTGTGCACCGACAAGACCGGCACGCTCACCGAAAACCGCATGGCCGTGGCGGCGCTCCAGGGCGGGGACGAGACCTGGCGTGTGGGCACGTCCGGCGTGGTTCCGCCCCATCTGCGGCCGCTGGTCGCGGCCGCCGCCCTGGCCAGCGCGCCGGTGGCCCACGACCCCATGGACCAGGCCCTGCGCGCGTTCGCCGGCCCGCCGGACGAAGCCGTGCCCCCGGCCCCCGCGCGCGTGTACGGGCTGCGCCCCGACCTGCTCGCCGTGACCCAGGCCTGGCGGCTTCCGGGCGAGGATTCCGCGGTGATCGCCGCCAAGGGCGCGCCGGAGGCGATCGCCCGGCTGTGCCGGCTGGATGCGGGGCAGGGCGCGCGGCTGGCAGGCGCCGCGGACCGGCTGGGCGAGGCGGGGATACGCGTGCTCGGCGTCGCCGAGGCCGCGTGGACCGGTCCCTTGCCCGACGACCCCGCGGCCTTCCCCTTCCGCCTGCTCGGCCTCGTCGGCCTGGCCGACCCGCTGCGCGCCAGCGTGCCCGCGGCCATCGCCGAGTGCCGTGCCGCCGGCATCCGCGTGGTGATGGTCACCGGCGACTATCCGGTGACCGCGCGCGCCATCGCCGGCCAGGCCGGGCTCGACGCGGGCGCGGCGCTCGATGGCGCGGCGATCGCGCGGATGGACGATGCCGCGCTGGCCGAGGCAGTTCGCGCCGTGGACGTGTTCGCGCGCATCGTGCCCGCGCAGAAGCTGCGCATCGTCCGCGCGTTGCAGGCGAACGGGCAGCTGGTGGCCATGACCGGCGACGGGGTGAACGACGCGCCGTCGCTGAAGGCGGCGGATATCGGCATCGCCATGGGCGGGCGCGGCACCGATGTCGCGCGCGAGGCGGCGTCGCTCGTCCTGCTCGACGACGATTTCGGCGCGATCGTCCGCACCGTCCGGCTGGGGCGGCGCATCTACGACAATCTGCGCAAGGCGATGGCCTATATCGTCGCCATCCACGTTCCCGTGGCCGGGCTGGCGCTGCTTCCGCTGCTGGCCGGCCTGCCGCTGATCTTCGGCCCGATCCACATCGCGTTCCTGGAAATGATCATCGACCCCGTCTGCTCCGTGGTGTTCGAGGCGGAGCCGGAAGAGGCCGACATCATGCGCCGGCCTCCACGCGCGGCGGCCAGCCCGTTATTCTCCGCCTCGCTGATCGCCTGGAGCCTGGTGCAGGGCGGGGTGGCCCTGGCCGCGCTGGCCGTGCTCTACGCGATCGCCCTGCGCGACGGAATGCCGGAGGCGGATGCCCGGGCGCTCACCTTCGTATCGCTGGTCCTGGTCAATCTCGGGTTGGTCCTGGTCAACCGCAATTTCGGCACCTCCGTGCGCGACCTGCTCGGGCGCCGCAACGCCGCCCTGGCCTGGGTGGCCACGATCACCGTGCTGATCCTGGCGGGCGTGCTCGCCATTCCGCCGGCGCGGGCGCTGTTCCGGTTCGGCGTTCTGCACCTGGACGATCTGGCCTTGGTCGCGGCGGTGGTGGTCGGCGTGGTGGCGGTGCTGGAGCTGCTCAAGCGGGTCTGGCGCATGCGGCTGATCGCCTGATCCGCGCGGTCCTGAAGAAGGGACTTCGGCATGACGGTCGGCCCGCGCGTCCCTACGGGCCTGTCCCGATCCCGCCGCGTCAAAAAAACGCCCCGAGGACCGCCGGGGCCGTCGGGGCGTTTCGCATGAGGGCGGCCGTGTTCAGGCCGCCTTGGCCATTTCCCGCAGCACGTAGTGCAGGATGCCGCCGTGGCGGTAGTAGGCCACCTCGTCCAGCGTATCCACGCGGCACAGCACGGGCACCGTGTCCACCGTGCCGTTCGGGCGGTGGATCACCAGCGACAGGTCCATGCGCGGGCTCAGCGCCTCCAGGCCGAGGATGTCGAGGATTTCCTCGCCGGTCAGGCCCAGGGTCTTGCGGTCCATGCCGTCCTTGAAGGTCAGCGGCAGCACGCCCATGCCCACCAGGTTGGAGCGGTGGATGCGTTCGAAGCTCTCGGTGATCACCGCCTTGGCGCCCAGCAGCATGGTGCCCTTGGCCGCCCAGTCGCGCGAGGAGCCGGTGCCGTATTCCTTGCCGCCGATGATCACCAGCGGCACGCCTTCCTTCTTGTAGCGCATCGCCGCGTCGTAGATCGGCATCACCTCGCCCGACGGCAGGTGGCGGGTGATGCCGCCTTCCACGCCGGGCACCATCTCGTTGCGGATGCGGATATTGGCGAAGGTGCCGCGCATCATCACTTCGTGGTTGCCGCGCCGCGCGCCGTAGCTGTTGAAGTCCTTGGCGAGGATCTGGCGCTCCAGCAGGTACTCGCCGGCCGGCGAGGTCTTGCGGATGTTGCCGGCGGGGCTGATGTGGTCGGTGGTGATGCTGTCGCCGAGCACGGCGAGGATGCGGGCACCGGTGATGTCGCCCTTCGGCGTCGGCTCCATCGTCATGCCGTCGAAATAGGGCGGGTTCTTCACGTAGGTGGAGCTGTCGGACCAGCGATAGGTGGCGCTGTCGGCCTCCACCTCGATGGCCTGCCACTGCTTCGGCCCCTTGAACACCTCGCTGTAGCGTTCCACGAACTGGTCGCGCGACAGCGAGGCGGCGATGACGTCGGCGATTTCCTTGTTGGTGGGCCAGATGTCGCGCAGATAGACGGGCTTGCCGTCGCGCGAGGTGCCCAGCGGCGCCGTGCTGATGTCCTCGGCCATCGTGCCCAGCAGCGAATAGGCCACCACCAGCGGGGGGCTGGCGAGGTAGTTGGCGCGCGTGCTGGGGCTGACCCGCCCCTCGAAGTTGCGGTTGCCCGAGAGCACCGAGACGGCGACCAGCTTGGCGTCGTCGATCGCGTCCGCGATGGCGTCGTCCAGCGGGCCGGAATTGCCGATGCAGGTGGTGCAGCCATAGCCCACCGTGTTGAAGCCCAGCGCGTCGAGATCGGCGGTCAGGCCGGATTTGTCGAGATACTCCGTCACCACCTGCGAGCCCGGCGCCAGCGAGGTCTTCACCCAGGGCTTGGGCGTGAGCCCCAGCGCGCGGGCCTTGCGCGCCACCAGCCCGGCGGCGACCAGCACCGAGGGGTTGGAGGTGTTGGTGCAGGAGGTGATGGCCGCGATCACCACGTCGCCATGGGTGATCTCGTAGTTCTTGCCGTGGACGGGCGCCTTCACCGCGAGGTCGTTGGCCGGCACGCCGAAGCCCTTGGTGAGCTCACCCTTGAAGGCGGCGGCGGCGTCCTTCAGCAGCACCCGGTCCTGCGGGCGCTTGGGGCCGGCGATGGAGGGCTGCACGGTGGACAGGTCGAGCTCCAGCGTGTCGGTGAACACCGGGTCCGGCGTGGACTCGTCCGACCACATTCCCTGGGCCTTGCAATAGGCTTCCACCAGGGCGATGCGGGCCTCGTCGCGCCCGGTCAGGCGCATGTAGCCCAGCGTCACCTGATCGACCGGGAAGAAGCCGCAGGTCGCGCCGTATTCCGGGGCCATGTTGGCGATGGTGGCGCGGTCGGCCAGCGACATGCCCGCGAGGCCGGGGCCGAAGAACTCCACGAACTTGCCCACCACGCCCTTCTTGCGCAGCATCTGCGTCACCGTCAGCACCAGGTCGGTGGCGGTGGCGCCCTCGGGCAGCTTGCCGGACAGGCGGAAGCCGATCACGTCGGGGATCAGCATGGCGATGGGCTGGCCGAGCATCGCCGCCTCCGCCTCGATGCCGCCGACGCCCCAGCCGAGCACGCCCATGCCGTTCACCATGGTGGTGTGGCTGTCCGTGCCGTAGAGCGTGTCCGGGTAGGCGTAGGTGGTGCCGGCGATGTCCGCCGTCCACACCGCCTGGGAGAGGTATTCCAGATTCACCTGGTGGCAGATGCCGGTGCCCGGCGGCACCACGCGGAAATTGTCGAACGCGGTCTGGCCCCAGCGCAGGAAGCTGTAGCGCTCGCCGTTGCGCTCGAACTCCACCTCCACGTTCTTGCGCTCGGCATCCGCGGTGCCGGCGTAGTCCACCATGACGGAGTGGTCGATCACCAGATCGACCGGCACCAGCGGGTTCACCTTCTCCGCCGCGCCGCCAAGATTGAGGATGCCGTCGCGCATCGCCGCGAGGTCGACCACCGCGGGCACGCCGGTGAAGTCCTGCATCAGGATGCGGGCGGGCTTGAACGGCACTTCCTTGGTGGAGGAGGCGGTGGCGAGCCAGCCGGCGATGGATTTGGCGTCGGCCACCGTGTAGGCCACGCCGTCCTCGAAGCGCAGCACGTTCTCCAGCAGCACTTTCAGGCTGACCGGCAGGCGGGCGATGTCGCCGATCGTCTTGGCGGCTTCGGGCAGGGAGAAATAGGTGTAGGTCTTGCCCGCGACGGTCAGGGTGGAGCGGGTTTTCAGGGTGTCCTGCCCGGTGCTCTTCATGCCAGATTGCCTCTCGATATGCGCGCGTCGGGCCGGGGCTGCGCCCTGGCGGGCGGGCGGTGTCTCATTCCGAATACTTGGCTTAAACCATAACGTCCGCGAGGCGTCCACACGCGCGCGGGAGGAATTGCTGCGCTGCGGCGCGGGCGGGGGTGCGTGGTGTTCGAGGGGGAGGGGCTGGCGGCGTTCCGCGGCGAGCGGCTGGTCTTCGCGGGGGTGGGCTTCGCGGTGCCGGCGGGGGGCGCGCTGCTGCTGCGCGGGCCGAACGGGGCGGGCAAATCGACGCTGCTGCGCCTGCTCGCCGGCTTGGCACGGATGGAGGCGGGGCGGCTGCGCTGGGGCGGGCAGGACGCGCTGGCCGATCGCGCCGCCCATGCCGCGCGGATCGGCTGGCTGGGGCATCAGGACGCGGTGAAGCCGGGGCTGAGCGCGGCGGAGAATCTCGCCTTGTGGGGCGGGCCGGTTGCGGTGCGCGCGGCGCTGGCGGCGCTGGGGCTGGCGCGGCTGGCCGAAATTCCCGCGCGGCTGCTCTCGGCCGGGCAGAAGCGACGGCTGGCGCTGGCCCGGCTCGCGTTGACGCCACGCCCGCTCTGGCTGCTCGACGAGCCGACGCTGGGGCTGGACGCGGCGGCGGAGGGGCTGCTCGGCGACCTGCTGGCGGCGCATCGCGGCCGGGGCGGCATGGTGGTGGCCGCCACCCATGTGCCCTTGCCGTTGCCGGGCGCGGCGGAGCTGGTGCTGGCATGATCCGCCTGTCTTCCCTGCTGGCGCGCGAGCTGCGGCTGTCGCTGCGCCATGGCGCGGACACGCTGGCCGGGCTGCTGTTCTTCGTGCTCGCCGCCGCGCTGTTTCCGCTGGGGGTGGGGCCGGCGCCGGAGGTGCTCGGGCGGATCGCGCCGGGCATCGTCTGGGTGTGCGCCCTGCTCGCCGCGCTGCTGCCGCTCGACCGGCTGTTCGGGGCGGATTTCGAGGATGGCACGCTGGACCAGCTGCTGCTTTCCGGCCATTCCGCCGCCGCCATCGCGGCGGTGAAGGCGCTGGCGCATTGGCTGACCACCGGCCTGCCGCTGCTGATCGCCGCCGCCCCGCTGGCGGTGATGCTGCGCCTGCCGGACGCGGCGATCCCGGCGCTGCTGGCGGGGCTGCTGCCGGGCACGCTGGTGCTGTCGCTGCTCGGCACCACCGGGGCGGCGATCGTGCTCGGCGCGCGGCGGGGCGGCGTGCTGCTGCCGCTGCTGGTGCTGCCGCTGGCGGCCCCCGCGCTGATCTTCGGCCTGTCTCTTATACACATCTCCGAGCCCACGAGACGGA
>CAMFLK010000225.1 GCA_945957135.1 uncultured Rhodospirillales bacterium
GTCATGGGGCGTCAGGCCGCCAGGGCGGTGGCGATGTCGGCCAGGCCCGGCACCAGCCCGGCCGGGCCGAGGGCGGCGAGCGTCGGCGCCGCGCGGAAGACGCGCCCGGCGGCGCGCACCACGTCCGCCGTGGTGACGGCCTCGATCCGCCCCACCGTCTCCGCCGTCGGCACCACGCGGCCGAACACCTGCATCTGCCGGGCGATCTGCTCGCAGCGGCTGCCGGTGCTCTCCAGCGACATCAGCAGCGAGGCCTTCACCTGGGCGCGGGCGCGGGCCAGCTCGGCCTCGGTCACCTCCGCCTGCACCTTGCGCAGCTCGTCGAGCGTGACCGGCATCAGCTCCGCCACCTCGCTCTCGCCGGTGCCGGCGTAGATGCCGAACAGCCCGCCATCCATATACGGCGCGGTGAAGGAATAGACCGAATAGACCAGCCCGCGCTTCTCCCGCACCTCCTGGAACAGGCGCGAGGACATGCCGCCGCCCAGCAGGGTGGAGAGCAGCATAACGGGGTAGTAGTCGGGATCGGCATAGCCGACGGAGGGGAAGCCGAGCAGCACATGCACCTGGTCCAACTCACGGCTCTCGCGGAACTCGCCGCCCTGGTAGGTGCCGGGGGAGGCGGGGGCGACGGTCTCGCGCGGCAGGTCGGCGAAATGACGCTCGACCAGCTCCACCACCTGCCGGTGGTGCAGGTTGCCGGCGGCGGCGACCACGGTGTTGGTGGTGCCGTAGTGGCGGCGCATGTAGCCCATCAGGGTGTCGCGCTTCATGGTACGGATGCGCGCCTCGGTGCCCAGCACCGGGCGGCCCATGGGCTGGCCGGGGAAGGCGGCTTCCTGGAAATGGTCGAAGATGATGTCGTCGGGCGTGTCGTTGGCCTGGCCGATCTCCTGCAGGATCACGCCGCGCTCGCGCTCCAGCTCGTCCGGGTCGAAGGTGGAGTGGCTGAGGATGTCGCCGATCAGATCGACGCCGAGGGCGAGGTCTTCCTTCAGCAGCTTGACGTAGAAGGCGGTCTGCTCGCGCGCGGTGTAGGCGTTGATATGCCCGCCCACCGCCTCGATCTCCTCGGCGATGGCGGCCGCGCTGCGGCGTTCCGTGCCCTTGAAGGCCATGTGTTCGAGGAAGTGGGAGACGCCGTTCTCCTCCGCCGCCTCGTTGCGCGTGCCGCTGGCGACATAGGCGCCGAACGACACCGTCTCCACCCGGTCCATGCGCTCGGTGACGATGGTGAGGCCCGAGGGCAGGGTGGTGGTCTGGATGGCGGGCTCGCTCATGCGGCATTCCTCAGAACGGTGACGCGGACCAGGGCCTCGATGGCGGCGAGGTCGTTCGGCGCGCGCGAATATGTCTCCGGACGTTCATATAGGTCGGCGAGGCGCGTGGGCAGAGGGGGGCGCAGGCCGGTGGCCTGTTCCATCGCGTCCGGGAACTTGGCGGGATGGGCGGTGGCCATGGCCACCATGGGCACGCCGCGCGGGCCGGGCAGCGCGCGGGCGGCGGCGATGCCGATGGCGGTGTGCGGGTCGGCGAGATAGCCGGTGGCGTCGTGCAGGCGGCGGATTTCGGCCAGCGTGCCGGCATCGTCCAGGCGGAAGCCGTGGAACACCGCGCTGGCGCGCTTCCAGGCCGCGTCGGGGATGGGCATGCGGCCCTCGGCGCGGAAGCGGGCCATGGCGTCGGCGGTGGCGGCGCCGTCGCGGCCCAGCATCTCGAACAGCAGCCGCTCGAAATTGGAGCTGACTTGGATGTCCATGCTCGGCGACAGGCTGGGGGCCACCTCCCGCACCGACATGTCGTTGGCGGCGAGGAAGCGGGCGAGGATGTCGTTGTGGTTGGAGGCGACCACCAGCCGGGCGATCGGCAGGCCCATGCGCCGCGCCACCCAGGCGGCCAGCACGTTGCCGAAATTGCCGCTGGGCACGGCGAAGGCCACCTCGCGGTCCGGGGCGCCGAGGGCCAGGGCGGCGGCGGCGTAGTAGGGCACCTGGGCGGCGATACGGGCCCAGTTGATCGAGTTCACGGCGGAGAGGTGCATCTCCGCGCGGAACGGCGCGTCGGCGAACATCGCCTTCACCAGGTCCTGGCAGTCGTCGAACGTGCCGGCGACGGCGATGTTGGCGACGTTGGCGGCGGCGATTGTGGTCATCTGCCGGCGCTGCACCTCGCTGGTGCGGCCCTCGGGGTGGAGGATGACGATATCGACGCGCTCGCGCCCGGCGCAGGCCTCGATGGCGGCCGAGCCGGTGTCGCCCGAGGTGGCGCCGACGATGGTGACGCGCGCGCCGCGGGCGGTGAGCACATGGTCGAACAGCCGGCCGAGCAGTTGCAGGGCCATGTCCTTGAAGGCCAGCGTGGGGCCGTGGAACAGCTCCTGCGTCCACAGCCCGGTGTCGAGCTGGACCAGCGGAGCCACGGCGGGGTGGCCGAAGCCGGCATAGGCGTCGCGGCACATGGCCTGGAGGGCGGCGAAGGGGACGGAGTCGCCGATGAAGGGCTGCACCACCCGGGCGGCGAGTTCGGCGTAGGGCAGGCCGCGCAGGCCGCGCCAGTCCGCCGGCGTCAGCGTGGGCCAGCTCTCGGGCACGTACAGCCCGCCATCCTCGGCGAGGCCGGCGAGCAGCACGCCGGCGAAGTCGCGCACCGGCGCCTGGCCGCGGGTGGAGATGTAGCGCATGTGGAGCAGCCCCTGCCCTGTCAACGACGTGCCTGCGATGGGCTGGGCGATGCTGGCGCGAGTGACGGGGCTCGAACCCGCGACCTCCGGCGTGACAGGCCGGCGCTCTAACCAACTGAGCTACACCCGCATCGGCAGGGCGCAGCGTGTAAAACGGCCGGGCGGCCGCGTCAACCCGGTGAATTCGGGAAACGCAAAAAAGATGGATTTGTGTGGAAAATCAAGGAATTGCCGGCGGGGACCAAGGGCCGTTCTGGTGGGCGGTGACGGGTTCGAACCGCCGGCCCTCTCGGTGTAAACGAGACGCTCTACCGCTGAGCTAACCGCCCGCCCTGTTATTGCCCAGTAGCCCACATGCCCTGGAAACGCAAAGGGCCGCCCCGTGGGGGGCGGCCCTGCCAAATCAACCGGTCCGGCCGACGCTCAGCTCACCGCATCCTTCAGCGACTTGCCGGGCTTGAAGCGCACGGAGGCGGAGGCGGGGATGTCGATCTCCTCGCCGGTGCGGGGGTTGCGGCCCTTGGTGGCCTTGCGCACGGCGGTGGCGAAGGAGCCGAAGCCGACCAGCCGCACCTCCTGCTTGTTCTTCAATGCGCCCTCGATAGCCGCGAAAACGGCATCGACCATCTCCCCGGCCCGGGCCTTGGACTCATTGGTCGCGTCCGCCACGGCGGCGATGAGGTCCATCTTGTTCACGATGAAAAGCTCCCTGAGGTTCGCAGAAACACGGCATTCGCGGCGGTCTGCGACTCGCCGCGCTGTCTTGCCAGGACACTGCGGGCGTTTTGCCGGACCGTCAACGATTCGCCACGGCGTTGACCCCGAACCGCCACGCGGGCCGGGGCCAAACCGGCGCCCCCCTTACACGACACGGCCCGGTCGGGTCACCCCCTGGGGGCCGCGATGCGATCAAGGCTGAGTTACCGGGGGGGCTCCTTCGCTTTGCCGATTGTGCTTGCGTTGCGTCTGGCACTGTCAAGGCACGCTTCGCTCAAGCGCCTTGACAGCGCCAGACGCAACGAAGCGCCTGCCGACATGCGAAGAATGGGAGGACGTGAGCCCTTCCCAGCTTTCCTGTTCGGCTGAAAAGGCCGCTTTCCTGCCCGGGCCTGCCATCCGAAAGGCGCCGCGCGCAGGGGTCGTCAAGGGCTTGAGCGAAGCGTCCCTTGACGACACCGAGCACGGCGCCACCCTCGAAAGGGTCTGGCCTCAGTGCGGCAGCGACGCCGCCGCCGGCAGCGGGGCACCGGCCGGCGGGGTCTCCGGCGGCTCCACCCACTCGATCGCCTCCGGCTTGCGCACCAGCGCCTGGGCGATCACGTCGTCCACATGGGCGACGGGGATCAGCTTCAGGTGCTTCTTCACGCTCTCCGGAATCTCCGCCAGGTCCTTCTCGTTCTCCTTCGGGATGAACACCGTGGTGATGCCGGCGCGCAGCGCGGCCAGCAGCTTCTCCTTCAGCCCGCCGATCGGCAGCACCCGCCCGCGCAGCGTGATCTCGCCGGTCATGGCGATGTCGCGGCGCACGGGAATGCCGGTCAGCACCGAGACGATGCTGGTGGCCATGGCGATGCCGGCGGACGGGCCGTCCTTCGGCGTCGCGCCCTCGGGCACGTGGACGTGGATGTCCCGCTTCTCGAACAGCGTCGGCTTGATGCCGAAGGTGATCGAGCGGCTGCGGACATAGGACAGGGCCGCGGAGACGCTCTCCTGCATCACGTCGCCCAGCTTGCCGGTGTGCTTGATGTTGCCCTTGCCGGGCAGCAGCACGCTCTCGATGGTCAGGATCTCCCCGCCCACCTCGGTCCAGGCCAGCCCGGTCACGGCGCCGACCGTGTCCTCCATCTCCATCTCGCCGTAGCTGAACTTCCTGACGCCCGCGTATTTGTCCAGGTTCTTGCGGGTGATGGCGACCTTCTTGGCCTTGCTGGTGACGATCTCCTTCACCGTCTTGCGGGCGAGATTGGCGATCTCGCGCTCCAGGCTGCGCACGCCGGCCTCGCGCGTGTAGTAGCGGATCAGGTCGCGCAGCGCGTCGTCGGTGATCGACCATTCCTGGGCGCGCAGGCTGTTGGCCTCGGCCTGCTTGGCGATCAGGTGGCGCTTGGCGATCTCCACCTTCTCATCCTCGGTGTAGCCGGGGATGCGGATGATCTCCATGCGGTCGAGCAGCGGCTGGGGCATGCGCAGGCTGTTGGCCGTGGTGATGAACATCACGTCCGACAGATCGTAGTCCACCTCCAGATAGTGGTCGGCGAAGGTGCTGTTCTGCTCGGGGTCCAGCACCTCCAGCAGCGCGCTGGAGGGGTCGCCGCGCCAATCCGCGCCCAGCTTGTCGATCTCGTCCAGCAGGAACAGCGGGTTGGAGGTCTTCGCCTTCTTCATGCCCTGGATCACCTTGCCGGGCATGGAGCCGATATAGGTGCGCCGGTGGCCGCGGATTTCCGCCTCGTCGCGCACGCCGCCGAGGGACATGCGCACGAAGTTGCGCCCCGTCGCCTTGGCGATCGACTTGCCGAGCGAGGTCTTGCCCACGCCGGGCGGGCCGACCAGGCACAGGATGGGGCCCTTGATCTTCTGGCTGCGCGACTGCACGGCCAGATATTCCAGGATGCGCTCCTTGACCTTCTCCAGACCATAATGGTCGGCGTTGAGCACCTTCTCCGCCTCGGAGACGTCGTTGCGCACCTTGCTGCGCTTCTTCCAGGGGATGGAGAGGATCCAGTCGAGATAGTTGCGCACCACCGTGGCCTCGGCGCTCATCGGCGACATGGTGCGCAGCTTCTTCAGCTCGCCCAGCGCCTTCTCCCGCGCCTCCTTGGACAGCCGGGTCTTCTTGATGCGCGCTTCCAGCTCGGCGGTCTCGTCCTTGCCGTCCTCGCCCTCGCCGAGCTCCTTCTGGATCGCCTTCATCTGCTCGTTGAGGTAGTACTCGCGCTGCGTCTTCTCCATCTGCCGCTTCACGCGGTTGCGGATGCGCTTCTCCACCTGGAGCACGCCGATTTCGGATTCCATGTGGCCGAACACCCGCTCCAGCCGGTCGGCGACGCCGGCGGTCTCCAGCAGCTCCTGCTTCTCCGGGATCTTGATGTTCAGGTGCTGGGCGATGGTGTCCGACAGCTTGCCGGAATCCTCGATCTGGTTCAGCGAGACCAGGACTTCCGGGGCGATCTTCTTGTTCAGCTTGATATACTGCTCGAACTGGGTGACCACCGAGCGGCCGAGCGCCTCCAGCTCCTTGGCATCGCCGGACGTCTCGACGATGGGCTCCACGAAGGCCTCGAAATAGGATTCGGTCTCCTTGAACCCGGTGATGCGGGCGCGGCGGCCGCCCTCCACCAGCACCTTCACGGTGCCGTCGGGCAGCTTCAGCAGCTGCAGGATCGTGGAGACGGTGCCCACCCGGTAGATGTCGTCGGTGGACGGGTCGTCCTGCGAGGCGTTCTTCTGCGCCACCAGCAGGATCTGCTTGTCCTCCTTCATCACCGCTTCCAGGGCGCGGACGGATTTCTCGCGGCCGACGAACAGCGGCACGATCATGTGCGGAAACACGACGATGTCGCGCAGCGGCAGCACGGCCACCAGATCGGCCGGGGTGACGTTCTTGGCGGGTTTGGCGGATTCAGTCATCGGGAATTGACCTCCATCAGGACAGTCGGAAGCAGACCGCCCCTCGCATGAGCACGGGCTGCTTCAGGATCGGCACTTCGGAAATCCATATCGGCACGGGCCAAGCGTGCCACAAGCCCTTGAAAAATGTATGACGGACCAGCGGCGGCATCGCTGCCGCCGCGCCCCCGCCGGGGGACAGGCCCGTCAGGCGCTCTCCTCGGCACGCTCTTTTCCGTACAGGAACAGCGGGTTGGCGCGCGATTCCGCGACCTCGCGGTTGATCACCACCTCCTCCACCCCATCGAGGCCGGGCAGGTCGAACATGGTGGCGAGCAGGATCTGCTCCATGATCGAACGCAGGCCGCGCGCCCCGGTCTTGCGGGCGATGGCGCGCCGGGCGACGGAGGACAGCGCGTCGTCGGTGAAGGAGAGCTTCACCCCCTCCATCTCGAACAGCCGGCCATACTGCTTGACCAGCGCGTTCTTGGGCTTGGTGAGGATTTCCACCAGCGCGCCCTCGTCCAGGTCCTCGAGCGTGGCGACCACCGGCAGGCGGCCGATGAACTCGGGGATCAGGCCGAAGCGCAGCAGGTCCTCGGGCTCCACCTCGCGCAGGATGGCGCCGGTGCGCCGCTCGTCCTGGTCGCGCACATCGGCCCCGTAGCCGATGCCCGAGCCCTTGCCGCGGGCGGAGATGATCTTCTCGAGGCCGGAGAAGGCGCCGCCGCAGATGAACAGGATGTTGGTGGTGTCCACCTGCAGGAATTCCTGCTGCGGATGCTTGCG
>CAMFLK010000226.1 GCA_945957135.1 uncultured Rhodospirillales bacterium
TCGACGGCATCTGGACCAGCCTGACGGACCGGGCGGTGACGCGGCCGGGCACCTTCATCGGCCTGCGCAATTTCGTCAGCCTAGCCTTCGACCCGATCTACCACATCGCCGTGGTCAACTCGCTGGTGATCACCTTCGCCGCCGTGGCCGCCAAGCTGGTGCTGGGCCTCGCCGCCGCCGCCCTGCTCACCCAGCGCTTCCCGCTGCGCGGGCTGGTGCGGGCGCTGGCCTTCCTGCCCTGGGCGGTGCCCGGCCTGGTCGCCGCGCTGGGCTGGCGCTGGCTGCTCGACGACCAGCTCGGCGCGGTCAATGCCTGGCTGCTCGGCCTCGGCCTGGTCGCCCAGCCGGTGGACTGGCTGTCGGACCCGCAGGTGGCGCTGGTCTCCATCTGGCTCGCCACCGTCTGGCAGGGCCTGCCTTTCTTCGCGATGATGTTCGTCGGCGCGATGATGACGGTGCCGGCCGAGCTGTATGAGGCCGCGGCGCTGGACGGCGCCGGCGCGCTGCGCCGCTTCCGCAACGTCACCATCCCCGGCATTCTCGACGTGATCGCGGTGACGGTGATGCTGTCCACCATCTGGACGATGAACTCGTTCAACACCGTGTTCGTGCTCACCGGCGGCGGCCCCGCCAACCGCACGCAGATCCTGCCCACCCTGGCCTACCATTACGGGCTGCAACGCAGCGAGCTCGGCCTGGGGGCGGCGGTCAGCGTGTCGTTCCTGCCGTTCTTCGTCGGCATCATCGTGCTGCTCACACGGCGCATGCTGCGCGAGCGGGGGGTGCGCTGATGGTGACGGGCCGGCGCAGCCGCGCGATCGCCGGGGTTTCCATCGCGCTGGGCACGGCGGCGCTGCTGCTGTGGTCGCTGCTGCCGATCTACTGGATCGTCGTCACCTCGCTGAAGCCCGAGAAGGAAATCTACGACTATCCCCCCACCCTGCTGCCGCAGGCGCCGACCCTGGCGCAGTACCACACGGTGCTGACCCGCACGCGCTTCCCGCTGTTCGTCGGCAATTCGGCGATGGTGGCGCTGGCCACCACCTTCATGGCGGTGGTGATCGGCATCCTCGCCGCCTATGCCATCACCCGCATGCGCTTTCCGGGGCGCGCGATGGTGGCGCGCGGCATCGTCGCCGCCTATCTGCTGCCGCCGAGCCTGCTGTTCATTCCGCTGTTCATCGTGCTGCAGCATCTCGGCCTGATCGATTCGCTGCCCGGCCTGGTGCTCGCCTACCTCACCTTCACCGTGCCCTTCGCCACCTGGATGCTGATCGGCTATATCCGCACCATCCCCACCGACCTCGACGAGGCCGCACGCATCGACGGCGCCAGCCGCATGCAGGTGCTGTGGAAGATCCTCGTGCCCGTCGCCGCCCCCGGCCTGACGGTGGTGGCGCTGTTCGCCTTCACCCAGGCATGGAACGAATTTCTCTACGCGCTGATCTACGTCTATAGCGATTCCGTACGCACCCTCACCTCCGGCCTGGTGGGGATGATGATGGGCGACGTGTTCATCTGGGGGCAGCTGATGGCCGCCTCCACCATCGCCATCGTGCCGGTTCTGGCGATCTACCTCGTGGCCCAGCGCACCATGGTCGAGGGGCTGACGGCGGGCGGCGTGAAATAAAAACCAAGGGAGGAGAGTGCCATGCGAAGCTGGCTTCGGATGGGCGTGGCGGCGATGGCCATCACGCTGGCGGCGGGGGCGGCACGGGCCGCCGACCTCACCGTGTGGGGGCTGCAGGCCTTCAACCAGGCGGCCGACGACTATATCGGCCAGATGGTGCGGGATTTCGGCAAGGCCAACAACATCTCCGCCGAATACGTCGTGGTGCCGGCCAACGTCATCAACGACCGGCTCGCCGCCGCCTTCCAGGGCAACGCGCCGCCCGACGTGTTCATGCAGACCAGCCAGCGCGTGCAGTTCTATATCGGCGGCGGCCTGACCACGCCGCTGGACGACGTGCTGGCGGACATGCGCAAGGTGCCCGGCGGCATCCTGGAAAAGCTGCTCTCGCCCGGCCAGTCCGGCGGCGTGGCGCACGGCCTGCCGCTGGAGGCGGACGTCTCGCCGATGTTCGCGCGCAAGGACCTGCTCGATGAAGTGGGCAAGAAGGTGCCGGCCACCTGGGAGGAGTTCCGGGAGGCGGCCAAGGCCATCCAGGCCAAGCACCCGAACATCAGCGGCTTCGGCATGACCATCAGCAACTCCGCCGACGCGGAGGGGCAGATCCGCCAGGTGATGTGGGCCTTCGGCGGCAAGGTGATGGCCGAGGACGGCAAGACCGTGGTGTTCAACAGCCCCGAGACCCGTGCCGCCTACCAGTTCGTGGCGGACATGTTCCTCAAGGACCGCATCATCCCGCGCGCCGCCCTCACCTGGGACGATTCCGGCAACAACATCGCCTACCAGACCAAGCGCGCCGCCTTCGTCATCAACCCGCCCAGCATCTACTGGTGGATGCGCGAGAACGACAAGGAATTGCTGGCCAACTCGCTGATGATCGACATCCCCAAGGGCCCCGGCCCCAACGGCCAGGTGGGCAACGCCATCAGCAGCTGGATGTGGATCGTGGCCAAGCAGACCAAGCGGCCGGACATGGCCAAGGCCTGGCTGCGCTATTTCTATGAACCGACGCGCTATGCCGAGGTGGTGAACAAGGTGGGCGGCCGCTGGGCGCCGGTGTTCGCCGAGCTGTTCACCACCATGCCGCTGTTCCGTGACACGCCGGCCTTCGCCAATTTCAAGTCGCTCGCCTCCGAGGGCTTCACCGACGGCTATGCCGGCCCGCCCAACGTGCTCTCCGGCCGCGTCGCCGACGCCACCATCCTGACCAAGGCGCTGCAGAAGGTGCTGGTGGACGGCACTTCGGTGGCCGACGCGGTGGCCTGGGGGCAGGCGCAGATCGAGGAGCTGGCGAAGCAGAAATAGCGTGCCAGGGGTGGCCGGCCCGGCGTCTGGCCACCCCGTTCCCCCGCCGGTAGTATTGCCACTCCCACGGGAACGGAACGACGCCGCGTGAGCCTGCACCACCGCCATTTGCTGCAGATCGAGGGCATGCACCCGCCGGATATCGGCGCCATGCTCGATCTGGCCGAGAGCTACGTGCTGCTCAACCGCTCCGGCAAGACCCAGCGCGACCTGCTGCGCGGCCGCACGCTGATCAACCTGTTCTTCGAGGACAGCACGCGCACCCGCACCAGCTTCGAGCTGGCGGGCAAGCGGCTGGGCGCGGATGTGATCAACATGTCCGTCTCCACCAGCAGCGTGAACAAGGGCGAGACGCTGCTGGACACCGCGGCGACGCTGAACGCCATGCATTGCGACCTGCTGGTGGTGCGCCACGGGGAATCCGGCGCCCCCAGCCTGCTGGCCCAGAAAGTGGACGCGGCGGTGATCAATGCCGGCGACGGCACCCACGAACACCCCACCCAGGCCCTGCTCGACGCGCTGACCATCCGCCGCCGCAAGGGCCGGCTGGAGGGGCTGACAGTGGCGATCTGCGGCGACGTGCTGCACAGCCGCGTCGCCCGCTCCAATATCCACCTGCTCACCGCCATGGGTAGCCGGGTGCGGCTGGTGGCGCCGCCCACGCTGATGCCGTCGCAGGCCGGGCGGCTGGGGGTGGAGGTGTTCCACGACATGCGCGCCGGCCTCGAGGGCGCCGACATCGTGATGATGCTGCGCGTGCAGCGCGAGCGGATGAGCTCCTCCGGCGGGCGCATCGGCCTGGTGCCCAGCGAGCGCGAATATTTCCGCTTCTTTGGCCTCGATGCCGAGAAGCTCGCCCTCGCCCGGCCGGACGCGCTGGTGATGCATCCCGGCCCGATGAACCGCGGCGTGGAGATCGCCAGCGAGGTGGCCGACGACCCCGCCCGCAGCGTGATCAAGGAGCAGGTGGAGATGGGGGTCGCCGTGCGGATGGCGGTTCTTGACATTTTGTCGCGACAAAACCGCCGAAACGACTGATCTTCGCCCCATATTTGCCCTTTTTCGCCGCCCCAATAGGGGCGTCGGACTTGTCTTGCGGCGCTGTAACCCCACGTTGCGGTTATCGAAAGAATGTCCGGCGCAGCTTTGTGCGGTGCAAGATGGAAAGGGCTCGCCATGACTCATGCCCCCCTCACCTTTGAGAGCCTGCTGGCCGACCCGCTGACCCGTCTGGTGATGGCCAGCGACGGCGTGACGGAGGCCGACCTGATCACCCTGCTGCATCGCACCCGCCATGCCGTCGCCGTGCGCCCGCCGATGAAACCGGCGGAAATCCTGCCCTTCCCCGGCCCCTGCCCGGAAATCGGCGCGCGGCTCTCCGCGTAACCGATCGGCGGTTGCGCCGGGGCGGGCGCGCGGCCTATCACCCGGGCCATGACCGCTCCGCCCGGCATCCGCATCGAGACCTTCCACGGCGAGGCCGCCGCCCCCTACCTGCCCGCGCTGGCCAAGCTGCGCGTGGAGGTGTTCCGCGACTGGCCCTATCTCTATGACGGCAACGCGGCGAGCGAGACCTCCTATCTCGCCGCCCTCGCCCGCAGCCGCGATGCCGGGCTGGTGCTGGCCTTCGACGGCGCGGAGCCGGTGGGCTGCGCCACCTGCGCGCCCATGGCCGACGAGAATGCCAACGTCACCGCCCCGTTCCGCGCCCAGGGCTGGGACCTCGGCCGCTTCTTCTATTTCGGCGAATCCGTGCTGCGCCGGTCTTATCGCGGCCGCGGCATCGGCGTGGCCTTCTTCGCGGCGCGCGAGGCCCATGCCCGTGCCGTCTCCCGCGCCGACTTCGCCGCCTTCTGCGCGGTGATCCGCCCGCCCGAGCACCCGCTGCGCCCGGCCGATGCCACCCCGCTCGACCCGTTCTGGCGGCGGCGCGGCTTCACCCCTCGGCCGGACCTGACCTGCACCATGCGCTGGAAGCAGGTGGACACGGCCGGCGAGGTGGAGAACCGGCTGGGCTTCTGGCTGAAATCGCTCTCCGGCGCCCCCCTGCCGTGACGGCCGCGCCGTGACGCTTCTGCGCATCGGCCTGCTGCCCTGGCAGGTGGGCGGCAAGCCCGGCCTCGATGGCTGGACGGCGCGGCTCGCCCATTCGGTGGCCGAGGCCGCCGGCCAGGGCGCCCGCCTGCTGGTGCTGCCGGAATACGCCGCCATGGACCAGGCCGCCGGCGACACGCCGGACCTCGCCACCGAGCTTCGCCGCGGCTGCGACCTCGCCCCCGCCATGATCGCCGCGTCCCGCGACATCGCCCGCCGCCACGGCGTATGGCTGCTGCCCGGCAGCTTCCCCCTGCGGGATGGCGACCGCGTCCACAACCGCGCCCCCCTGATCGCCCCGGACGGCCGCCTCGCCTTCCAGGACAAGCATGTGATGACCCGCTTCGAAGACGAGGAATGGGGCGTCTCGCCCGGCGCCCCGCCCGCCGTGTTCGACACCGAATTCGGCCGCATCGGCATCGCCATCTGCCTCGACGCCGAGTTCCCCCCCCTGGTGCGCGCCCAGGTCGAGGCCGGCGCGTGGCTGATCCTCGCCCCCTCCTGCACCGACACGCGGCACGGCTTCAACCGCGTGCGCATCGCCGCCGCCGCCCGGGCGATGGAGAACCAGTGCTTCGTCGCCCTGGTCCCCACCGTGGGCGACAACCCCGCCAGCGCCGCGCTCGACACCAATCGCGGCCACGCCGCATTGTTCGGCCCGGTCGATCGCGGCTTTCCCGAGGACGGTCTGCTGGCGCGCGGCCCCGACGAGGCCGGGCAATGGCTGTTCTGCGACCTCGACCCCGCCCGCATCGAGGCCGTGCGGCGCGAGGGCGCGGTGCGCAACCACCGCGCTTGGCCCCCCGCCCCACCCCCCTGCCAACCGGCGGCCTTCGCATGACCCTCATCTACATCATCGCCGGCGAACAGAGCGGCGACGTGCTCGGCGGACGGCTGATGCAGGCCCTCGCCGCCCGCCGCCCCGACCTCCGCTTCGCCGGCATCGGCGGCCCGCGCATGCAGGCCCTGGGCCTCGTCAGCCTGTTCCCGATGCGCGAGTTGGCGCTGATGGGGCTGCTGGAAGTGGTGCCCAAGCTGCTGCGCCTGCGCCGGCTGCTGGCCATGACCGTCGCGGATATCGCGGAGCAGCGGCCGGACGTGCTCGTCACCATCGACAGCCCCGGCTTCACCCTGCGCGTGCTGCGCCAGGTGGCGGCGCAGGGCATCCCCCGCGCCCATTACGTCGCCCCCCAGGTCTGGGCCTGGCGCGCGCACCGGGTGAAGCACTTCCCCGGATTGTGGGACCGGCTGCTCTGCCTGCTGCCCTTCGAGCCCGCCTTCTTCGCCCGCCACAACCTGCCCGCGCGCTTCGTCGGCCACCCCGTGCTGGAATCCGGCGCCGGCTCCGGCGACGGCGCCCGCTTCCGCGCCCGCCACGGCATCGGCCCCGAAGCCCGCCTGCTCATCCTGATGCCCGGCAGCCGCCGCGCCGAGGTCACCCGCCTGCTGCCGCTGTTCGGCCGCACGCTGGAACTGCTGAGCGCCCGCCTGCCCGGCATCGTGCCGGTGGTGCCCGTCGCCTCCGCCGTGGCCGAAACCGTGCGCGCCGGCACCGACGCCTGGGCCGCCCGCCCCGTGGTGGTGACCGACACCGACGACAAGCACGACGCCTTCGCCGCCGCCGCCGCCGCGCTGACCAAATCCGGCACCTCCACCTTGGAACTCGCCATGGCCGGCGTGCCGATGGCCGTGACCTACCGGGCCAACCCCCTCACCGCCATGGTCGTGCGCCGGCTGGTGACGGTGCGCTACGCCGCCCTGGTGAACCTGCTGTCGGGGCGCGAAGTGCTGCCCGAACTGATCCAGGAAAACGCCACCCCGGAAAAACTGGCCGACACCGTCTTCGCCCTGCTGACCGACGACGCCACCGTCACCGCCCAACGCGCCGCCTTCGCCGCCGTGATCGCCCAGCTCGCGCCACCCCACGGCACGCCCTCTCAGGCCGCGGCGGCGGAAGTGCTGGAGCTGATTTCCGGAAGGTGAAGGCAGAAAGGAAGCGCTTCTTTCTTGAAAGAAAGAAGCAAAGAACTTTTTATCGTTTGGCT
>CAMFLK010000227.1 GCA_945957135.1 uncultured Rhodospirillales bacterium
GGGCTGTTCCTGGCCCGGCTCGGCCTGTTCCAGCGCACCGACCGGCTGGCCCGCACCCAGCCCCCCGCCCGCGCCGCCGCGCTGATCGCCGCCGCCCAGCGCCTCGCCGAGCCGGCGGTGATGGGCCGGCTGTTCAAGGCGCTGGCGGTTTGCCACCCTGGCCTGCCCCTTCCCCCGGGATTCGAACCATGACCGCCGAATTGCTCGAAGCCGCCGGCCTCGCCGTCCGGCATGGCTTCTTCACCCGCCGCGGCGGCGTCTCCACCGGCCCCTTCGCCAGCCTCAACTGCAGCCTGTCCGGGGCGGATGCGCGGGAGAACGTGCTGGAGAACCGCGCCCGCGCCGCAAGCGCCCTGGGCGCCGATCCCGCCGCGCTGGTCGGGCTGACCCAGGTGCATGGCGCCGAGGTCGCCACCGTCACCGACCCCTGGCGGCCCGGCGAGGGGCCGCGCGCCGACGCGATGGTGACGGACCGGCCGGGCGTGGCGCTGGGCATCGTCACCGCCGATTGCGCGCCGGTGCTGTTCGCCGATGCCGCGGCCGGCGTGGTCGGCGCCGCCCATGCCGGCTGGCGCGGCGCGGTGGGCGGGGTGCTGGAAGCCACGCTGGCGGCGATGCGGGCGCTGGGCGCCACACACATCGCCGCCGCCGTCGGCCCCTGCATCGGCCAGGCCTCCTACGAGGTGGCCGCCGATCTGCGCGACGCGGTGCTGGCCCACGATCCCGCCGATGCCCGCTTCTTCGCCGATGGCGCGCGGCCGGAGCGCTGGCAGTTCGACCTCGCGGGCTACTGCGCCGCGCGGCTGGGCCAGGCCGGCGCCGATTCGCTGGTGCTCGGCCGCGACACGCTGGCGGAGGAGGACCTGTTCTTCAGCCATCGCCGCCGCACCCTGGCCAGGTCCGGCCCGATCGGCCACCAGATTTCGGTGATCGTGCTGTAGATGTTGATGCCATGCCCTACATGTTCATGTTCCTCGCCTTGCTGCTGCTCACGGCATTGGTCGGCTGCCTTGCGTAGCGTCTCGTTGCTGCTGGTGCTGCTGCTCGCCGCCTGCGGCGGGCTGCCGCGCCCGTTCCAGGGCAATCCCGGCGCCACCGCCATGCGCCTCGCCCAGCCGCCGCCCGCGCGGCTGGTGATCCCGCCGCCAACGGAGGCGCTGCTGAGCGACACCGCCGCCGCCAGCTTCGCCGGCGCCATCGCCGGCGCGCTGCGCGACCAGGAAGTGCCGGCGCTGGTGGACACGCCGCGCAAGGGCGACTGGCAGTTGCAGATCGCCGCCACGCTGGCCGGTGGCCAGGTGACGCCCGGCTTCACCGTGCTGAACCCGGCGGGCGAGGCGCAGGGCTCCGAACAGGGGCGGCCGGTGCCGGCGGCGCAGTGGTCCACGGGGGCGGCGGACATGCTGAAGGCCGAGGCCCAGGCCTCCGCGCCGGCGATCGGCACGCTGCTGACCCGCATCGAGGCGGCGCGCCGGCAGAGCGACCCCAACAGCCTGGTCAACCGCGCGACGCGCATCTGGGTGAAGGACACCACCGGCGCGCCCGGCGACGGCAACCCCTCGCTGACCCGGCAGATGAAGCTGGAACTCACCAATCTCGGCGACGTGGTGCAGGACACGCAGCAGGGCGCGGACTACGCGGTGGAGGGCCACGTCAACGTGGTGGACATCCCCAACCGCATGCAGCGGGTGGAGATCGTCTGGGCGGTGCAGAACCCGTGGGGGGCCGAGCAGGGCAAGGTGGTCCAGCTCAACGAGGTGCCGGCCGGCACGCTCAGCGGGTTGTGGTCGGACGTCGCCGTGGTGGTGGCCAAGGAGGCGGCCGGCGGCGTGCAGAAGGTGATCGAGAACCAGATCGGCAAGAAGAACGCGCCGGCGACTCCACCGAAGCCGCCGGCGCCGTAGGACAGGCCCTTTTCAGCCGACCAAGGAAACGGGCAAGGCTTCACTTCCCGCCATTCTTCGCATGTACGCGCTCGCTTCGTTGCGGGGGACGGGGTCAAGGCTCTTGAGCGAAGCGTGCCTTGACGCCGTCTCCCGCAACGCAAGCAAAATCGAAAGCGCGAAGGATTACCCCACCTTGCGCGCCGCCGGGATCGCCCAGCTGCCGTCGAGGATGGTCGGGTCGCTCTCGTCCGGCCAGTAGTTGCGCATCATCAGGATGAACTTGCCGGCGGGCGCGGGCAGCCAGTTGGATTCCAGGTCGGGGCCGGGCGACTCCTTCTGGATCAGCAGATCGACCGTGCCGTCCGCGTTGGCCTTCAGCGGCTGGCGCGCGCTGATCGAGTAGCGGTTGATCGGGTTGGCGACGAAGAAGAAATTGGCGTCGTACATCGTCACCGACCAGAAGCCGCGCACCGGCGGCAGCTCGCCCTTCGGGAAGCGCATGACGTATTTGTTCGCGCCGTTATACGCGTCCCCGTTCGCGTCCTTCATCGAGGTGGGATAGACGGCGTCCTGCGGCCGGTTGGCGCCCAGGCCGATGGCGGTGATCAGCGCCCGCATCAGGTAGTCGGTGCCGTAGATGCCGGTCTTCAGCGTGAAGGCCCAGCCGTTGATGTCCTTCACCGCCGGATTCGTCTTGAACTGCAGCATGATGCGGTCCTGGGCGATCTGCGGAATGCGGCTGGCGAAATCCGCCCGCAGCTTGCTCGCGTCGAAATCCTGGCCGGGCACCAGGCCGATGGTGGCGAAGCTCTTCAGCGCCGGCGCGTCCGCCGCATAGGGCGGGTTGTCCTTCATCAGCTTGGCCAGCAGGGTGAAATAGGCCACCGCGTCCATGCGGTTCACCTGGTCGCGCACCGCGGTCTTCATGTCCATCGACGCATCGACGGTGGGCGTGGGCGGCGTGTAGTCCTTGCCGTAGGCGCTGAGCGGGGTGAGCTTCACCTGGTCCTGCAGCGCATGCACCGCCGCGTAGTCCTCCGGCGTGCCGGTGCAGTAGATGCGGCCGAGCAGCCAGACGATGTTGGTGGCGGATTTGTACTGCGTCACGCCGGGCGGCAGCGTGCCGGTCCAGCCCGGCCCGGTGATGGCGTAGGTCTGCGCCCCGGTGCCGGTGGTGCGGGCGCCGGGCACCTGGAACACCGTGGTCCAGCCATCGAGGAACGGCATCAGGAAGTAGCGGCCCTTCATGTCCGGCAGGCTGACCACCCACGGCTCCTTGCCCACGTCGAAGAAGGCGGTGGTGTAGAGCGTGTCGGCGTTCGGCGCGGTCACGTCGCGGAAACTCGCGTCGGGATACTGGCGCATCTTGATGAGCTGGCCCATCGGCGCGCGCGTGCCCTGCGGCGCCGCGACATTGGTCAGCACCCGGCGGGTGATTTCCATGGTCACCAGCGGGTAGCCGAAGATGTAGGCGTCCGTCGCGGCCCACAGCTCCTCGGCGCCCTCGATCGGGCCGACCCAGCCGGACAGGATGTTCTCGGCCAGGGCGGGATGGACCAGGCTGGAGCCGGCGAGCAGCCCGAGGGCCGCGCGGCGTGAGAGCGTCATGGCGTGTGTCCTTGTTGAAACCGGCGCGCTGCGTATCCGACCGGGGGACCGCGCCGCTTGTGAATTTCAGCCAATCTCAGCGCCGCCGCAACACCACCCCTGCGGCCAGCAGCATCATCGCCATGCCCAGCCCGTCGAACAGCCCGACCTGCTCGTGGTTCAGAAACACCCCCATCAGCACCGCGATGGGCGGGGAGACGAAGGCCCAGGTGCCCGTGCGCCCCGGCCCCCAGTCGCGCACCAGCACGAAGTAGCAGGTGGTCGCGGCCAGCGAGGCGACCGTGGTGAGGTAGATGAACATCCACCACGCCTCCACGGGCCAGGCGAGGCGCAGCGCCTCCCCGGCCCCCGGCTCGAACGCCGCGGCGAAGACCAGCAGGATCATGCCGCCGGTGAAATTGGTCACGCCCGCCATCAGCGCCGGGTCCATGGTCCGCATGATCGGCCGCGCCATCACCGAGCCGAGGCAGTAGGACAGGTTGCCGATCGCCACCCCCGCGGCACCCAGCACCTCCATCGTGTCGAGCCGCCCGGCCAGCGCCTTCGGGCCATAGAGCAACCCGATCCCCACCAGCCCGATGGCCAGCGCCACCAGGTGCCGCAGGCTCAGCCGCTCCTGCCCCATCGCCGCGCCGAAGCCGAGCAGGGCGAGCGGGGTGAGGCCGCTGTTGATCACCGCGGCGAGGCCGGTGCCGACGTGCCGCAGCCCGTAGAGCATGATGACGGCGTTGGCCGAGATCATCAGCACCGACAGCAGCACCAGCCGCCCGGCCAGGCGCGGCGGAAAGCGCACCGGCAGGCCGCGCAGCCCGCGCCAGGCCAGCATCACCGCGCCGGCCAGGCTCCAGCGCAGGCCGGAGAACACGCCGGGCGGCACATGCGCGATGCCGATCTTCATCGCCAGCCAGTTCACCCCCCACACCACGCAGATGAAGGCGAACATCAGGTAGGGAATGACCGCCGCGCGGCTCATCGGGTGGCCTCGGCGCGGGCGATCAGCGCGTCCAGATCGCGCCAGCCATAGGCCAGCTCCGCGATCGTCGCGGTGCCGATGGTGAAACTGTCCTGCGCCACCACCACGCCACCGAGCCGTTCGTAGAACCGCACCGCCGGCGCGTTGTCGCGCATCACCCACAGGGCGCAGCCGTTCCGGCCGTCGTCGCGCAGCGCGCGGGCCATCGCCGCCATCAGCGCGTGTCCGGCCCCACGACGCTGCCCGCGCGCGAGCACGTAGAGCGTCGCGATCATGCCGTCGAACGGCAGACGGTCGCCGTGCTCGCCCGCGCCGATATTGCCGAAGCCGAACAGGCCCGCCTCGTCCTCCACCACGAACACGCCCGGCCCCGCCGCGATCGTCCGGCGCCACCGTTCCGCGCGCGCGACAGGATCGAGGGCCGCGAGATGGTCGTCCGGCACCAGGCCGGGATAGGTCTCGCGCCAGGCCTGCACATGCACGCGGCCGATCGCCGCGGCGTCGTCCTCCCGGGCGGGGCGCGGGATCATGCCCGCGCGGCGGCCACGAAGGCACGGATCAGCGCCGGGTCCTTCACCCCGCGCCGCACCTCCACCCCCGACGAGACATCCACCGCCGGCGCGCCGGACGCGCGGATGGCCGCCCCCACATTCGCCGGCGTCAGCCCCCCCGCCAGCAGCCACGGCGCCGGCGCCTGCCATCCCGCCAGCACCGACCAGTCGAACATCGCCGCGTTGCCGCCCGGCCGCGTCGCCCCCTCCGGCGGGCGCGGCTCCATCAGCAGCGCCGCCGCCCCCTCCGCCGCCGCCGGCAGATCCCCCGGCCCCGCGACATGCACCGGCAGCCACACCGGCAGGGCGAACCGCCGCCCCAGCTCCGCCGCCCGCGCCGGTGCCGTGTAGAGCTGCAGAATATCGAGCGGCACCGCCGCCAGCACCGCCGCGACCTGCTCCGGCGCGGGATCGACGAACAGCCCCACCCGCCCCGGCCCGCCGGGTGCCCGCGCGGCCAACGCCGCGGCCTGGGGGGGTGTCACATATCGCGGCGAGGGCGGGAAAAAGTTGAATCCGACCCATTCCACGCCGGCCTCCACCGCCGCGTCGAATCCGGCGGCGTCGGTCAGTCCGCAGATCTTGACGCGGATCATCGGGCGGGCAGCGGTTCGCGGAACATCGGCTGCGTTTACCGCACAAATGCCATGCCGGCGAGCCGGCCGGGCGGCATCCGGCATTGACAGGCAAGCGGGGCGGCCTCTAGAAATGATACGTTATAACATTCTAATACTGAGGCTCACGATGCCGCTCCCCGACGGCCGGCTGCCCGTCACCGTTCTCTCGGGCTTCCTGGGCGCCGGGAAGACCACGCTGCTCAACCACGTCCTCAACAACCGCGAGGGCCGCCGGGTCGCCGTCATCGTCAACGACATGAGCGAGGTGAACATCGACGCCGACCTGGTGCGCGGGGGCGGGGCCGATCTCTCCCGCACCGACGAGAAGCTGGTGGAGATGACCAATGGCTGCATCTGCTGCACCCTGCGCGACGACCTGCTGGTGGAGGTGCGCCGGCTGAGCCGCGACGGCCGGTTCGACTACCTGCTGATCGAGGGCACCGGCATCGCCGAACCGCTGCCGGTGGCGAGCACCTTCTCCTTCCGCGACGAGAACGGCGACAGCCTGTCCGACATCGCCCGCCTCGACACGATGGTGACGGTGGTGGACGCCGCCAGCCTGCTCGCCGACTACGGCTCCGCCGACTTCCTGCGCGATCGCGGCGAGACCGCGGGCGAGGGCGACGAGCGCACGCTCGTCGATCTGCTGGTGGAGCAGATCGAGTTCGCCGACGTGATCGTCATCAACAAGGTGTCCGAGGTGTCCGCCGAGAAGCGGGCGCAGGTGCGCCAGGTGGTGATGGCCCTGAACGCCGACGCGCGCATCGTCGAGGCGGATTTCGGCCGGGTGCCGCTCGCGGAGGTGCTCGACACCGGCTTCTTCAGCGAGGAGAAGGCCGAGCACCACCCGCTGTGGTTCAAGGAGCTCCACGGCTTCAAGGACCATGTGCCGGAGACCGAGGAATACGGCATCGGCAGCTTCGTCTATCGCGCGCGGCGGCCCTTCCATCCGGAGAAGTTCAGCGCCTTCATCGCCCGGACCTGGCCGGGGCTGATCCGCGCCAAGGGCCATTTCTGGCTCGCCACCCGGCCGGACTGGGCGGGTGAGTTCTCGCTGGCCGGCGCCATCGCGCGCACCTCCCCGCTGGGGCGGTGGTGGGCGGCGGTTCCCCCGGCGCAATGGCCGGATCAGCCGGACTGGCGGCGCATGGTCGCGGGCCACTGGCACGAGGTGTGGGGCGACCGGCGCCAGGAACTCGTGTTCATCGGCACGGAGATGGACGAGGCCGCCATCCGCGCGGCGCTCGATGCCTGCCTCGTCGGCCCCGAGCGGGTGCGGCGGTTCGATGCCGCCGCCCATCGCGGTCTCAACGACCCGTTCCCGGCCTGGGGCGCCTGATCGGCGCGCTACGCGCCGGCGAGCTCGGCGGCGACGGCCGCGGCCGCGGCGGCGGGATCGGCGGCGGCGGTGATGGGGCGGCCGACCACCAGCC
>CAMFLK010000228.1 GCA_945957135.1 uncultured Rhodospirillales bacterium
CGGCAGCACGGTGATACCCAGCCCGCCGGCGACCATCTGCACCAGCGTGTGCAGGGAGGTGGCGGCGAAACCGTCGGCCTCCTCGGGTCCGGTGCCGCGCGCGAAGCCGCAGATGTCCAGCGCCTGGTCGCGCAGGCAATGCCCCTCCTCCAGCAGCAGCAGCCGCTCGGTGGCCAGCAGCGCGGGCGGGATTTCCTCCAGCCGCGCCAGATGGTGGCCGGGCGGCAGGGCGGCGAGGAATTCCTCGCGCAGCAGCGGCATCACGTCCGCACCCCCGCAGGCGCAGGGCAGGCCGAGCAGGATGGCGTCGAGCCGGTTGGCGCGCAGCCGCTCCACCAGACGGTCCGTGAGGTCTTCCAGCAGATAGAGCCGCAGCTTGGGGAAGGCCTGGCGCAGCGCCGGCATCAGCCGGGGCAGCAGGAACGGGCCGAGCGTGGGGATGATGCCCAGGCGCAGCTTCCCGCTCATCGGCGCGCGGGCGGCCGTCGCCGCCTCCACCACCGCGCCGAGGGCGGTGATCGCCTCGCGCGCCCGGGCCACCAGCTCCCGCCCCACCTCGGTGAACACCACCCGCTTGCCGGAGTCGCGATCGAGGATCGAGGTGGCAAGCTGGCGTTCCAGCGCGATGATTCCGGCGGACAGGGTGGACTGGGTCACCGCGCAGGCATCGGCGGCGCGGCCGAAATGCTGGTGCTCGGCGAGGGCCAGGAGGTAGCGGAGCTGCTGGGGGGTCGGCAGGGGGATCATCGAAACGGCCAATCGAAACGGGCGGAGTCATTCATTTGCTTCGGCCGGAATGCCCTGCCAAGCCCGATCCCATGCGTTTTCATCGGGTCAATCGATCAACGCCGTCGAAACTTTGCATTGGCATTCCCTGCTGCATCGCAGCATGCTCCGTTCCGCGCTGCAATGCAGCACGAAGCAAGCAAGGAAAGAGCCGTCATGCTGACCGTTGGTGATACCTTCCCCGAATTCTCCCTCACCGCCGTGAAGGGCGGCGCCGAGGGGCTGAAGCTGGCCTCCGCCTTCACCGAGATCACCGGGGCGAGCGACGCCGGCAAGTGGAAGATCGTGTTCTTCTGGCCGAAGGACTTCACCTTCGTCTGCCCCACCGAAATCGCCGCCTTCGGCAAGCTGGCCGCCGACTTCGCCGACCGTGACGCGGTGGTCTATGGCGTGTCCACCGACAGCGAGTTCGTCCATCTGAACTGGCGCCTGCATCACGACGACCTGCGTGCCCTGCCGATCCCGATGCTGGCCGACATCAAGCGCGAGCTGTCCGCCGGCTGCGGCATTCTCGACAAGAAGGAAGGCGTGGCCCTGCGCGCCACCTTCATCGTCGATCCCGACGGCATCGTGCGCTTCGCCTCGGTGAACGACCTCTCGGTGGGCCGCAACCCGGCCGAGGTGATGCGGGTGCTCGACGCGCTGCAGAGCGACGAGCTGTGCCCGTGCAACTGGAACAAGGGCGACGAGCACCTCAAGGCCGCCTGACCCTTTTTCCTTCGACCGAATGCGGGGCCAGGGGCGCCGTCCCTGGCCCTTCCTTTTTGGGAATCCCCATCATGTCTCTCGAAGCGCTCAAGAGCGCCCTGCCCGACTACGCCAAGGACCTGCGGCTGAACCTCTCCTCGCTGGCCATGGAGGAGGTGCTGAGCAGGCAGCAGCGCGCCGGCACCTTCGTCGCCGCCGCCATCGCCTCGCGCAACGCGGAGGTCACGCGCGCGGTGGTCGGCGAATTCGCCGCCCAGCTCTCGCCCGAGGCCCTGACCGCCGCCAAGGCGGCCGCGGCGATCATGGGCATGAACAACATCTACTACCGCTTCAGCCACCTGGTCGGCGGCGAATACGCCACCATGCCGGCCAAGCTGCGCATGACCGTCATCGGCCGGCCCGGCGTGGAGAAGGTCGATTTCGAATTGTGGTCCCTCGCCGTCTCCGCCGTGAACGGCTGCGGCATGTGCATGGAGGCGCACGAGAAAGTGGTGCGCGAGGCCGGGCTGTCGCGCGAGCAGATCCAGGCGGGGGTGCGCATCGCCGCGACCGTGCACGCCGTGGCGGTGGCGCTGGATGGCGAGGCGGCGCTGGCCGGCTGATCAGCAGGAATTCCCGCGCAGGGTGAAGCCCTGCACCTTGCCATCGACCAGGGTGAAGGTGGTCTCGCACACGCGCGTGATCACCTCCGGCGGGAAGCCGCCGCCATAGCCCCAGGGGTAGCCCCAGCCGCCCCACATCATCGTGCCCGGCACCACCTGGATCTGCTGGTCGCGATAGGCGAGGAACCGCTTGCCGTCCGCGTCGATGGCGCGGCTGGGCACGCCCAGCGCCTGGACAAGCTGGCTCTCGGTCATGCCGATCGTGGGCGCCAGCGCGGCCTCGCGCTGGGCCAGCGTATCGACGCAGGCGGCGAGGGCCAGGACGGCGGGAATGGCAAAAAGCGGTCGCATCGCAAACTCCAACTCGGTCGGGCCGCTCAAGCACCCTTCATGCCAGCCACTGCACTTGCGAAATGCGATCGGCGCCGGCGGCGATCATCGCCAGACGGTCGAAGCCGAGCGCGATGCCCGCGGCTTCGGGCATGCCCAGCGCCAGGGCGGCGAGGAAATCCTCGTCCAGATTCCAGTCCTCGCCGCCGTACAGCTTGTGGCGGCGGGCGCGGTCGTCAAGGAAGCGGGCGCGCTGCTCGGCTTCGTCGGTGAGTTCCACGAAGGCGTTCGCCAGTTCCATGCCGCAGACGAACAGCTCGAACCGTTCGGCGACGCGCGGATCGGCCGGGTCGCGGCGGGCCAGGGCGGCCTGGGCGGCGGGGAAATGGGTGAGGAAGGTGGGGCGGTCGCGGCCGAGATGCGGCTCCACCCGTTCCAGCAGCAGGCGGAAGAACAAATCCTCCCAATCCTCGCCCTCGCGCAGCCGCGTGCCGGCCTGGGCGGCGAGGGCGGCGGCATCGCCGGCGGTGCCCAGCAGATCGGCGCCGACATGGCGGGCGAAGGCCTCGGCCAGGGTCAGCCGCTCGAAACGCGCGAGGTCGGTGGTCACCCCCCGGCAGGTCACGCGGGGCGGCAGCACGGCGCGCAGCAGGGCCTCCGTCTGGTCCATCAGGCCGGCCATGCCCAGCCCGGGCGCATACCATTCCAGCATGGTGAACTCGGCGCGGTGCAGATCGCTGCCCTCGTTGTTCCGCCACACCCGCGCCAACTGGAAAATCGGCCCGGCGCCGGCCACCAGCAGGCGCTTCATGGCGAATTCCGGGCTGGTGTGCAGCCACAGCGGCCGCCGCCGCCCGTCCGGCCAGACCTGCTCGGTGCGGAAGGTGGCGAGATGCACCTCCTCGCCCGGCGCCGCGACGGCATAGGGCGTTTCCACCTCGGTGAAGCCGTGCCCCGTGAAGAAGGCGCGGGTCCCCTGAGTCAGCAGGCCGCGCCGGCGCAGGAAGGGCAGCCGGTCGGCCAGGCTGTCCGGATGCCAAGCGGGGCGGGTCACGGCAGGCGGGTGAAGCGGCCCTCGGCGACGATCACCGCCCCGCCGCCGATCGAGACTTCCGTCACCGCGCCGCCCTCGCGCGTGGCGGTGGCCAGGATGGTGCTGGGCCGGCCCATCTCCACGCCCTGGGTGATGGTCAGCCGCGCCGTGCCCTCGGCCGGGCCGGGCAGGCTGCCCACCAGCGCCGCGGCGGCGGAGCCGGTGGCGGGGTCCTCGCCCATGCCGAGATCGGGGGCGAACATGCGGGCATGCACGTGCCCCGGCGCGGTCTCGGCGAAGGCCAGCACGCCATGCCCCCACAGCCCGCCGGCCGCCTGCTCCCACAGATCGCGCCGCAGCCGCGCCGCGGCCACCGCAGCGCGGTCGGCCAGCTTCACGAGCACGAAGGCCGTGCCATACCCCGCCTGCCACGCCTCGCCCGCCTTCCCGCCGAGCAATGCGGCCAGCTCCGCCGGCGAAAGCGGACAATCCCGCTGCTCCGGCGCGCCCTGCAGGAAGAACGTCGCCTCCCCCTCGCCGAGCGCCACCCGCACCGGGCCGATCCCCTCCTCCAGCACCACCGCCTCCGCGGCGCGGCCGAGCGATTTCAGCACCAGCGCCGTGCCGATGGTGGGATGGCCGGCGAAGGGCAGTTCGGCGCCCGGCGTGAAGATGCGCACGCGGAAATGGCCCGGCGCGCTGCCCGGCGTGACGAAGGTGGTCTCCGACAGGTTCAGCTCCTTGGCCAGCCCCTGCATCTGCCCGGCCGTCAGCCCCGCCGCATCGGGAAACACCGCCAGCGGGTTGCCGCCGAAGGCACGGCCGGTGAACACGTCCGCGACAACGTAGCCATATGCCATGCGCGATTGTCCTTTCCGCCGCACATCCCTAAACGGCGCCGGACCATGCCCGACACCCTTCCTCCTGACCAGACGCTGCGCTCCCCCGCCGCCCTGCTGCGCGCCGGGCTGGTCCCGGCGGAGCAGGCCGGGGCGCTGGCCGAGGTCGAATCCCGCTACGCCATCGCCCTGCCCCCCGCCCTGCGCGACCTGATCGAGGCGCCGGACGACCCGATCGGCCGCCAGTTCATCCCCTCCCCCGCCGAGCTCATCACCGCCGATCACGAGCGCGCCGACCCGATCGGCGACGACGCGCTGAGCCCGGTGCGCGGCATCGTGCATCGCTACGCCGACCGTGCCCTGCTCAAGCCGCTGCTGGTCTGCCCGGTCTATTGCCGCTTCTGCTTCCGCCGCGAACATGTGGGCCCGGATGGCGGCCTGCTCAGCGAGGCCGAGCTGGACGCCGCCTTCGCCTGGCTGCACGCCCACCCCGCGATCAGCGAGGTGATCCTGACCGGCGGCGACCCGCTGATGCTCTCCCCCCGCCGGCTCGGCGCCATCCTCGCCCGCCTCGCCGCCATTCCCCATGTCCAGACGCTGCGCATCCACAGCCGCGTGCCCGTCGCCGACCCCGGCCGGCTCACCGACGCGCTGGCCGATTGCATGGACACGGACAAACCGCTGTTCCTGGTGCTGCACGCCAACCACGCGCGCGAGTTCACCCCGGCGGCGCGCGCCGCCCTGCGCCTTGTCCAGCGCCGCGGCATTCCCGTGCTCGGCCAGTCCGTGCTGCTGCGCGGGGTGAACGACAGCGCGCCGGCGCTGGAAGCCCTGTTCCGCGCCATGCTCGCCGCCCGCGTGAAGCCCTACTACCTGCACCAGCTCGACCCCGCGCCGGGCACCGCGCGCTTCCACGTGCCCATCGCCGAGGGCCGCCGCCTGCTCGCCGATCTGCGCGGCCGCGTCACCGGCCTCGCCTGGCCGACCTACGTGCTCGACATTCCCGGCGGCCACGGCAAGGTGCCGATCGGGCCGGACTACCTGGACGGCACGCAGGTCCGCGACCCCGCCGGCATCCCCCGCGCGCTTGCCGAGCCACCCCCTTCGGTCTAGAAGCCCGCCACCTTTCCGTTCCTTGACATCCCCATTCGCGAGACTCCGATGAAGCAGCAGGCGAACCTGATCCGTGCCGGTCAGGTGCTCGAGCATGACGGCCAGCGCTGGACCGTGCTGAAGCAGCAGATCATCACCCCCGGCAAGGGCGGCGCCTTCATCCAGGTGGAGATGCGCAACCTCAAGACCGGCAACAAGACCAACGAGCGCTGGCGCACCGCCGACACCGTGGAGCGGCTTCAGACGGACAACCGCGAATACGGCTACTCCTACACCGACGGCGACAATCTGGTGCTGATGGACCCGGAAACCTTCGAGCAGTTCCTCGTCCCCACCACCCTGCTCGGCGACCAGGCCCCGTTCCTCCAGGACAACATGACCGTCGAGGTCGATCTGGTGGAGGGCGAGGCCGTGGGCATCCACCTGCCGGCCACCGTGATCCTGCAGATCGTCGAGGCCGACCCGGTGGTGAAGGGCCAGACCGCCGCCAGCTCCTACAAGCCGGCCGTGCTGTCCAACGGCGTGAAGACCTCCGTGCCGCCGTTCATCGAGAGCGGCGAGAAGATCGTGGTCCGCACCGAGGATGGCAGCTACGTCGAGCGCTTCAAAGGCTGACCTCCCATGGCCATGCGCCTGTCCCCCCACATGACGATCATGCAGAACGCCGCCCATCGCGCGGCGAAGCGGCTGCTGCGTGACTTCAACGAGGTGGAGCAGCTCCAGGTCAGCGTGAAGGGGCCGGGCGACTTCGTCTCCCAGGCCGATCTGCGCGCCGAGCAGACCCTGCGCGACGACCTCACCAAGGCGCGGCCGGGCTATGCCTTCCTGATGGAGGAATCCGGCGCCTCCGGCGGCGACAACTGGACCTGGCGCTGGGTGGTCGATCCGCTCGACGGCACGTCGAACTTCCTGCACGGCATCCCCCACTGGGCGATCAGCATCGGGCTGGAACGCCGCCTGTCCGACGGCACGATCGAGACCGCCGCCGGGCTGGTCTATGCCCCCGCCGCCGACGAGATGTTCTGGGCCGAGAAGGGCGGCGGCGCCTTCCTCAACGAGCGCCGCCTGCGCGTCTCCGCTCGGCGCGACCTGCGCGAGAGCATGTTCGCCACCGGCATTCCCTTCGCCGCGGTCAGCCCGGCCAACCGCCTCGCCTTCGCCCGCACGTTGGGCACGCTGATGCCGCAGGTGGCGGGCATCCGCCGCTTCGGCGCCGCGGCGCTCGACCTCGCCTGGGTGGCGGCCGGGCGCTACGAGGGGTTCTGGGAACTCGGCCTGAAGCCGTGGGACATCGCGGCCGGGCTGCTGATCGTGCGCGAGGCCGGCGGCCACGCCACCGACCCCAGCGGCGGCGACCCGCGCGAGGCCGGCGACACCGTGGCCGCCAACGCCCATCTCCACGCCCAACTCTGCGCCGCCGTGGCGGACGGGGTGGCGGCCAGCCGGCGGGTGCCGGCGGGCTGATTACGTCCGTCCTTTTCGAGCGTGGCGCCGTGCTCGGCGGCGTCCTGGGCATGCTTGCTCAAGAGCCTTGACCCCGCCTGCGCGCGACGCCTTTCGGGTGGAAGGCCGGGCCGGAGAAACGGCCTCTTTCAGCCGACCAGAGAAACG